>JAUVII010000004.1 GCA_030592845.1 Candidatus Krumholzibacteriia bacterium | reverse complement strand
CTTCAGTGGTCAGGGCCTATCTTGAGAACGGCCTGAACCGGCAACCGGGGACCGTCAAGTTCTACTACATGGGGCCCATGTTCCGGCACGACCGGCCCCAGGCGGGCAGATACCGCCAGTTCCATCAGGTCGGCCTGGAGGCTATTGGTTCGGATAGTCCGGTTTTGGACGCCGAAGTGATCCAGACCGCGATGGCGCTGTTCGAGGCCGTGGACGCGCGCGGTCTCATGGTCAAGGTTAACAGTATTGGATGTCCTGATTGTAAGCCGGCTTACGTTGATGACTTGAGGTCTTATCTGATGGAAAACATCGATGAGATCCCGGCAAATATGAGGTCCCGGATCGAAATCAATCCCCTGCGATTGTTCGATGCCAAGGATGATGGGGTTCAGAAACTTCTGGGCCGGTTCCCTCCGATTACCGATTCGATCTGCGAACCGTGCCGCCGGCATCACCGGGTGGTTCTCGATACGCTCGGTGACCTGGAAGTCCCTTTCGAAGAGGATTCTTCCCTGGTGCGGGGCCTGGATTATTATTGCCGCACGACGTTCGAGATCACGGCCACCTCGGGCCGCAAGCAGAGCAGTCTCGCCGGTGGCGGCCGCTATGATTACCTGGTGGAGCAATGCGGGGGACCGCCAACTCCGGCCATCGGTTTTTCCATCGGTATCGAAAGGACGTTGCTCCATCTGGACGATGAACCGGTGGATCCCCAGCGGAGCCGTCAGTCGGAGGTGGATATCTACGTCGTTTGCAAAGGGCTCGAAGCCCAGCGATATGGTTTCGTGAGCACGGATATCCTGCGGGGATATTGCCGGGTCGAGGTCGATACTTCGGACCGTTCGCTGAAAGCCCAGGCCAGGTCGGCCAATCTGCGCAACGCCCGGTTTCTCCTGGCGGTGGGCGAGGATGAGATTCGCACCGAAACATTGCAGATGAAGAATCTTGAAACAGGTGAACAAACGCCGGTGCCCAGGGCTCAACTCCTGGCCGCCGTGCGGAAAGTCCTGGAAGGGTGAACCGGAACAGCATGACATCAGATTTTGAAAGCATGAGAACCCACCGCTGCGGTGAGGTTGGCGAGAACCTCATCGGTACGGAAATCAAGCTGGCCGGTTGGGCCGGCAGGATCCGCGATCTGGGTGGGGTCGTTTTTGTCGATTTGCGGGACCGATATGGAATCGTGCAGATTGTCTTCGAGGACGGCAAGCCGCTGGAGACAGCCAAGGAGTTCAAACTGGAGTCGGTGTTGGGAATCACCGGAGTGGTGAGGGCCCGGCCCGCGGACATGGTCAATCCGAACAAGGCCACCGGCGCCATCGAGGTGGTGGCCCGCCAGGTGGAGATCCTGAATATCTGCGCGCCGCTGCCTTTCATGATCGACCAGGCGGAAAGCGCCGGCGAGGAACTGCGGCTGAAGCATCGTTACATCCATCTGCGGCATCCGGTGATGGCCAACAATATGAGGGTCCGGCACCTGGCGGCGCAGGCGGCGCGGCGGTTCCTTTCGGACCGGGATTTTCTCGAAGTCGAAACGCCCCTGCTGATCAAGACAACCCCCGAAGGCGCCCGGGACTACGTGGTGCCCAGCCGGATCCATCACGGGGAATTCTACGCCCTGCCCCAGTCGCCCCAGCTTTACAAACAGATCCTGATGGTCAGCGGGGTCGACCGTTATTTCCAGCTCGCCCGCTGCCTGCGGGACGAGGATCTGCGATCGGACCGCCAGCCGGAGCACACCCAGATCGATCTTGAAATGAGCTTCGTCCAGGAGAACGAGATCTTCGAAGTGGTCGAGCAGATGATGGCCACCATTTTTGCCGAGGCCTCCGGCATCGACTTGCCGATTCCCTTCCCACGCATTTCCTACGACGATGCCATGGACATGTACGGTTCGGATAAACCGGATCTTCGTTTCGGCTGCCCGATCCACCGTCTGGACGACCTGGTGCCGGGCTGCGGTTTCGGTGTCTTCGAAAAAGCCCTGGAGGCCGGGGGAACCGTGCGGTGCCTCAACGGTCACGGCATGGCCGGCTGGAGCCGGAAACAGGTCGATGAGTTGGAGGAGTTGGTCAAGAAGAAGGGGGCCTTCGGGCTGGCCCGCGCCAAGGTGACCGCCGAGGGTCTGGAAACGGGCATCGCGAAATTCCTGGGGGACGACTTCCAGCAAGGCCTGCGGGAACGGGTCGGTTGCCAGGATGGGGACCTCCTGCTGTTCGTGGCCGGAGACATCGCCATGGTGAGGGATGCACTCGGTGCCCTGCGGCTGGAAATGGCCTCCCTCGCGGGCTGGATACCCGAGAACAGCTGGGCCCTGGCCTGGGTGCGGAATTTTCCCCTCTTTGAAAAGAACAAGACCGGAGGGTGGGACGCCTGCCATCATATGTTCACCCAGCCGCGACCCGAGGACATCGCCGGCCTCGAGGATGACCCGGGGGCGGGGAGGGCCCAGCTTTACGACCTGGTTTGCAACGGGGTGGAACTCGGTTCGGGCAGCATCAGGATCCATCAGCGCGAATTGCAGGAGCGGGTCTTCCGGATCGTCGGCATGGACGAAGAGGAGTATCTGAACAAATTCGGATTTTTCCTGGACGCCCTTGGGTACGGAGCGCCTCCCCACGGGGGCATTGCCCTGGGGCTGGACCGGATCATCATGCTGCTGACGGGCAGCCCCTCCCTGAGGGAAGTGATCCCCTTTCCCAAGACCACTCTTGCGGCCGGTCCGCTGGACAACAGCCCCGGCCCGATCAGCGAGGCCCAGCTCAAGGAGCTCAACCTTCAGATCATTCCCAAACCTGACGAAGGGGCAAAGGAAGGTTCATGACCAGTCAGCGGAGCGATGGCGAATCCGGAGCCCTGGTCGAGGAAATCCTGGACCTTGATGGGGTTGACCAGCTCGGGCTGTTCGGTCCCGGCGATGCCAATCTCCATTTTCTGGAAAAGAAATTCGGAGGCACCCTGATAGCCCGCGGAGACCGCATGACCATTCGCGGTCCGGCAAAGGGGGTGCCCATGGTTCGCGAGGTGCTGGAAGACCTCGTCGAGAGGATTCGGGGCGGCCAGATGGTGGACAGTGTCAGCCTGTGCTATCTGTGGGAGATCCGGGCCGGCAAATGGGAGCCGGATTCCAGGATTTTCCAGGCGGATGATCCCCTGCTGTTCGCCAGCGGCAGCCGTCAGGCGGTCCGCGTCAAGACCAAGGGGCAGCAGGCGTATGTGAAGGCGGTCCATGACCACGACGTCGTGTTTTCCATCGGCCCGGCCGGAACAGGCAAGACCTTTCTGGCCGTGGTCATGGCCATGGACTATTTGAAGAGGCAGTTGGTCGATCGCATTGTCCTGGTCCGGCCCGCGGTGGAAGCGGGGGAGCAACTGGGCTTTTTGCCCGGGGATCTCCAGGAAAAGATCAACCCCTACATGAGGCCCCTGTTCGACGCCCTGTCCGATATCTCCGGTTCGGCCAAGATCGCCCGGTTCATGTCCAGCGGTGTCATCGAAGCCTCCCCGCTGGCCTATATGAGGGGCCGTACGCTCAATAATGCCTTTGTCATCCTGGACGAAGCCCAGAATACGACCCTGGGTCAGATGAAAATGTTTTTGACCCGCCTGGGGGTCCAGTCCAAGGCCGTGGTGACGGGCGACGTTACCCAAGTGGACCTTCCGGACAAACGGTTGTCGGGATTGGCGCTGGTACGGAATATTCTCAGGGACACCGAAGGGGTGGCCTTCGTGGAGTTGGATGGGCGGGATGTCGTGCGGCATCCGCTGGTCCGCAGAATCGTGGAGGCCTTCGATGCGGCCGGCGTGGCCGAGGACGGGAAATGACAGGACGGAAGGATGGATCATGGCCAAATGGTGGCTGAGCCTGTGGGACTGGATATCCCGCGACGGTTCCATGCGCGAGGGCCGCAGTACTGTCAGGTCAGCGGGCAAGTCCCCGGGTAAGAACCCCGGTAAAACCGCCGGCAAGTCCTCATCGATGGCTGCCGGGATGGGGGAGGCCTCTCGAAAGGACCGTTCCCTGAGTTGGGCCCTGGGCCTGGGGCTGGGACTTCTCGTTTTGCACCTGTTTCTTTTTCT
Source organism: Candidatus Krumholzibacteriia bacterium (assembly GCA_030592845.1). Lineage (GTDB taxonomy): Bacteria > Krumholzibacteriota > Krumholzibacteriia > LZORAL124-64-63 > LZORAL124-64-63 > JAGLCY01. The sequence goes on along the minus strand of JAUVII010000004.1, from coordinate 54,801 downwards.
GCCGGTGCCCCGGCTGTCCACGGATTTTCCTCAAGCCGGTCAGCTGGCGGATACTGAAATTCGGGCGCCCTTCTCTTTTGAAGCTTCCAAGCTGGATCGCGATGTCCAGATGGAGAGGCTCCAGAAGGTCGTCGTCGAACCGCCGGTCCTGGTCCGGGATGAACCGGGCAAAGGCCGGATGCGCAATGCCAGGATGGAATTGTTCCTCGCTTCGCTGGCCGGAGTCCTGGCCGACACCACGGGTGGCGCCCAGGAGAAGATCGGCCTTCTGGCACTTCAGTACCCTTCGGCCCGTCCGGATGAAATCCCCGCCCTGTTGGCCACCCAGGAACCGGACTCCCTGGTTGGCCGGATGGAGCGGGCCTGGTCCCGTGTGATTCGTGACGGTGTGGCCGATATGCTGCCGGTGGGGAAATACGACAGGATCGTCGTCCAGACTTCCTCGTCAGAGACACTTCACGGGCTGGACAAGATCTCCGTCCCGCCAAACCTGGAAAAACGTCTTTCCACCGAACTTCTCGCCGCGGGCATGAAATCCCATGAGGCCGGTCTCGGGGCCAGTGTCATGCGGCCGTTCATTTCGCCCAACCTGACCTACGATCCGATCGAGACCCGCAAACGTCAGGATGCCGCCAGGGAATCCGTTCCCACGACCAAGGGTTTCCTGCCGGAAGAGCGCATTGTCGACCAGGGGGTTCGGGTTACCGAACAACAGGCTCTTTACCTGGAAGAGTTGAAATCCCTCCTGCAGGATCGCGGTGGGGGAGACGACGGACCCGGGCGGATATCGCGCTTTATTGTTCGGGGCCTGCTGGTGGCTGTCGCCCTGGGATTGTTCGGCTGGCTGGCCTTCATTCATTTTCCGGAACGGTTGCGCAGCCTGCGGTTCCTTTTGGCCCTGACCCTGGTTCTGGCTGTCTATCTGGTGGGAGCCTGGTTTGCCCTGAGCCGTCCCGCCCTGGGTCCGCTGGCGGTACCGGTCATCCTGCTGTCCCTGTTTGCCACGGTTCTCTTCAAGTCGAAGGTGGGCTTTACGACGACACTTCTGGGCGTGATGCTGCTGGCGTTCTTACCGGGAATCAGCCCGGGGAACATATTTTTCTGGTACATCCTGGGAATGGTCACCGTGGTTTCGGTTCGCCGGATCCAGAAACGCAGTCAGTTCTATCAGACCATCATGCTGCTGACTTTTCTTTCGGGGACGCTGATTTTTCTGCTGGGCACCGAGGCCTTCGGACCGGAAGGCGGGATCGGTCACATTTACATGGTGGGTCTGTTCACACCCGTCCTGCTGGTGGCCTTCGGGCTGTTCCTGTTGCCGGTCATCGAACCCCTGGTGGGGGTTTGTTCCGATCTGACCCTGCTTGAACTTTCGGACTTGAACCATCCCCTGTTGAAGAGGATGGCTCTCGAGGCCCAGGGAACCTATCACCACAGCCAGGTGGTGGGGCAACTGGCGGAGCATGCCGCGCGGGCCATCGATGCCAACGCCCTGTTGACCAGGGTGGGCGCTCTTTTTCACGACATCGGCAAGATGCAGAAGTCCGAATACTATGTGGAAAACCAGAGACCGGAATTCAACAAACACGACGAGTTGAGTCCCAGCATGAGCGCCCTGGTGATTGCCGCCCATGTAAAGGACGGGATCGACCTGGGCCGCAAATGGCGCCTTCCCCAGATGGTGATCGATTTCATCCCCGAACATCACGGCACCATGGTGATGGAATATTTCTACCACAAGGCCCTAGAAGGCGACGGCAACGAAACGGTGAAGGTGGATGATTTCCGCTATCCCGGTCCCAAGCCGCGGTCGAGGGAAACGGCGATCCTGATGCTGGCCGACGCAGTGGAGGCGGCTACCCGGTCCCTGGCCAAACCGACTCCAAGCCGGATCAGGGAAATTTCCAAACAGATCATCGACAAGCGCATGCTCAGTGGCGAGATGGACCAGTCCGGCCTGACTCTCAGTGATCTGGCCGGAATCCGGGAGTCATTTATCCCGCTGCTGACCGGTATTCACCATTCGCGCATCGTTTACCCGGGGCAGAAGGACCGGGATACCGAGAAGGTCCCCGAGCGCCGGGGCGAAAGAAAGGCGGGTTCGTGAATCTGCGGCTTGTGGAACGGCGAACACGACCGGTCCCTCTTGGCGCCGCCTGGGACGCGGAGGGTTTTCGAACGGGGCTGGTCGCGAGGTTGGCCGCGGGCCTGGGACTCCCCCATTGGGGATGCGACGTGGTGCTGGTCGACGACGGCATCATGGCCGGCTTGAACAAGGATTTCAGGAATGTGCCCGGGGTGACCGATGTCCTGTCTTTTTCCTATCTCCAGGGCGCCGGCAGCGGTGATGCGGTGTTGAAACACGGCCAGGGCCATGCCTATGCGGATTTGTGGCTGGATTCACTGGCCTTTGCGCAGGAGAATGATCAGGCGCAGGTGGTGGGAGAGGTGGTTCTGGCCCCGGGTTTCATTGTCGAGCGTTGCGGGGAAAGGAACTGGCCCGAAAACCAGGAAATTCCCCTGCTTGTAGTCCACGGCATTTTGCATATTCTGGGTTGGGATCATGAGAGCGACGGGGAAACGGCGGCCATGAGGGAAGTGGAAGCTGAAATCCTGGCTGGAGAAGGTTTGTCCCATCCCCTCCTGGAAGGGAGCTGATCGGTTCATGGAAGGTACGGGTGCCGGTTTGTCCGCAGCGACGGGAACGATTGTATTGACCATTGTCGCCTGGGTGGGCGCCATGCTCATGGGCGGTTTGATGACGGCCCACTACCGCATCAGCGGTTTGTTTCGCAACGGGCTTTTGGAACAGGATTCCCTGGGTACGGTTTTACGTGACTACCTGGAAAACGACCGCCGTTTCCAGGTGACCATCGGGACCCTGTTCCTGGTTTTTACCCTGATTGGCGCCTTCGGCTGGGGGCATCTTCTGACCCTCCAGTGGCCCGGTGCGCTCGACCCGACCTTTTACCTGCTGTATGCGGTAACCGCCTTCCTGGCCTGGAGCCTTGGTGGGCTCGTCTTCAAGATGCTGGCGGCGGGAACCGCCCTGGCCTACGCCCGCATCGTCGGCGCGATGGTCTATCCCCTTACCTGGTTGCTGCGGCCCTGGACGGCCATGATGCTGATGGTCATGGACAAACTGGACGACACTCTCTGGACGGCCGAGATGCAGCCCCACCTTTCGGCCGGGGAGATCCGCAGCCTCATGACCGAAGACGGGGAAAACGTCACCCTCGACGAGGATGAAAGGGAGATGATACAGAGCATCTTCGACTTTCACGACACGGCCGTCAGGGAGATCATGATCCCGCGCATCGATATGGTTGCCCTGGACGGGGAGGCCGACCTGGCGGGAACCCTGGCCGCGGTCATCGCCAGCGGCCATTCAAGGGTGCCTGTTTTTGACGGCAGCGTGGACAAGGTCACGGGCATTCTCTATTCGAAAGACCTGTTGAAAATTTTTCGGGAAGGCGATATTTCGGGCGGGGAATTCAATTTGAAAAACCTGGTGCACCCGCCCTACTACATCCCGGAGAGCAAGAAGATCGATGAGGTTCTCGACGAGTTCCGGGCCAAGCGCATTCATATGGCGGTGGTCATCGACGAGTACGGGGGGACCGCGGGTCTGGTGACCCTCGAGGATGTGATCGAGGAAATCGTCGGTGAAATCCAGGATGAATTCGACCCCGATGAAAATCTCCTGACCTGGGTGGACGATGCCACCGTCAGGTTGGATCCCAAGATCGACCTGGAGGACCTGGAGGAAATGCTGGGTGTCACTTTCGGTGCCGCCGAGGGGATTGAAACCAGCGAGACCCTGGGCGGCTTGATCTACGAGGCCGCCGGAAATGTTCCGGAAAAAGGCGACCAGGTGGAAGTGGCGGGATTTGTCATCCAGGTGGAGGACGTGGCCGACCAGCGGATACTGCGGGTCCTGCTGAAGGCTTCCGAGCCATTGCCCGGATACCACCGGCGGGATGAGGAATGATGATCCGGTTGGGTGATCAAACCACCACCAGCGGGGACTGATGCCATGTATAGGTTCATGCAGAGACATTTTCTGACGGGGTTGCTGTCCATCACTCCGCTGGTCATCACGTCCTGGATCCTCTGGCGGTTCTACGTGCTGATCAGTGCGACCATGCGACCCTGGCTGCAGCGTATTCCGGCGGTCACCGAAACCTACCCCAATTTTCTGCTGACGCTTATCGGGGTCGTGGTCTTCGTGCTCCTGATCACCCTGGTGGGCTTGTTCACGCGCAACCTCATCGGCATCGCGTTTTTCAGGGTCCTGGAAAAATTCTTCGAACAGATTCCGGTGGTCAAGAGCGTATTTTCCGCCGTCAAACAGATCGCCCAGGTTTTCCTGCAGGACCGCCGCACCGCTTTCCAGAAGGTGGTCATGTTCGCCTATCCCCGCCGGGGACTCTATTCCATGGGATTCGTGACCCGGGACGAAATGGAACAGCCCCTGGTCAACGTGTTCCTGCCCACGACTCCCAATCCCACTTCGGGTTTCATGCTTCTGGTGCCTCGCCGGGAGTTGGTGGAGCTGTCCATCCCCGTGGAAGAGGCCATTAAGCTCATCGTTTCCGGGGGGGCCATCATGACGCCCGAACAGGCCACCCTGATCGGGGACCAGGCAGTTCAACTGGCCCTGAAGGCCGAAGCCGCCGCTCCGGGCGGGGAAACAGAAAAGGATCTGGAACAGTGACGGACAGATTTTCCGACAACCCTGATCCGGGAAAGCCGGACGACCTGATCCTGGATCCGGCGAATCTGGATGCCGAGCGCCACGCGCTGGAATTGAAATTCGGCGAACTCCTTGGCGAGGACGATACCGAATCCCTGCGGGAACTCGCCATGGGCCTGAGTCCCGGGGACCTTTCCGAGGTCCTGCGCTTCATGAATGTCGAGGACACGGCCCGCATCCTCCGCATGCTGCCGCCCGATCCCCTGGCCGAAGTGCTCAGCGAAATCGACAACCGCAGCCTGAGCGTCCTGTTCACCCTGCTGGATATCGACGAGATCGCCGACATCATCGAGGAAATGCCCTCGGACGAGGCGGCCGATGTCATCGGCGAGCTCGATACCGAACAGGCTGCCGAAGTCCTCGCCGCCATGGAGGAAACCGAACGCATTGAAGTCGCGGACCTGCTCCAGTATCCACCGGAGTCAGCCGGCGGCATCATGGGTAAGGAATTCGCGATCTGCACCGAGGAACAGACCGCCGGCGAGGCGGTGGCGGTCCTGCGCGAACTCGATGAGGACGATCTGGAACAGACCCATTTCGTCTATGTGCTGAATCCGGAGGGAAAACTGGTGGGCCGTCTGCCCCTGTTTCGCCTTTTGATTACGGCTCCGGACGCGGTGGTCAGGGATGTCATGGAGGCGGACCCCCTTTACGTCGAAGTCGACCTGGACCAGGAGGAAGTGGCCGACTTCGTCCAGACCCATGACTTGATTTCCCTGCCGGTGGTCGACAGTGGCATGGAGATGGTGGGACTTGTCACCGCCGACGACGTGATGGACGTGATGGAGGAGGAGGCCACCGAGGACATGGCGCGCCTCGCGGGTGTGAGCAAAGAGGAATTCGGGGAGCAATCCAGCTTTCGCGTGGCCCGGTCCCGGTTGCCCTGGCTGCTGGGAGCAATGCTGGGCCAGTTGGGGGCCGTCCTGGTCATGTCCCATTATGAGCAGAGCATCGAAACCATGGTGGCCCTGGCCCTGTACATCCCCATGATCATGGGAACGGCCGGCAATATCGGGATCCAGACCTCTTCCGTGGTTGTACGCGGCCTGGCCACCGGCGAAGTGGATTTCTATCACCTCGGCCGTCATCTGGGCCGCGAACTGGGTACTGCTTTCATGACCGGAGCGGCGGTTGCCGCCTTTATCTACTTGATCTCCTGGCTGATCAGCAGCGATCCCAACCTTTCGGCGGTCCTGAGTTTTTCCATGCTGCTGGTCGTTCTTTTCGCGGCGATGGCCGGTTCGGGAATTCCCCTGATGCTGCACCGGGTGGGAATCGATCCCGCCGTGGCCACCGGTCCCTTCATTACCACCGCCAACGACATCGTGAGCATGGTCATCTACCTGGGCCTGGCCACCCTTCTGCTGAGCCTCGGCCGCGGGGCCTGACCATGGGCGTCATGACCCGTCCCGCCGCCTGCACCGAGGCCCTGGTCCTGCGGACCTGGTCCTGTGGCGAAACCAGCGCGGTGGTCTCGCTTCTGACCAGGGACCATGGTTACGTCAAGGTGATCGCCAAGGGTGCCCGCGGTCCGCGTTCGGCCCTGCGGCCCCTGATCGAGCCCGGCCGCCTGGTGACCGCGGAATTCAGTCTGGACTCCCAGAGGGAACTCCAGTTCCTGCGGGGTGGCGAAGTGGATCTGGACCCCATGGGGGAAGGCGCGACCCTGGAAAGATCCGCGTACCTTTTGGGCGCGCTGGAACTGGTGGATCGTTGCCGGCCCTTCGGGAATACGGAAGCCATCGGGACAACCGGCGTTTCCGAAGCTGCCGCTGCCGGCGGTCAGGCCGATCCGGGTGCCGAAGCCTCGGCGGTTCTGTTTGCCGTTTGCGGGAGCTTCGTGAGGATGTTATCGTCCCGGTCCTGCAACCGCCCGGCCCTGTTGTTTTTTGCCTTCGAATGGGACTTGCTGGCCATGCACGGAATGGCTCCCGAAGTATCCGCCTGTGTTGTCTGCGGAGGTGACCCGGCTTTTTCGGAGCAGTATTCCCTGCGGTTCAACCCGGCCGAGGGCGGCGTAGTGTGCGGTGCTTGCGCCGTCCAGGATTCGACCCGCGGTGGCCGTCCCCTCGGTCCCGAGGCCCTGGTTCACCTGCAGGAAATGGCGCGCGCGCGCGCGGCCATGGAAGTGGCCGCCGCCGATGGAGATCCCCTGCCCCGGCAAATGCGCCGTGAATTGGGCGCCCTCCTGCACAGGTTTTTGGGCTACCACCTGCCCGGTTATCGTCTGCCCGCGGCCCTGGATTTGCTGCGTGCTGGAAAGGACAGCTCAGGATGATGGAATACCAGCAGATGATCGCCTCTCTCCAAAAGTTCTGGAGCGATTACGGCTGCGTGATCGTGCAGCCCTACAACAGCGAGGTGGGGGCGGGCACCTTCAATCCCAGCACCTTTTTGAGGGCTCTGGGCCCGGAGCCCTGGAAAGTGGCCTACGTCGAGCCGAGCAAAAGGCCCAAGGACGGACGCTATCTCGAGAATCCCAACCGCGTCCACCAGTTCCTGCAGTATCAGGTCATTCTCAAACCCAATCCGGCCAACAGCCAGGAACTGTACCTGGAATCCCTTCATTCCCTGGGGATCAACCCCGCGGAGCACGATATCCGTTTCGTGGAAGATGACTGGGAGTCGCCCACCCTCGGTGCTGCCGGCCTGGGCTGGGAAGTCTGGCTCGACGGGATGGAAGTATCCCAGTTCACCTATTTCCAGCAGGTGGGCGGGGTGCGGTGCAAACCGGTGGCGGTGGAACTGACCTATGGTCTTCTGCGGCTGTGCATGTTTATCCAGGAAGTGGATCACGTGAAGGATCTGGTCTGGGGGGGCGGCCTGACCTGGGGTGACGTGATGGGGCAGTTCGAGAAGGAATATTCCGCCTTCAATTTCGATCAGGCCGACGTGGCCATGTACCGCCGGCATTTCGACGACAAGGAAGCCGAAGCCCAGGCCCTTCTGGAGGCCGGGCTCGTTCACCCCGGATATGACGCGGTCATCAAATGCAGTCACATCTTCAACGTTCTCGAGGCCCGCGGCGCCATCTCGGTGACCGAACGCACGGGATTCATTGCCAGGGTCAGAAACCTGTCCCGCGCCGCCGCCCGCGGATATGTCCAGAGCCGGGAAGACCTGGGTTTCCCCCTCCTCAAGGAGAAAAAGGCCGAATGAGTCAGCCAGCCAACAGCCAGACCACCAGCTCGTATCTGCCGTTCCTTCTGGAAATCGGGAGCGAGGAAATTCCCGCCCGCTTCATCCCGGGAGCCATGAAGGAACTGCGCAGCCGGATGGAAGAGGAGCTCAAGACCGCCCATTTGCAGGCGGAGGGATTGACGGTCATGGCCACTCCACGCAGGATGGCCCTGATGATCGAACGTCTGAGCACCCGGCAGCCGGACCGCGAGGTGGAAATCAAGGGCCCCCCGGTATCGGTCGCCTTTGATCCCGACGGCAAGCCGACTCCGGCGGCCGAGGGCTTTGCCCGCAAGGCGGGGATCGATCTGGCTGATTGTGGGCGGGGAGAAGATCAGCGGGGCGAGTTCCTGTTGGCCCGAAAAACCGAAACCGGCCTGCCCGCGGCCGCGGTTCTGGCGGATCTTGTGCCGCGCGTCATTCTGGACGTCCCTTACCGCAAGGTGATGCGGTGGGGTGATCACGACCTGGAATATCCCCGTCCCCTGCAATGGATGGTGTCCCTGTTGGGAACCGAAATCGTGCCTTTTCAGGTGGATTACCTGTCGAGCGGCCGGATGTCCCGCGGCCACCGGACCCTCGCCGGAGACCGTCCCCTCGAAATCAAGGATCCCGGCAGCTATCAGGGTGTTCTCCTCGAAGCCGGCATCATGGTCGACCACCGGGACCGCATCGAAATAATCCGCACGGGGTTTGCCCGGCTCCTGGACTCCTATGATCCGGATGCGCGCCTGCTGGAAGACGAGGAACTGCTGACCGAAGTGGTCTTCCTCTGCGAATTCCCCACCCCGTTTCTGGGCTCCTACAGCGAAGACTACTTTGCCCTTCCGGCGGAGGTCATCACCACCGCGCTCAAAGCCCACCAGCGGTATTTTTCCGTGGGGTCGGCCAAAGCCGACGGCCTGATGCCCCGCTTCGCGGCCGTTCGCGACGGGGGCCCCGACCACCTGGAAAACGTGACCAGGGGTAACGAAAGGGTTCTGAACGCCCGGTTGGCGGACGCCCTTTTCTACTGGACGTTCGACCAGAAAAAATCGCCTGATGATTTTCGAGGAATGCTGGACGACGTCACCTGGCTCAAGGGCTTTGGGTCCGTGGGAGACAAGACCCGCCGCCTGGAAACCCTTGTTTCCTGGCTTTGGGGTCATGGCCTGGGGGATACTGAAGAGGTTCCCGCCGCCCTGGTTCGCGCAGCCGGCATCTGCAAGAGCGATCTGGTCAGCGAAATGATCAGGGACGGGAAGGAATTCACCAAACTGGAAGGGTTTATCGGGGCCAGTTACGCTGCGGAAGCGGGGGAGCCCGAAGAGGTCTGCCGGGCCATCGAAAGACACTATTATCCCAGGTCGGCCGCGGGGGACCTGCCGGGGGACCGGATCAGCAGCTCCCTTTCGGTCGCCGACCGCCTGGACAACGTGGCCGGGTGCTGGTTGGCCGGTTTCGCGCCCACCGGAGCCAAGGACCCCTACGCCCTTCGCCGTCATGTTCTGGCAATTCTGAGAATCATTCTGGATCTGGAACTCAGGATCGACCTGGAAGCCGCCCTTGCCCAGGCCATGGCCCAGGTGGGTCCCCTGTCGGCTGATGGGGACGCCGAAGGCGCGCGAGGTGAAATCCATGATTTTGTGAGAACCCGGATGGCCGGTTATTTCACCGAAAACCTGGGTTGCAGTCCGGAAGCCGTGCGCGCGGTACTTCCGGTCCGGTGGCGCGACCCCCTTGATGCCCTGACCTGGATCAATGCCCTGGCCGGCTATCGGGACAGGGAGGATTTCCAGCTTTTGGCCACCGGATTCAAAAGGTGCCGGAATATCCTCAAGGGGGATATCCTGCCCGTCGATGGCCTGGACCAATGTCTGGATCGGTGGCTCGCCGGTGGGCGCGGATCTTCAGTGGAGGACTTCGGTGATCTGCAGGAATCGGCGGAACAGGATCTGCGTGATCAGGTCGTAAACGCCGCGCCGCGCCTTGACCAGGCGGAAAAGACTGGGGATTATGCCCAGGTTTTCGCTGTTTTTTCGGGCCTGGGGCCGGCGATCGACATCTTTTTTGATACGGTGCGGGTCAACGTGGAGGATGAGGCCCTGCGGAAAGTCAGAATTGGGTTTCTCCGTGAAATTCACGGTCTATTTGCCCGTTTCGCTGATTTCAGCCAAGTGGCGCCCCTGGACTAGGTAGGGGCGCGGGCACCATCCCGCATCCGCTCCGGCCAGGGCCTCCTGTCGTAATTTCATTATTTTTTGCACAAATACTATTGACTCGCCCCGCCATTTACGGTAAAGTAATCCAGCGACTCACAGACAAAAGTTCCCATCTCTTGAGGTGCGCTGTCCCTGTTTTCCACTCTCAATTCAGATCAATCACTTGACACCTTGTTCACTCGTCACCATGGGTCTGCATCCTTTGAAGGAGGTCTCGCTCGATAGCGCAGTTCTGTCTGTGCTGAAAGTTGAGGGAATCCTTTTGTCGCCCGTTATGTGTAGATAGGCGCCTGAATTACGCCACGTCTGCACAGCAATCGTTCGCCTAACCATGTGTTGACAGCAGACGTCAACGATGGGGGGAAAATAATGAAGAAATTCACCATGTTCGCTTGTCTCGCGCTTGCATTGGTGTTTGCCGTTAGTTCGTTCGCCGGGGATCTCCCGCGGATGACCAGGGGCAACTCAATGATTCACGGTGGCAGCGTAAATTTTGACAAGGCCGATCTGGATACCATCAACCTGATGGCGTCCTCCACGGATCCCACCAACAACTTCGATCCTCGTGATGGCGGCATGGAGCCGTATTATGATGGTGACTTCGAAGATGCTGATGGAAATCCTGACTGGAACGGCTGGACTCACTGGGACATTACTGAGCCCACGGAGAGTCACTACAATGTCAGCAACTACCTTCAGGATCCGGTCAACAAGCCGGGTAACTACGCCGCCTGGTGTGGTGACATTGCCATCGTGGCATGTGACACCAACGACGTCGACGGTGGTTACGGTAACAGCTGGCACGATCTCATCACGTTCAGGGTCCCTGTCGGCAACCCTTCCGTCAGCTCGCAGGTGACCGTCACGGCCACCATGCAGTACGACTCGGAGCCCGGGTATGACTACACCTACCTGAGCTATCGTTTCGAAGGACAGCCCTTCGCCAACTTCCGGGCCGGCTGGGACGGTAAGTCCGCCACCGCCCTGGATCCCTATGCCAGCATCGCGGTCAACGAGGTCGTTACCTACACCACTCCTGAGTACATGAGTGGCACGGACATCGCGGTTTTCTTCCGCTTCAAGTCCGATGGTGGCTGGTCCGATGAGGACTGCTCCTGGCCTTCCGCTGGTGCTCATCAGGTTGACGACATCAACGTCAGAGTTGATAACGACGGCGTCATCAATAATTACTTCGAGGACTTCGAGCACTTTGGCGATCCCCTTGATTTCGGAATCTGGAATATCGGGTTCCCCGATGGTGTCGGCGACTTTGCCGCCATCTGGACCGGTCTCGAAGACAACGATCCCTGTAACACCAATTACACCCCGCAGGTTGCCTTCATCGATGACGACATCGTCATCCCTGGCACCGGCGGCAGTGACTGCATCAACTGGTGCTACGGTCCTGGCGGTTACATCGTTTCCACCACCGGTGGTCTCGCTGGTCCGTCCGAACACATTCACGTCGCTCTCGAGTCCCCGGTCATGGCCTGGCCCAGCGTCAAGCTTCCTGACACCGGTGGCGGACTTGTGGACTATGACGGCATTGACCTGACCTTCACGGCTTATCGCCACGAAGATCTGTCGGCTGATGCTCCTGGCACGTTCTACACCTGGGGTGTCCGTTCGGCTGATACCGACGGTTCCGCCCACGGTGGCGTTGGCGAAATCCTCGCCGACCAGGGCTGGCAGGATCGTAACTTCGTCTATTACGGTGGTCCGGAGTATACCCGCGCCGGCGACGATGTTACCGATCTCATGAGCCAGGGACGTGACGAAATCCAGGTTCAGCTGACTTGCTACGAGCTGGGTTGGATCTGGTACTGGACCGGTAACGATGGTTATCCGGCTCCCTACTTCGATGACGTTACCGTCAAGGTCTTCCCGTACTATGGTCCGGGTTTCTCGGCTCGCGAGCTGGATATTGCCCAGGACAACTTCCCCACGCGCGGTTCCTTCGACATGTTGGACCTCGGCTCGCACAGTGTGCGTTTCGATTCCGCCAACAACATCTCCCTGGCTGCGCACCTGCGTAACGACCCGGGTGATACCATTGTCGTGGATATCGTTCCTGTTCGCGCGGGCGCCGGCTTCGACGGCACCCCGACCCTGCATTACACGTTGGATCGCAACGCGATGTTCGACCCCTTCCGTGGGCCCGAGCCCGCAGTGGGTACTTCGGCCGGTATGCCTGCCGTCGGTTCCAGTGGCTTCCCCACTCCCGGCAAGTGGGCCTTCGATCTTCCGGATACGGGCTTCCTGTTCCCGGGCGATGTGCTGCATTACTACATCTCGGCTACGGATGCCATTGGTGGAGTGGGCGGAACCGATCCCCAGACGTCAACCCTGCCTGCTGACCTCGCCGGTTACGGTGTGTTCGGCGACCCCATGGGATACAACTCCACGTTCGTGATCCACGCCCTTCCGACCTTCAAGTCGGATGCCGGGGATCATCCGCGGATCCTGTTCATTAACGATTTCGCCGACCGTGGCGGCGAGAATGAATGGTATACCGCTCTGAACAACCTCGGCCATGTGGTCGGTGACGATTACGACGTATACTACGTCAACGCCCCGAGTTCGGGTGTTGGTAACGGTATCGGTGGTCGTTCCAACGACATCATGATCGATGGTTACACGGAGATTCTGTACACCGCGGGTGATCTGAGTGTCAACACCATCGCCAACGGCGACTTCAACAACGACGCCGGCGACGACGTTGGTACGTTGAAGGCCTGGTTGGATGCTGGTGACAACGACATCTTCTTCACTGGTGATGACCTCGCGGCCGATCTCGCGCAGGCTGGTACCGTTACCCTGGATCTCCTTGAGAACTATCTGGGTGTCGGCATCTTCTCGAACGATATCCGGCCCCTCATCGGCAACCAGACTGCTCCTCTGGTCGCGGCCACCGGTTCCAACCCGGTGTTCAACGGCACGTTGCAGAGCTGGATCGCCTATGGCGGTTGCGGCGGTATCAACACGTTCGACGCTGTTGAAGTGAAGACGGGTTCCCAGCGTATCGCTGAGTTCCGGAATCCCGCCGGTGGCATCGGTGCGTATTCCTACTCGGCTGTCACGCTGAATCCCACTGCTGGCCTTCTGAGTACCAGCCGTGTGATCTCCATGCCCGTCGATCTGATGTACATCCACACCGATCCCGCGGCTGCCGGCGCTCCCCTTGCGGCGCGTTCAGCTCTGTTGGGCGATGTGCTGCAGTACTTCGGCGTTCCTGGTGGCGGCGTCGTGGTTCCGGTTATTCCTGGAATCGCGTTCAAGACCAGCAACTATCCGAACCCCTTCAACCCGAGCACGACCATCAAGTTCACGGTGCCCAAGACTGGTCACCTGAGCCTGAAGGTTTACAACGTGCGCGGTCAGTTGGTTAAGACCCTTATCGATGGCCAGGTGGAATCCACCGATTCCGGCTCCATCGTCTGGGACGGATCCAACAACCAGGGCTCCAGCGTTTCCTCCGGCGTGTACTTCTACGAAGCACGTACCGGCGGCGAAGTTAAAGTCCAGAAGATGGCTCTGGTGAAGTAATTTCCTTCGGGAAATCTTCAGCAGTCGCTGTTTGGGAGCGGCCCTTCGGGGCCGCTCCCGTTTTTTTGGATATCATTCCTCCATCCAGACCACTCGGATTTGGGGAAATCCCCTGTTGGCAGGGGATTTCTGCCAACCTTGAGGTTGACACCGGCGGGACCGAATCCCTATATTTCAGATGCTGAAAAACCAATCACTCCCCAGGCCCCGACCGGTTGGCCGGCAGGCTTGGCGCCGCCAGTCCCACCACCGCGGCGCACAAAACCAGAAGTCTCTAAAAATGCTTCCGAGGGGGCGCATCCCAGTATGAAAAACAGGCGAGATACCGTTGTCAGGCTGCTATTTGTGGCTGTTTTGGCTGTCTTGGCGTTGACCGGGTGCCGCGCTTTCCAACCGGAAGCGATTGTCGTCAACAAAGCTCCGGAAACCTTCATCATCGGTGCGCCGGTGGAAAGTGGGGGCGGGTACTACCGGTTTCGTGTCTTCTGGTACGGATCGGACAGCGACGGCAGGGTGGAAAGGTTCGTCTGGGCACTGACCGATACTTCGGTTCAGGATGACGAGACCACCGACGATGAAGAGGATGTGCGGTTCAATCCAGCTCTTGACGCGTCAACGCTGGATATCGGGCATTGGACCACAAAAACGGATTCCATTTTCAATTTTACCATCTTTCAGGGTGTCACTCCTTCCATAGACATGACCCTGCACATGGTGGCCGTGGATGATTACGGCGATTTCGACCGGACACCGGCCCGGCTTCATTTTTTCAGCAATACCCTGGGCAATCCCTCCATCAATTTCTTCCGCATGGATGGCGATCAGAAGATTCCCATTGCCCCGGGACAGGCCGACACCGTGGGTTTCGGTGTTGAATACCATGTCCACTGGGAAGGAATTTCTCCCAATATCCGGGGCTACAACCCCGAGGCCCTTGCCCTGGTTGATACGGTGCCCGATTACCGGGAGGATCTGGAGGCCGGTCTGCCGGTGCCCCTCGGTGACGGTTTGCTGGGATTCAAGTACCGTCTGCTCGGTTCCCTGGGGGGTAACTGCGTACCCTCCCTGACCGATTGCTGGGCACCGCGGAAATTCGACGAAGCTTCGGGGGACAGTTTTTCGGTCTTTGTTCTGCATGGTCCGGACGGGAAACTTTTGCCGCCGCTTCAGGATCTCATTTTCCGGAATGCGGATGAGGGCAGCGATGAAGCCTTTGACAAACTCCTGCCCAGTGGTTCGGTGAACCTGGAAGTCAATTCCATCGACGTCGCAGGCGTGGAGGTCGCCAATTTCCTGAGACCCTTCTCCTTCATGGTCAATTTTGACCCCGAGACCATCATGCTGGACTATGAAACGGACTGGGCCCATCCTGCGGAGCCCGATACATTTCCCTATTACATTCTTTTGAACGATCCCAGCCAGGTCCACTATCCGTTCAAGTCCGGTACGCGGATTCCGGACCGCACCTATGTGGTTGTCAAGGCCCTGGCCCGGGACAATCCCAAGGATAAAAAATTAGACACGGCCTTCAAGATCGGGCTCTCAGGGTTCCTCAAGGGTACCCGACAAAACTATTTTGGCGGCCAGTTCAGTTTCAACTCCGAGTCGAGCGCATTGAACACGGAGCCGCCCTGGGACGCCACCTGCGATACATGCTGGTATGCCGATACCCTCGGTTTCCTGACCGGGCCGAACACCAGATTCACCATCAATATGCAGGCTGTCGACGAGCATGGCCGCAAGGATGGTTCACCAGCCGGTTTGAGCTTCGATGTGGGGTATGCACCCTGTATCCAGTGTATCGAGGTGCTGCCCACGGCGGCGACACCCTCGGATTTCGACGAAACCCTGGATTGTGTGCTCGATACCTTCAATATCGCATCCCATCCCTGCTTTGGTGACACCACCGTGCTGCGGACGGTCAATAACAATCCGACTCCCGGTGATGATGAACTCCAGTACATCCAGAAGGCCTTCATCCTGGTGGACAAGTCCACGGGATTTACCCGGGTGACGCTTGATCCCGGTCAGGGCGGCGACAAGAATTATGAAATCGAGGCGAATCTGTACCGAATGGAGATCCTGCTTCACGGGCTTGACCACAAGGATGAAAGATGGATCCAGAAGGAACGGCGCATGATGGGCTGGGCCTATCAGGTCGATTACGCCTGTGACCCCTTCAACCAGATCAGGGATGGGGGAGGGAATGACGACCTCAAACAACCCACCTGGGGCATTTTTAATAATCGTCCGGGGCTGGGCATCGATCCGGCAACGGGTTTGTGGAAGGTTTCCGTGGATGTGGCCGTGCCTTTATGGCTCATGACCGCGGGCCCGGAAAACTACAAGGAAATCTATATGAAGTTGGTCCTTGGGATCGATGACCCGGATGACCGGGACATGGTTTTCGAGGCCACTACCAAACAATTCGGCAAGGGGCGCGTTCAGGCCATTGCGCTGGATCAAACCAAGGAAAATTTTGGTCCCGTCCGGCCGGCAAAGTACAACTTCTTCCGTCACGTCCGTCCCTCAGTGGCTGAACTTCCCCCAGGTAAGTCATGGAGAGATAACGACCTGAAGGATTCAGGCATTCCGGATATTCAACTCGACATGGATATTTCGCCAGGGGCCATGCCAAGTCTGGAGGGTGCTCCTGTATCGCAGTATTTCAGGATCGTCGTCGAGACCCTGACCGGTGATTTTGAATGTTACGGATCGGAAGGTTTCTAAG
Source organism: Candidatus Krumholzibacteriia bacterium (assembly GCA_030592845.1). Lineage (GTDB taxonomy): Bacteria > Krumholzibacteriota > Krumholzibacteriia > LZORAL124-64-63 > LZORAL124-64-63 > JAGLCY01. Next base: position 38,387 of record JAUVII010000004.1, on the reverse strand, counting down.
GTGACCAGTGGACCTAGGAGATTCTCAATGATCAGGCGTATTTTTATGGCTGCGGCGGCCGCTCTTCTGGTTTTTGCCGCGGGCTGTTCCACGAACACCGATGTGAGCGGGGTGAGGTTGCCCAACAGTCGACCCGACACCCGCATCACCGGCCAGCCGCCCACTCTGCTCGAAGCGGGGTTTGCGGTGGATCTCAACTGGACCGGATCAGATCCCGACGGCCGTGTCGTGGGTTACGAATGGAAAATCAGCAACAACGGCACCGACGGTATCAGCCCCCGGGATACCCTGACGGTCGACCCGTTGACCGGGGCGATTCTGCACCCCTGGCGTTTCACCGCGGGCAACGATACCACCTTCCTGGTTCTGGCCGATACGCCGGATTTCCCGGGCGACGATCATTCCCGGCCCAGGAGTTTCCGGACGCATTCGGTGTTTTTCCGGGCAGTGGACGACAAGGGCGCGGTTGATCCCACACCAGCCTACATCTCGTTCACTTCGACCACCATCGTGCCGACCTGCCGGGTCGTTTATCCCAACCTGGGCAAGCAACAATCGAAGAGGGTTCCGCCCTCCGTCAATATCGGATGGGAAGGGACAGATCCGGATTTCGACATCAAGATTCCGACCCAGGTTCGTTTCCTGTGGATCTCCGCGGCGTACGATACCAGTGCCGCTGGCGTTCCCTCGTATATCCGGACCCCGTTCGAATACAACCTGCATGTGGACAAGGTCATCGACCTCGAAGATCCCGCTTGGGAGGAGTGGCGTGGATACGCGCCCCTGGACAGCGACCGGAGGGTTCAGTTTCCCGATCAACCCGACAGGGAGTACTTCCTTTTTGCCCTTCAGGTCCGTGATACCGCCGGGGCTGTCAGTGTCGGCCGTGATTACCAGATTGAAGTGGGCAACTTCCAAATCGTCAAAGGCGGGTTTTTCCCGGCTGTGGTCCTGTCGGAACCCTTCCTCGGCACAACCAACGCCGCGGAAAGTTTTGACCAGATCGCCGGTGGCCAGCCCATTAATTTCAGCTGGTCAGCCGACGCCAGTTCCTACAATGGGGAAATTGTTTCCTACAGGCACGGATGGGATCTTATTGATCCTGAAGATCCGAACGATCCGGGATGGGCTGTTCCGCCTGGCCTTTCGAAGCAAAACCTGTTTGCCACCGAGCGGTCCTTCGAGCAGGGCTTCCATACCTTCTATCTGCGTGTCGAGGATGATTCCAAGCAGGTGCGCCTTGTCACCTGGCGTCTGCAGATCATTCCCTTCATCTCACGGCCCAATCAGCTGGAACTGCTCCTCATCGACCAGGTGGTCGATCCGGCCGCTTTGACCAACAACTGGCTCGATGAGGCCGGCCGGCCCCGGAACTCGGAAGTATTCCGTAATGCCTACTGGCACTTCCTGGCCGAGGGATCCGGTGGAGTCAACGGTATGAACTGGGACAGGGACTGGAAAGATCATACCGAAGAAGTGACTTATGCCGATCTTGTCCAGTACAAGGCTGTGCTCTGTTATGCCCAGTTCAGTGATCTGCAACTGATGTTCAACAAGTTTCGCGCCCGCGACGGTATCGACCAGTTCGTCTGGCTGACACCCTATCAGCAGCGCGGGGGCAACTTCTTCCTGGCCGGTGGCGGCAGCATGGAATCCTTCCTCGAGGGTTTCCCCAACTACATGGTGCCGATGATATTCGACTCGCGCCAACCGGTCTTCGTGGTGGATGGGACCTCGTACATCACTGGATTCGGAACCGCTGAACAGCCGGACGGCACCCGTATCGAACGGGGGCCCAGGATGTATCCCGCGGCCACCGCGGGTATTGCGGCCATCGATTGGACTTCCACCAATACCAAGACCATTTATGGTCGGAATATCACGGTCAAATTCGACCGGAAAGCGGATTGTGTCGGTTTGAAGGGGGTGTCCCTTGACGCGGCTTTCAAGGTCAACCACGGCATCGGGCCCGGTGTGGTTCCCGACAGGATCCTGACCAACCCCATCATCGACTGGCCGGACGACGCCAACGCTCGCGGCGATACCCTGGGCCTGTTCAACGGGAGTTTCCCCTTCCGGAACGACGAGTTCTACGATGTCAATATCAGTTCCCGCGCGGAGCCCATCATCCTCCACAAATGTGAGGTTCTGGAAGCTCCGGGCGGCCTGTGCGTCGAACCAATGTTCCGGGGTATTTCCCGGATAGACTGGATGCGGGGTGTTAAATTCGCTGACGGCGAATTGGATTGGCCGAATAGTGCCTACAGCACCTACGAACTGGATCAGGGATGTGGGCCTTTGGGCCTGACCAGTTACGAGGGAGTGCCCCGGTCCAGTTCCCGGACCAACGGATTGACCTATGGGTTCATGTCCTACAAGATGGTCATGGACAAGCCGGTCCGTAAGGCCGATGTCTACTGGGGATTCGACCCCTATCGTTTTGACGAGGAAGGTACCAAGACGGCCATCCGCTGGGTGTTGCAGTACTTCGGCCTTTCGATTAATCCCTAAACTCCCGATCCCGGGCCGGCCGCACTCGTACGGCCGGTTGCGGGACCAAAAGAGCCGGTTCGGGAAAGGCAGGAATGAATGAACGCTGGAAGCGCTTTTGAGAGATGGTCATCGGCAGCCAGGATGTCGGGCATTGTTATTGTGGCGGCCCTGCTGTTGCTTCAACCCGGCGACGCTGGTGCACAGACTCCGGATGAAGCCTGTGCTGCAGACTCCCTCTATCTGATTTCCCCCGAAGTGTTGGACCTCCGTCTGGAGACCACCGGCAGGACAGGGCTGACCATTTCCTGGCCCAATATGGATCTGAGCGAGGCCACCTGCTTCACTCTCAAGGGCACCGAGGGACTGGGTTTCGATGTCGAGGTGACCGGCGGTTTCGGCGACAGGGTAGACCGTGTATTCAATTTCAATTCACCGGATGGGGGACCCATCGGCGCGCTTCAGCCGGAAAATATCATTTTAACCTGGCAGAACACCGGACCCTCCACCTACGGCAATATCGGTGGTAAAATCAACCTGGCCAACAACGGGGGCATATGGCGGTATAATACCGGCACGGGTTGGTCCCAGGTCAACAGCCAGCTTCCCATGTACTGGCTTCAGGTCAATACCACGGGCCTGGATATGGGCTCCGGCGAATTCATGGTTGCCGGGTTTTCCCGCGGTGTGACGGCGGAAGCCAATCCCGTCGGGCTTTTCACCTATAACGGGACCGAATGGGCGCAAATCGCCACGAAGCTCGACCCGGATGAGGAAAACTCCGTGGTTTTCGATGAAGTCAGGTTGATCACGGACGTTTCCATCTCGCCAGGCAATAATGACATGTTCGCCGTGGGAACCGCCCGTGACGGACTGTTCATTACTACCGACGGGGGCACTACCTTTGCCAACTGGACCACGGAACTTGACCCGGCTTATCCGGATACGAATTATCCGGATGTTCCTTCAAATTTGAACGTCAGCGTTGTGGAATGGTCCGGTGACCGGATTTTTGTATTTGTAAAAAACTTTGGTCTTTTTGTCTCGCAGGACAACGGCGCCAGCTTCGCCCGCTCGGTGATATGGGTCCCCTCGACTCTGGATCCCGGCCCCACGGATCCGGAGTTGATCCTGCCGGAAATCAACGCCTTGACCTTTCATCCGAATGACCCGAACAGGATCGCGGCGTCATTGCAGTTTCACGGGGTCTACGAAAGCACGGATGGGGGAGGAACCTGGCAAGAACGCTACGGGGATCTTGTTGTTCCCGACCCCGAACCGGATGTGGATGGTGCGTGGGTCCATTCCGCCCTGGATTGTGTGTACGGTGATGACGTCTCCGGCCAAACGATCGTCATGGGTGTCAAGCAGAAGGGCTTTTACCGCACCTCCGATGGGGGCGTTACCTGGATTCAGGTAGGTGATGCCGTCCAGCCGGAAAACAAGGGTGATATCCTGGCATTGACCATGACGGACCAGCCCGGCACACCGGGGAGCATTTTTGTTCTGGAAAATGAGTATGCCCTGTTACACAGTTCCGATTCCGGAGTCACCTGGGATAAATTCGTCTCGCAGCCGGTGATCAGCAAGGGCTTTTACCTCCTCGCTTCAAGTGATGGCAGCGGTGATTTGACCATGGGCTCCTGGGGGGGGGGGAACTACGTTCCCGGGACCCCGATTCCCCTGGCGTCCAGTTATACCACGATCACTTCTCCTGAATTGCGGGATTTGGATCTGGGTTTGAGTATCACCTTTCCCAACGGCCAATACATGCCCGGGGACAACTTCGAACTGGTATGCCAGACCTTCCAGGGATGGGCCGTCTGGAGGGGGCCGAGTCACCGCCCCGAGGACATGACCATTCTCGGGCTGTTTGACCGTGTCAATCCCGAAGACTGTTTCGAGGGCTATTGCGGCGACTTGAACATCGAGATCGTGCCCAACTGTTTTGCCGCCAAACGGGCTGCCTGTTTTAATATCGAAAATCCCGATACGATCAGGTTCTTCGATGAGGAAGTCTACAACGGGTTCACCTACAATTACGCGGTCACCAGTTTTGATTACGGCAATACGGCTCTGGCCACACCGGAAAACAACTCCAATGAAATGATCTTTTCGCCCCGCTTTGAAGGCGACCTGATCGATAGCGGCGGGATTTCCCCGTTCCCGGGCATGGGCAACCAGACCCCGATCCAGATCAACCAACCGGTCGGTATCGGCGAGGAGGGTCTGGATGAAATCTTCGTGGTTCCCAATCCCCTGCGGCAGGGTGCGGGCTTTCCCCGGGACGAGGGTGGCACGGTCACTTTCAAGAACATCCCCGAGGGAGCCAAGATCCTGATTTTCACGACTGCGGGAGACCGGATCATCGACCTCGAACCGGAAACCATTATCGCGGGCAACATGCACTGGGATACCAGGAACAGTTCTGGAGAGTCGATTTTTTCCGGTATCTACATCTACAAGGTCGAGATACCCGGGAAGGATGACTACTGGGGACGCCTGGTGGTGATTCGGTAGGTTATTGCGGAGACCAGTCAGAGTTCGCAACCAGTTCACTGGGGGCCCGGTAGATCCAAACCGGGTCCTCATTTTTTCTACCGGGGCGGGCTTTACGGTGCTACCTTTCAATCCGGTAACGGGCCCGATCGGAAACGGGCACGGCCGACCGCAGGAATCGGTTTGCGGCCGTAATACCACGAATCCATCAACAATCCTTGGAGTTATCATGAGCGGCAAGAGGGTGTATTTTTTCGGAGACGGGCAGGCTGACGGCAATGCCGGTATGAAGAACCTGCTGGGCGGCAAGGGCGCGAACCTGGCTGAGATGATCAGTCTGGGCATTCCGGTTCCCCCGGGATTCACCGTGACCACCGAACAGTGTATCGAGTACCAGGACACGATGGCTCTGAGTGACGCCCTGAAGGCGGATGTGAAGGAGGCCCTCGGACAGGTTGAGGCTGTCATGGGCAAGAAATTCGCCGATCCCAAGGACCCCCTTCTGTTTTCAGTTCGCTCGGGAGCCCGCGTCTCCATGCCCGGCATGATGGACACGGTTTTGAACCTTGGCTTGAACGACGACACGGTCCAGGGCCTGGCTTCCCGCAGCGGGAACGAGAGGTTCGCCTTCGACAGCTACCGCCGCCTCGTCCAGATGTACGGCGATGTCGTGATGGGTGTGGACGGACATCTGTTGGAGCACGCCATCGATGCGATCAAGGCCAAGCGGGGTGTCAAACTGGATACCGAACTTTCCGTGGATGACCTGAAGGGACTCATTTCCACCTTCAAGGGCATCGTGCAGAGTGAAACAGGAAAGGCTTTCCCCTCGGATCCCTTCGAGCAGTTGTGGGGAGGAATCGGCGCGGTTTTCGAAAGCTGGTTCGCCAAACGGGCCATCGAATACCGCCGCATCCACCATATCCCGGGGGATTGGGGCACCGCGGTCAACGTGCAGGCCATGGTCTACGGAAATATGGGAGAAAACAGCGCCACCGGCGTGGCCTTTACCCGTGATCCCTCTTCCGGTGAAAACTTCTTCTATGGTGAATTCCTGATCAATGCCCAGGGCGAGGACGTCGTGGCCGGCACCCGGACTCCCCAGCAGATCAACAATGTGGGCCGGGACAATCTGCCTGCGGGGAACGAAGCCAAGGACCTTGCGACCCTCGAGGAAGCCATGCCCAAGGCCTATACCGAGTTGGACGCGATCCGCACCCGCCTGGAAAACCACTACAAGGACATGCAGGATGTGGAATTCACCATTCAGGACGGACGATTGTGGATGCTGCAGACCAGGCACGGCAAGCGTACCGGCGTGGCCGCCATTCGCATCGCCGCAGAAATGCAGGCAGAGGGTCTTGTGACCACCGACGAGGCCCTGTTGCTGGTCGAGCCGGACCACCTGGATCAGATGCTGCACGACCAGATCGATCCCGACGCCGAGGTCAAGGTTCTTGGAGTCGGCCTGCCCGCCTCCCCGGGTGCTGGTCAGGGGGAAGTTGTCTTTTCCGCCGAGGCGGCCGTCGCCGCCGCCGCTGAAGGCCGCAAGGTCCTGCTCGTGAGGCGGGAAACCAGTCCCGAGGATATCGCCGGCATGAATGTGGCCCAGGGCATCCTGACCAGTCGCGGTGGCATGACCAGTCATGCCGCGGTGGTGGCCCGGGGCATGGGTAAACCCTGCGTGGCGGGTTGCGGGGATCTTTTTGTCGACACCGCCAAAGGTGAGATGACGATCGGCGGCCAGTCGTTCAAGGCCGGCGACAGCCTGACCATCAACGGAACCAACGGTTCAGTTATTCTGGGTGCTCCGGCCCTGGTGCCACCGCACATGGATGATCCCAATCTCCTCAAGGTCATGGGCTGGGCCGATAAGGTTCGCCGCCTGAAAGTCCGGACCAATGCCGATACGCCCCACGATGCCCGTCAGGCCATCGAGTTCGGTGCACAGGGCATCGGGTTGACCCGGACCGAGCACATGTTCTTCGGCGAGGACCGTATCCTGAAAATGCGCGAGATGATCCTGGCCGACGACGAGGAAGCCCGCCGGGCCGCCCTGGTTAAGATCAAACCCATGCAGCAGGATGATTTCGAAGGGATCTTCCGGGCCATGGATGGATTGCCCGTGACCATCCGGCTGTTGGACCCGCCCCTGCATGAGTTCCTGCCCCACGAGCCCGCGGAAAAGGAAACTCTCGCCAGGGAGATGGGCGTGCCCGTGGAGACCATCGAGCGGAAAGTGGAAGCCCTTCATGAGAGCAATCCCATGCTCGGGCACCGCGGCTGTCGGCTGGGTCTGACCTATCCCGAGATCTACGAGATGCAGGTCGAGGCCATCATCAGCGCGGCCATCGTGGTGAAGAAGGATGGTGTGGATGTCCAACCGGAGATCATGATCCCGCTGACGGGCGCCCAGCGCGAACTGGGTGATTTGCGGAAAATGACCATCCGTGTGGCCGAAGAAGTCATGACCGCCATGGACAAGAAGATCGATTACCTCGTCGGGACCATGATCGAGATTCCGCGCGCCGCGCTTCTGGCCGACAAGATGGCGGAAGTGGCGGACTTCTTCAGCTTCGGCACCAACGATCTGACCCAGATGACCTTCGGTTACAGCCGTGACGACGCGGGCACATTCCTGCCGGATTATGTCCGCAAAGGTATCCTGCCGAGCGATCCGTTCCAGCAGCTGGATCAAAGCGGTGTGGGACAGCTGGTCGAAATGGCCGCGGTCAAGGGTCGGGAAACCAACCCTGATCTCCATCTCGGAATCTGCGGCGAACACGGGGGCGATCCCAGTTCCGTCGCTTTTTGTCACAAGGTCGGGTTGGACTATGTGAGCTGTTCTCCCTTCCGTGTGCCGATCGCACGTCTGGCTGCGGCGCAGGTCGTGGTCAGGGAGAAACTCGAGGCCGGAAAGTAACCGCGCGTGGGTGTTCATTGGTCAACCCCCGCCTGGATGTGGCCCCTGCTGCTAGTCATAGCTGCAGGGGCCGTCTTCTTGGCGATTGCTGCCTATCGGAGGACCGTGCCCCGTCCACCGGCCAGGTTGCGGAGGCTGCTGGGAATCCTGAGATCCGTTGTCTTTCTATTGCTGGTGGCGGCCATCGCGGGCCCCGTTTTTTCCCTCCTGCGCAACGATCGCGTTCCGGCTGCCCTGGTGGTGGTTTTCGAGGATTCCGGCAGCATGGCCATCTCCGACAGCGATGACCCTGCGGGTGATCCGGACCGTCCGGTGAGCCGTTGGGAAAACGGACTGGAGTGGGCGGCGTTTCTCGATTCCGCATTTGCGGGCAATGAACCGCCCGTGGAAGTGGTTTTCCTGCGTGGCAACGGCCTCGATCCCCTCCGGGAATTCCGGCTGTCAGATCCCGTCATTCCGCCCCCGACTGCTCACGGGACTCATCTTGCGGGGTTGTTGCGGCAGACGGGCGACCGGATGGTCGGCCGTTCGGTTCGTACCATTGTGCTGATCAGCGACGGTCAGGAAACCCGCGGTTCAGGATCGGGCGGAGATTGGGCCACCGAAGGGGAACCCTCTTTGGGCACCGCGTACGGTGGGCTGGATGGAACCCTGTCGTTGCGCGTGGTCGGGGTGGGAGATCCGTTGGGGACGGCCGACCGGGTCATCAAGGATCTCCGGTATCCCGATACCGCTTATGAGGGAGACGAAATCCAGGTCGAATTTTCGGTGGACCACCGTTTTGCCGAAGGATCCGGGACATCTTCCCTTCAGGCGCGCCTGGTGGGGCCCGAAGGCCTCGTGGCTGAAACAACACTGCCGGTCGACAACAGGGTTGTACCCGTATCGTTGACTTTCAAACCCACCGGACCGGGCCTTCAGGTATACCAACTGGTAGTGTCGTCCCTCGACAACGAACGTTTCCTCGACAACAACAAGGCGTCCCTGGCCATTGACGTTCGCAAGGAGAGGGCTCGCCTGCTTCTGCTGACCGGAGTACCGGGCTGGGATACGCGCTTTCTGGCCCAGGCCGCGGCGAACGAGGAAAGGATCAGGCTGGAGGTCGTCTTCCCCGGGGAAAACGGCCTGGTCTTTGCTGACAGTTTGGTCTCCTGGAGAGTGCCCCGGAACGCCGCCGCCTGGTCGGTCTGGGACGGGGTCATCATTTCCGACTGGACCGGGGCGCTGTCTTCCATGGACTGGGAACCCCTGGGGGCGGCCGTCGAGGGAGGTCTGGGACTGATGGTCCTTCCCGGCGCAGCGTCGGTGGGACCCCGGGGACCGGATGTTCCCCCGGGAAGTCTGGCGCGCCTTCTGCCTGTCCAGGTTACCGGTTGGCGCTGGGGATCAGGGCCCCTGTTTGCCGCCGTGGGCGCGTCCCAGGTCGGTCACCCCATTTTGGAGGGTCTGTTCCGCCCGGGAGAAAAAATGTCCAGCCGGGGCCTGGTAACCCTTCCACCGCTGAGACGCATCGTTGAGACCCGGATTCGCACCGGAGCGGTGGTGCTGCTTTCGGGACGGCGCAGGGAACCATCAGCCGATGAAGCCGAACATCCGCTGTTGGTGGTCGATCGCCTTGGGGAAGGCCGGGTGGCCTGGTTCGGAGGACGCCGTTTGTGGGAGCTGGCTTTCTGGGACCATACTCCGTCGGGAGCGCGTCCGGCCGGTACCGGAAGTGCCGGAGGCGACCCTGTCGGCGCGCGCCTTTTGCGAAACCTCCTGGTCTGGACTTCTGCCGGTGAAGAAAACTCGGGCCTGGTGTTCACCGGACGACAAACGGTATTCCAGGAAGGGGAAAGGATCAAACTTGCCGCCCAGTGGAGGGATATGCGCGGCCGGCCGGTCATCAATCAAAAGCTGTCCCTCCAATTGCGGTCCGCCGATACAGCAGCCGATTCCGGGCGTGTCCGGACCTTCGGATTATCCCGTACCGATCGGTCCTCGGGATTTGCCGAAGTGGTGTTGCCGCCCCTTCCTCCGGGACGGTATACGGTGCAGTTGATCGGGCAGGGGGATCCACCGGTCATGGGGCGAAGCGAAAGCCTGATCGTTGCGGGCCATTCCATCGAATTGACCCAGGTGCGCATGGACCGCCGCCGGCTGATCCAGGTTGCCGGCCGCGGCGCCGGGGAATTGTACGTCGCGAAAGACCATGGGGCCCGGGCCCGGCTTTTAAATGATCTTCAGAACCAGGATTGGACCGGTGGAGAGGTTTCCCGCCGCAGCCGCCTGGACTTCTGGTCCGGCTGGCCATTCCTCACCCTGGTGGCGGCTCTTCTGGGATTGGAATGGTTCCTCCGACGCCGTAACGGACTGTTGTAACCGGCCTGGTCGTTTGGCCGGACCGGCCTGATTCCTGATTCATCCTCCCTTGTCCATCTCCCGGAATGCGTATTCCCCATGGATATCTCTCCTGAGGCCTCTGTCGGGCCTTTTACGAGCCCCAAATGGAAATTCCGGGCAGGTTTATTCCTGGTGGCGGTTCTTTGTCCAGGGGTTTGTTGGGGCGCTCTTGTCATCAATGAGTTGTTTCCGGATCCGGATGGCAGTGACGGCGGCCGCGAATTTGTCGAGTTGCTGAATACGGGACCGGACCGGGAGCCCCTTGCCGGCGTCAGACTTCAATTTGGCAACGGGGCGGAAGGCGCTTCCTGGGTGACGCGCTGGACGGGGGACGCGGATTCATGGCTGGAGCCATCGGCGCGGTTCCTGATCGTGGACAGGAACTGGCTCGGTGAACCTCCAGGTGAGTCCGAGGTCTACCTCGGACTCCAGAATGGACCGGACGCCTTGAGGCTGATCCGTGATGACCTTGTCCTGGACATGGTGGGTTACGGTCCCCTGACCGATCCGGACATGATGGAAGGCGAGCCTGCGGATATCGCGCCCGGCAGGTCCCTGGCCCGGCGGCCGGATGGCCATGACTCGGGAAACAACAAGCTGGATTTCGTTTTGGCCGACCCCACCCCGGGGCAAATCAACTTTTTCCCATATGCCCTGGCGGTCGTCGCCTGGGAACTGGATCCCCCATCCCTTGATCGGGTGGGGGAACAGGTCCGGTTCACTTTTCGGATTCGTAATTCCGGCACCGAGATATTTCCGGTCGGGACCATCCTGCTGCGGGTCGCGGGCAAGGATCTGGCATCCCTTCTGGACCGTTTGCCTCCGGACCAGGAAAGGTTGATAAGCTGGAGTTTCCGGCCAGAGGTCGCCGGCCTGGTGCCTTTGGAAATCCTGGTTCCGCTTCCGACGGATTCCGATTCATTGGCCATCGTTCCCGCGTCCCTTCAGGTGGGGCCGGGAAATCTCATCCTCAACGAAGCCCTTTCCGTTCCCCAGGGCGGCCAGGGGGAGTGGGTGGAACTAACGGTCCCCGGCAGCCGGCCCGTGGATCTGGCCGGTCATATGTTGCGCGACGAGGACGGGAACTGGCGGGCTTTGCCGGATATACGCCTGGAGCCGGGAAGTTTTCTCGTACTGGTGCAGGATTCGGTGGCCCTGGCTGCCTGGCACCGCGACAACGCGGCCAACGGAGGTACTTCAGCTTGTGCGATCGACCTGGCCATTTCGAGACAGAGAGCTCTCGGGGGTTGGCCGTCACTTAATAATTCTCCGCCTGCCGACCGCACCTTCGCCGATCGCCTTTACCTGGCGGGGCCGACCGGAGACGTGATCGACCACCTGACCTTCGGTAGTCCCGGCTCACTGGTTTACGGTTTCAGTGATCCGGGGGTGTCCCTCGAGCGGGTGGCTCCCGCGCCACGAAATCCCGGATCCTCCAACTGGGCGCCTTGTACGGCCCAGGCGGGCTCAACACCCGGATGTCTTAACAGTGTGGCGTCTTTTGGCGAAATTTCATTGGGACTCCGCGTCGAGCCCAGGATCCTGGACGCCGAAAAGGGAGTAACTACCGTCCATTTCCTGTTTACGCTGGCCGCGGACCACGCCGGTTGGGAACTGCGCGTGTTCGATCTCTGGGGCGGCCTGGTCCGGGATCTGGGAGGCGAAAATCTGGGCCCTGGTCCTCGCGACCTGTTGTGGGATGGGCGCAATGACCAGGGCCTTGCGGCGGGACCGGGCGGGTACGTGGTGCTGCTGGAATCCCTGGACGAAATGAACCATCGGCTGGCCAGGGAAAAAGTCCTCATGGTCATCCGCTGATGAGGCGGGGCGCCACCGGTGTGGTCATGGTTGTCATTCTCCTGGTTGCATGGCCCCGCCCTTCAGGCGTCCATGGTGAAGGTCTGCGTGATTTTCACGATGGCTGGCTGATGTCCGTGGAGGACCGTGCCCTTGTCATGATGCCGACCGGCTCCCGGGAAAACCGGTGGGGCTGGTGGCTGGGCGCCGGCCAGGGAAATTTGTATTCCATGAGGGAACTTCCGCTGGTGTCCGTGGATGGCGGGTTGCTTTACCGGCTGGAAAAATGGCCGCTGGCGGCCGCCTTTTCGTGGGAAAGGCTTGGTGAAAGCCTATACCTGGAGGACACGAAAACCTTGCGGCTCCGGGTGGGAAGCAGGGTGAGGGTGGGGGTCCGGGTGCGTGTCCGGCAATGGTTGGTGGAATTCGAGCCGGTGTCATCGAATCTGGAAGTGGGGCTGCAAGGCGGTTTTTCTTTCCGGAGGGGGGAGGCCTTCCGCGGGGAAATATCCTTTTGGCTTCATGCGGCCGACCTGCCCGGCTGGCATGGTCACGGGGGCCGCAGGACTCTTGCGGAAATCAAACTTTTTTATCCCGGCACCGGATTGGCCCTTCGCGTGGATCAAAAGAGTGATGGGGTGCCGGTTCTGTCGGTCGAAATTCTGGGCCGGTTGACGGCCCGTCTGGGTCTGGGCTGGAGGATAGATCCGGAAACCGGATCGATGGGGGGCATCTTATCCGCTCGTCTGGGAGGCTTTTGGCTGCAGACCTCCCATCTGGTTCACCCCGCGCTCGGGGTTACCCACAGGTTCCAACTGGGCGCCGGGGATCCAGGAGCCTCGCCATGGTGAGGTTGGACACCAGGATCCGGTCTTTCCTGTGTCTGGCCATATTTCTGACGGAGTCCGCGCTCGGCCAACCGGACCTTGCAGCGGACGCCCGCAGAAACGACGAGGTGCCCGTGGTCCCCGACGATCTCGAGGAGGTCGAGGATGCCATCGGTACCCTGAATGCAGCCGGGGTTCCCCCGACCAGGGAGGATATCGCCCGGTTTCTGAAAGAGGGAAAGCCCGTCAGCGGCGGGGGAAGGGCCCCCCATGTTTTTTTTGGGGATCTCCGGTACCGGGTGGGCCATTACCGCGACGAGGGGTTGGACCATTATGGGAAGATATCCCTTAGCGTCCCCTGGCTCCGCCTGAGGGCCCGGATTCGTGAATACCGGTCTGGTCTGCGGGAAACCACCGGGACGGTGGAAGTGGGAGCGGGACCCGTTGAATTGCGGGCGGGGGTCCTGGGTCTGTCGCAGGGCCATGGATTGCTGATCGGTCCCCCGGGAAGGGGGGCGACCCTGGCCGCGGATTCGGGAATGGGTCCCCGAAAGGAACGGATGGTAACCTGGCTCGGTTCCGATGACCGGCGCGCGCTATCCGGTATCGGCGGAACGGTTCGTCTGGGACCCTGGAGCCTGAGGTTCCTCAGGGAGGAATTCGGTGGTCAGGGAATGGGCGGCGCGTTGCGGCATTCCGTGGTCCAGATGGGTCTCCTGAAAGAGGACTGGATGGTGTCCGTCGCCGGTCATTCCCACGGTGAAGCCGGCGGTGTCAGTTTCTCCGCGGGTGTTACCAGGGGGTCTTTGTCGTGGAGCATGGAAGCCATGGCGCTGAAATCATCGGCGCAGATTCCGCCTGCCGGTGCCGGGATCATCCAGGTGAGGTGGAGCCCGGCCCGCGGTTCGGGGTTGGAAGGCCAATTCGGTTTCGCGGACTTGCCGGCGGCACCCGAGTTGTCCAGCCGGCCCCCCGTGCTTCCCGGTTGGGCCGGACGGGGGTTTGCCGTCAGGGGATTCACCCGAACCAATTCGGGACTGGCCCTGCGGGCCCTGTTCCACCTGGGGCGTCATCTTGACCGAAAGGGTTCCCGCAAAAGGAATACAAAGATGTTGGTCGATCTTCAGGCTTCGAAGAAACTGCTTCGGCCGGTTCAGGTATCCCTTCGTTTCCGCCGGGACACGCGTGGAACCTGGGGGTGGTCCGAAAGATATCCTTGGCAGGCTCCTCTGCAGACCGATACCGCCCATCGCACCATTATTTCCGCGCAGATGTTCTATGAATACAAAGGGAGGCGCGCGCGACTGATGATAAGGAGCTACGGACTGGAAAATGGGACGGCCACCGGGCGTCGCAGCCTGGTGAGTCTGAGCGGCCGGCAGGCCGTTGGCCGGGGAATGATTGTACGGGGCACATGGGTGAGCGCGTGGGGGGACCCCGTGGACCTGGTAAGCGCCGTCAGTCCGGTTTCGGGCATGGTCCTGCCAAGGCACTGGGGGCATTGGCGATCCGAAACCGTGCTGGGCCTGGAAAGGATTCGCGGCGGTTTACGAATCCAGACCGCCGTATCATTGCGATATCCGGAGAAAGGACTGGCGGGTGGGCCGGTTCCCACTTTTTGGGCCCAGGCAGCAATCAGTTGGTAGAATGCCATCAGTTGGTAAATTTGGTAACAGATTGGCCGATAACCAATATGAGGAAAGAACCTTCAAATTGTTCCGGCGATATCGTCGCCGGTGCTGGTCCTGCCAGCAGCAAGGACATTCGGTGACCGTTACAGACCTGATTCTACCCTGGGACAGCACTTTGGTGTCGCAAACGCGAGAGCCGGACGCTTCCATCATGGAAGTCCTCGAGGCCCTTGCTTTTGCCGATGCCGAAGTTTCCTCCAGGGCGGAAAGCCTGTTCATGTTCTTGCGTAAGATAACCAATCAAGACAATGCAAAAGAATACCTTATGGGTCTCCAGCACTTGGCTGTCCAAGGAGATCCCGCCGGCGCCCGTTTGCTGGCTGCTTTTGTGGATGTCTCCACACCCGGTGACAGGCTTCTCCCGCGGGTCCAGCGTTTCGGGTCTTCCCGACGTCTCAGGATCCGGATTGGGAACGACAAGGAGGATCCGGGAAACATCCATCAGGACTGGCTCGGGCGGCTGGAAAAACTGGCCGAACGATGCAGCACCCTGGCAGGGGACGTGGAAGTACCGGACGACCCTGAAATAGTCCGCCCAGGGGAAGAGCATCCCTGGCCCATGTTGCGGGACGGTCTGGAACTCCTTTTCGCGAGATTGTCCCTGGGGGATGATTTCAACGACGGGGACAGGGAGTTGATGGTGGAGCTCCTGCGTCTTGAAGTCGATGCCTGGCAGGAGAGGATCAGCCACCTGGCCGGGAGCATCGATCCTTTCCGTGTTGCCGCCATCAGCCGGGTTATGCCCCTGTTGGGCATGGCCGACGCGGAGATTCGGGATCTGCGTCAAATGATCAACTGGATCGAGGAGGGATGTCAGGGAAACGAATTCGAAACCCCAGTGGCGCGTTCCCTGGATGTTCTCGAAGACAGCGACCGTTCGGCCCTGCGCCGGGTTCTGGCGGTGGATCCGGATCTGGCTCCCTTGTCTGATTTGTTCGGTGGATTGCCCGACCACCCGGTTCCCGTTTCCACCATTGCCTTTTGCGTGCAGCGCCTGCAGGCCATGGCCGCGCGGTTTACCCTGCTCGGTGTGCCCGGGGTGGAACTCGATCTGATGACCGGGGTCCGGTTGGTCCAGGAAAATTTCCAGGCCGAGGGTGGCAAGAACGAATTCCATCTCCCTTTGGCCCCCGGGTTTCCCGAGGCCTGCCGCCATATCCTGGATACAGCCGAAGGCGGGATGGGAAAGGCGGCTGCTGAACTTGCGGGGCTGGACCTTCGGGATGGCCACCTGGTCATCACCATTCCCGAGGGCGGTTTATTCCTGGAGCATGACTTCCCGGCATCCGTGGGTGAAACCCGGAACGACGATCAGATCGATGAAATACAGGCCTGGGCGGATGACCTGACGGGCGAGGACATTCCGGAAGTAGAGGACTCCGAGAAAATTGATCTCAACAACGCCACGGTTACCCAACTGAAGTTTCTGGTCCTGTCCAATATCCAATCCGTCAGCGTCCTGCTCGGTTTTCTGCGGAATCCCAAAGTGGTTGCCATTCCCGGCCTGGTCGAAGACGTGGTCCACCGGACCCGGAATCCCAAGGTCATAGAAACCATTGCCAAGGTCAGGATCCTCCATACGGGTTTCGCCAACCGTACGGTGCCCCTGGCCTGCTTGAGGAGTCCGGTGAATATTCCGATCGCCGTTCTGCGGAAATTCATGCATGTGAAATACGTCTCCAAGGTGGATCTCAAACGGATGGCCCGGGACAAGGGTGGGATCCGCAAGGAGATAAGCAGGGAGATCAAGAAATACCTGCAGGCGCTCACCTGATACGGTTGACTTGCCCTGTCCGGGCCCATAGGTTTGGCTGATCCGGGATCTGTTCATCGTCCCGCCCCCTGTTCACTGCGAGAGGGAGAGCGTCATGCTGGCCAAACGTATGGAAAAATTGGGCACCGAAACGGCTTTCGAAGTGCTGGCGAAGGCCAAAGCCCTGGAAGCCCAGGGACACGACATTGTTCATCTGGAGATCGGCGAACCCGATTTCGACACTCCCGCCAACATCATCGACAAGGCCGTGGAGGCTCTCCGTTCCGGTTACACCCATTACGGGCCGGCCGCCGGTATGCCCGAGGTGCGCAAGGTCTTCGCCGAGTACATCGCCACCGATCGCGGCATCGATGTCGGTCCCGATAACGTCGTCATCGTACCCGGCGGCAAACCCATCATCTATTTTCCGCTGACGGCCCTGGTCGATCCCGGTGACGAGGTCATCTACCCCAATCCCGGCTTCCCGATCTATGAATCGGTGATCAACTTCCTGGAGGGCAAGGCCGTTCCGTTGAAGTTGGCCGAGGAGAAGGAATTTTCCTTCGACATCGAAGATCTGCGGGCTTTGGCCAACGACAAAACCAAACTGTTGATCATTAACTCCCCCCAGAACCCGACCGGCGGGATGCTGAGTTCCGCCGACCTGGACGCCATCGCCGAACTGGCTGTCAAACACGACTTCTGGGTGCTCAGCGATGAGATCTACAGCAAGATCATTTACGAAGGAACGCATGATTCGATTTCCACGCGGCCGGGCATGCTGGAGCGCACCATCATTCTGGAAGGTCACTCCAAGACCTACGCCATGACCGGCTGGAGACTGGGATACGGGATCATGCCCGCGGAACTGGCCGCGGCCGTGGCCAAGCTCCAGACCAATTGCACCAGCTGTACCGCGGCCTTCACCCAAATGGCGGGGGCCGAAGCCTTGACCGGCCCGCAGGATGCCGCCCGGGCCATGGTGGCCGAGTTCAAGGTGCGGCGGGACATTCTGGTCGACGGGCTGAATACCATCGAGGGCGTCATCTGTAAAAAGCCCAGAGGCGCGTTTTACGTTTTCCCGAATATCAGCGGACTGGGACTGACCAGCAAGCAGGTCGAAACACGCCTGTTGGAGGAGTTCGGGGTCGCCGCCCTGGCCGGGACATCCTTCGGCGCTTTTGGTGAAGGTTATCTGCGGTTCAGTTACGCCAACAGCCAGGAAAACATTCGCAAGGCCCTGGAGCGTTTCGCGGACTTTGCCGCGGCGGTTCGCAATGGCGGTTAGCGGAGGGCCGGGAAAAAACCTCCGGTACGTTATTGCCCTCGGGGGCAACGCGATCATCCCCGCGGGCCTGGAGGGGACCTACGAACAACAGGAGGCCATTACGATGGCCACCATGAAACAGGTCGCCAGCATGGCAGCCGATGGTCACCAGATCGTGATGACCCACGGCAACGGACCGGTTGTCGGGAATATCGTGTTGCGCAACGATGCCGGGATGGCGGTTCACGGCATCCCCATCATGCCGATGTTTGTCTGCGGTGCCGACAGCCAGGGTGGACTGGGCTACATGCTCCAGCAGTCTCTTCAAAACGCCCTGTCGGAGATCGGACTGGAAACTCCGGTGGCCTCCGTGGTCACCCAGGTGCTGGTCGATGCGGACGATGCGGCTTTCGACAATCCCACCAAACCCATCGGTCCCTTCTACGACGAGGAACAGGCCGGGCTGTTGCGGGACGAAAACGGCTGGACCATCATCAAGGACGCCGGCCGCGGCTGGCGCCGGGTGGTGCCCAGCCCCGAACCCCGCGAAGTCGTCGAATGGGAAGCAATCCGGACCTTGGTCAACGGTGGTGTGATCACCATCGCCACCGGTGGAGGCGGGGTTCCCGTCATCAGGGACGACCGTGGTTTTCTGTCGGGAGTCGACGCGGTGATCGACAAGGACCGGGCCAGCGCCCTGCTCGCCCGGCTGATCGGCGCCGATGTGCTGGTCATAGTCACCCAGGTGGAAAAGGTCTGTGTCCGGTTCGGTCAACCGGACGAGGAAGCTCTCGACGTGATGACCGTCGAGCAGGCGAAGCGTATGCTGGCCGAAGGCGAGTTTCCCGCGGGCAGCATGGGCCCCAAGATCGAAGCCGCCGTCTCTTTCCTTTCCCAAGGCGGCAAGGCCGTGGTCATCACCTCTCCCGAGTACATCCTGGATGCCGTGGTCGGTACCCGGGGGACCACGATCGTTCCTGACTGAATTCCCGTTGTCCGACCGTGAGACTTGAGGTATTTTCTGAAGACGGTACCGCTGTGCGCGGTTGGTCTGAAACGGTCAAGGAGGAGAAGTACACATGGCCAGGAAAGTTCTCGTCATCGGATCCGGAGGCCGTGAACACGCCATAGTCCGGCAACTCGCCCTTTCGCCCCGGGAACCGGTCATTTTCGCGGCCCCCGGTAATCCCGGGACCGCCGCCCAGGCGACCAATGTGGACCTGGATCCCATGGATTCCGACAGCGTTGTGGATTTCTGCCTCCGGGAGGCTGTCGATCTGGTGATCATCGGCCCGGAGGATCCGCTGATCGCGGGTTTGGCTGATCATTTGCACCGGGCGGAAATTGCCGTTTTCGGTCCGGGCGCCCAAGGGGCCCGGCTTGAGGGGGACAAGGAGTTCGCCAAGGAAGTCCTCGCCTCCGCAGGTGTGCCCACGCCGCGCTATCACTCTTTCAGCAGTTCCCGGGCCGCACTCAAACATCTGGACAACATCGACCTGCCCATCGTCATCAAGGCTTGTGGCGCTGCCCAGGGCAAGGGTGTGGCGGTCTGTTCCGTCCGGGACGAGGCTGAGGCCTTCATCCGGGAATGTCTTGACGACCAGCGCTTCGGGGGTGCCGGCCTCCGCATCCTGATCGAGGAATGTATTTTCGGTCCCGAACTTTCCGTGTTGGTTGTGACCGACGGGCAGTCCTATTGCCTGCTCGCCCCCAGCAGGGATCACAAGCGTATCGGTGAAAACGACACCGGACCCAACACCGGTGGCATGGGGGCCTTCGCGCCGGTCCCGTTGCCCGGCGATCTGGCTGAAGAAATCGATACCCGCATCATTTTGCCTGTCCTGGCGGAATTGCGACGTCGGGACATTCCCTATCGGGGTGTTCTGTACGTGGGTTTGATGCTGACACGATCAGGTCCCCAGGTGTTGGAATTCAATTGCCGTTTCGGTGATCCGGAAACCCAGGTTGTGCTTCCCCTGTTGGAGGGGGATTTCCTCGAACTCAGCGCCAGCACCGCCGCCGGCAAACTGGGCGGGTATCTGCAGGGATTTGCCGATGGGGGAGAAAAAGGCCTGGAAAATTGGCCCGGGGCGGGGATGACCGACTGGAGCAGGCATTGCGTGGTCGTGGTCGGAGCCTCGGACGGCTATCCCGGAAATTACCTCAAGGATAAGGCCATCGAATTGCCCGGTTCGGAAAACGAACACGGCTGGATCATACATGCGGGAACCAAAAACAGGGATCAGGAATTGGTGACCAGCGGAGGACGGGTTCTCGGAGCGGTGGGCACCGGTTCGGATCTGGCCACCGCGCGGAAGTCGGCCTATGACCTGCTGAACGACACCCATTTCGAAGGACTCATCTACCGGCGGGATATCGCCGCGGCCAAAGGTGAAAACCGTGGTTGAAAAGAAAAAAAAACCTCGTTCGGGTTCACCTGCCGGTGTGGCTCCCTGGGTAGTGATCCTGTTGGGGAGCGCCAGCGATCTGCCGGTCATCGAAAAGATGCTTCCCCTGTTGGACAGATTCGGTCTGCCCCATGTGGTGGAAATTGCTTCGGCCCACCGGCAGCCGGACAAGTTGAAGCGGATCGTGGTCAAGACCGAAAAGAACGGCGCCGAGATTTTCATTGCCGTGGCGGGGATGGCTGCCCACCTGCCCGGAGTGGTGGCGAGTCTCACCGGTAAACCGGTTATCGGTGTGCCGGTTGCTTCTGGTCCGTTGGCGGGGGTGGATGCTTTGTTGTCCATCGTTCAGATGCCCCCCGGTGTCCCGGTGGCCACGGTGGCCGTAGGCAGCGCGGGGGCCCGCAACGCGGCCTGTCTGGCCGCCCGGATCCTTGCCCTCAAGGATACGAAGGTGGCGGAGGCCGTCGCTGATTACCGACGGGAGCTGGCCCGGGGCGGTCGCTGATCGTGGCCGGGAAATTTCTGGCATTCCGTGACGCCGCCGAGCTTCTGAAGTCCGGCGGCGTCATGATTCTGGGTACGGACACCCTTCCCGGGTTTCATTGCCGGGCCGACCTGTCCGATCCCGTGGCCCGGATCCTGGATATCAAGGGTCGTGAACCGGACAAGTCGCTGCTTGTCCTGGCCGGGTCCGTGACGCAGGCTTTTCAGGTGGCCGGGTCCCTTGATGATCGTCAAACCGGTTTCTGCCAACGGTGTTGGCCCGGGCCCTTTTCCCTGGTATTGCCGTCCGGCGGGGATTTGTCCCCTCTGGTCATCGCGCGGGACCGGACGGTGGCCATCAGGGTGCCTGCCCTGGAATCCCTTCGCTCCCTGATCCTGGAGGTGGGGTTCCCTCTCGTCTCCACCAGTGTCAACCGCTCCGGTGATACCCCTCTCGCCAATCTGGAAACGGCCCGATCCGCGTTCGGTGACGCGGTTGACGGGTGTTTGGGACCCATGGAACCACCGGAAGATTCTCCCGCCTCCGGGCAACCGCGGCCCAGCGCGCTGATCGACCTGACGGTCTGGCCTTTTGTCCAGTTGAGGCCAGGCCCGCTGAACCCCCCGGGGGTGGAGCCGGGGACTCTTGACGGGGATACCCGCGGGATCTAATTTTGCCTGACAGCCTAAGTGATGGCCGTTTGCCGGGCTGCCCGGCCGGTCACGTCATTGGATTCGCCAACCGAGGAATGGCATGGCCACCAGCATCCTGTTTCTGTGCACGGGCAATACCTGCCGCAGCCCGGTGGCCGAAGTCCTGGCGCGGCGGCAATACGGTAACCTGGATCTGGTATTCCAATCCGCTGGACTCGATGCCGGACCGGGACAAAAGGCCTCGCCCGAATCGGCCGCCTGGGCCGAGGCTTCCGGATTGTCCTTGGCCAGCCACTGTTCGCAGGCGGTATCGACCGGCATCCTGACCGATGCATCCTGGGTGATCGGTATGACCAGAAGTCACGCGGCCATTTTTAAAAGTCGGTTCGGTGGGGGTTACCAGGGCGGTATCGGGGTGTTGGGCGCGGCGTGTGTGGACCTGGGTCCGCTTGACCATTCGCCCGAGACTGAAGAGGTGTCTGATCCCTACGGCGGGACAGCCGAAAAATACAGCCTTGTTTGTGAGCAGATCGAGCGTCTGCTGGCTGGCTGGGAACCCTGTTTCAGGGGCCTGGCCGTCCGGAAGGAATTGGAAAGATGATCATTGCCCTGGGTTCCGATCACCGCGGCTACCCGCACAAGACCCTGCTTCTGGACATCCTGCGTTCGCGGGGAATCCAGGCGGAGGACCTTGGCTGTCCGGGGGAGGATTCCGCTGATTATCCCGACTCCGCGTTTGCTGTGGCCGAACTGGTGGCATCCGGGCGGGCGAATGCCGGAGTCCTGATTTGCGGTTCCGGCATCGGGATGAGCATCGCCGCCAACAAGGTTGCCGGAGTGAGAGCCTCCCTGTGTTTTACGGCGGAACAGGCCCGGACCACCCGTATGCATAACGACAGTAATGTCCTGTGCCTGAGCGGGGATGCCATGGATCCGGAAACGGCGTCGGCCATTTTCGAGGCCTGGATAGCCGCGGAGTTCGAGGGCGGCCGGCATGGCCGCCGCGTGGACAAGATCACCTCTTATGAAAAAAACCACCAGATTCAGGAGTGACCGCCATGTACGACGAAGTCCGTCAAACGGATCCCGAAATTGCCGAAGTCCTGGACCTGGAACTGGCCCGGCAGCGCAATCAGCTCGAAATGATCGCCAGCGAAAACTTCACCAGCCGGGCGGTCATGGAAACGATGGGCTCCACCCTGACCAACAAGTACGCCGAGGGGTATCCCAAAAAGCGCTACTACGGTGGATGCGAATACGTGGATATGGCCGAGACCCTGGCCAAGAAGAGGGCCATGGCCCTGTTCGGCGCCGAGCGCGCCAACGTCCAGCCCCACAGCGGGTCAACGGCCAACATGACGGCTTATCTGGCTTTCCTGAAACCGGGGGACAAGATCATGGGGTTGTCCCTGTCCCACGGCGGACATCTGACCCACGGGCATCCGGTCAATTTTTCCGGCATCCTGTTCGACGCCATCCATTACGAAGTGGACAAGGACACCGAGACCATCAACTACGACCGGTTGCGTGAGCAGGCCCTGGCCGAACGGCCGAAGATGATCGTTGGCGGCGCCAGCGCCTACCCCCGGTTCTGGGACTACGAGATCCTGCGGTCGGTGGCCGACGAGATCGACGCCGTCCTGGTTTTCGATATGGCCCACATCGCGGGCCTGGTCGCCGGCGGGGTGCACCCAAGCCCCGTGCCGCACTGCGACGTGGTGACCTCCACCACCCATAAAACCCTGCGGGGTCCCCGCGGTGGGTTGGTCCTGAGCCGGAAGGATCACTTCAAGGCCATCAACAAGATGAATTTTCCCGGGATCCAGGGTGGGCCGCTGATGCACGTGATCGCCGCCAAGGCCGTCTGTTTCCAGGAGTGCATGGCCGACTCGTTCAAGACTTACGCCCGTCAGATGGTGGACAATGCGGCCACTCTGGGTGAAACTCTGCTGGAGCGTGGTTTTCACCTGGTCAGCGGGGGCACCGACAACCACCTGCTGCTGGTGAACGTCAGCAATAAGGGTCTGACCGGAAAGGCCATGGAAGAGCTGTTGGAGCACGTCGGGATCACCGCCAACAAGAATACCGTGCCCTTCGACCAGGAGAGCCCTTTCGTGACCAGTGGAATTCGGCTGGGTACACCCGCCCTGACCACGCGTGGCATGGGGACCGAAGAAATGCGGTTGATCGGGGATATCATTGATCGCGCGGTTCAAAACCGGGAAGACGACGCGGCCCTGACGAAGCTGCAGGCAGAGAGTCATGAGCTGTGTCGGAAATTTCCCCTTTATCCCGGCATGTGATGCCGGAAAATCTGGAGTTCAGCTGGTGAAATGCCCCCGCTGCGGCAATGATGAAGACAAGGTGGTCGACAGCCGGGCCGTCCGTGACGGGCGAGCCGTGCGAAGGCGGCGCGAATGTCTTCACTGCGAGGAACGCTACACCACCTACGAGGCGGTGGAGACCCAGCCCGTGTTGGTCCTGAAACGCAGTGGGGAACGGATGGCCTACCACCGGGAAAAGGTTATCGTGGGCGTTACCAAGGCCTGCGAGAAGCGCCCGGTTTCCCTGGAACAGATCGAGATCATCGTGGATCGCGTCGAGAGGAACCTGGCCCGGGCCGGACGTCGGGAGGTTCCCAGCGAGACCATCGGTCTTTACGTCATGGAACAGCTGCGGGATGTGGATGAAGTGGCTTACGTCCGTTTCGCCTCGGTCTACCGCAGCTTCCAGAATATCGATGAGTTCTTTACCCTTTTGAACGACCTGCGCTCCGAGGATGACACCCATTGACTGATCACCTGGAACCCGAACTTCCCTTCGACCCGTCCGGCGGAGACTCCGGTGAGCCTACCGTTGAGCCTGCCGTTGAGCCTGCCGGTGAACCTGCCGGTGAACCCGTGAGCGAGCCTGACGGTGAGCCCGCCGGTGGCCCCAAGGATCAGCCCGGGGAGGAGGAGCCCGAAGAAAACAGCATGGGTTTGCTCGATCACCTGGGAGAACTCCGTTCGGTCATGATCCAGTCATCCATCGCGGCGCTGCTGGCCACCATCCTGTGCTGGTTCTGGTCGGCCGACCTGCTGGAGCTCCTCATCCGCCCCATCCGGGACCAGGGCATTTATTTCACCGCCCCCAACGAGGCCTTTCTGACACGGCTCAAACTGTCCGCCGTCGTGGGACTGTTCGTGGTGGCGCCTTTCATATTCTTCAAGATCTACGGTTTTGTTTTGCCGGGCCTGTACCAGCGGGAAAGACGGATGGTGACGCCGCTGTTGCTGGCCACGACCGGCCTGTTCTATCTGGGAGTTTCGCTCGCCTTCATGGTGGTTATTCCCCAGGTTATTTCCTTTCTGCTCAGTTTCGGCACCGAGGCATTGGAGCCGCTCATCGGCGTGGGGCCCTATTTCAACTTCGTATCCCGCCTGTGCCTGGCTTTCGGGCTGGTTTTCGAACTGCCCCTGCTTATCCTGTTTCTCAGTGTGCTGGGGATCGTCAACCCACGTATGCTGCTGAGGGCCTGGCGGTATGCAATCATCATCATCGTGTTTATATCGGCCATTCTGACCCCGCCCGACGTGATCAGCCAGGTGATGATGGCGGGCCCCGTGCTGGTGCTGTATATAGGGTCGGTGCTGGTGTCCATCGCGGTTACGAACCGCCGCCGTAATAAAGATAATGATGATCAGGATTGACCCGAGCCCGACTTTTGGGAATATTTGCTGTCCGTGTTGCGGATGGGATTTCGAGACGACCGGATCAGGGAGAGTAGGTGTCCATGGGACTTGTTGATAAAGAACGCATCAAACTGATCACCCTGCAGCGGAAGATCGGACCGGCGCTAACCCTGGTCGATAAGGAATTCCGTGCCATCACCGATGGTGACAGCCCTTTGACCCGGGAAATCTGCGATCACATCCGGAAGGGCAAGAGCAAGAAGTTTCGCCCGACACTGCTGCTGCTGGCCGCCCAGGACGAGGACGACTTCGCGCCCGAGGCGATCACCGCCGCGGCCAGCGTCGAGCTGGTTCACACAGCCACGCTGGTCCATGACGATTTCATCGACGAGGCGGTGACACGCCGGGGGCTGCCCGCGGTCAACGTGAAGTACGGATCCAGCGCCGCCCTGATCATGGGTGATTACCTGTACAGCAAGGCCCTGTACAACCTCTGTCAGGCGAAACTGCACCATGCCGTGGAATTGCTTGCCCGGACCACCGTGCTGATGAGTGAAGCGGAAATGCTTCAGCTCGAATACCGCTACGACATGGAAATCAGTGAAGAACTGTATATGCAGATCATCTACCAGAAGACAGCTTCACTGATCGAAAACAGCTGTCGGATCGGGGTCTCATTCAACAAGAGACTGGCTGAAGTCGAGGAGGCTTTTGGAACCTTCGGGTCCCAGACCGGGCTCGTGTTCCAGATCACCGATGATATCTTCGACTACCTTGGGGATGAACGCAGGCTTGGAAAACCCACAGGCCAGGACTGGGAAGAGGGCCGTATCACCTTGCCGCTGATCGCAGCCTGGCGAAACGCCTCACCCGAGGCAAGGAAAAGGATCGGCGAACTGGCGGTGGAGACCGACAGTTCCCGGCGGGCGGAATGCTGGCCGGAAGTAAAAACCTTCGTTACCGAATTCGGGGGCGTCGATTACGCCTTCGCCAAGGCCCGGGAACTGGGGGAGTCGGCCAAGATGGCGTTGGCGCCGGTCGCTTCAGGACCCCAGAAGGACCTGCTGGCCGTGGCCGTCGAATACGTCATCAATCGTTTGAATTGAACCTGGCCCCATTGACGGGCCTCGGAAAGTGAATGGATCAGAAAATGGATCAGGAATTGAACAAGGAATCCACCCATGGTATTCCGGACGATTCCGCCGGGTTCATCCTGGCGGAACGGGTGTGTTGGCATCTGCTCGAGAAAAAGGCCGAGGATCTGGTGGTCCTGGACCTGCGGGGCATGTCCGACGTGTGCGATTTTTTTGTCCTGGCCTCGGGACAGTCCGCCACCCAGGTCAAGGCCCTGGCCAAACACGTGAACAACGAGTTGGTCGGCGTGGGCCAGAAACCCCGGGGTCTCGAGGGAATGAACGACGGCCGCTGGGCCCTGTTGGATTTCTTCGATGTGGTGGTCCACATCTTCAACGTTCCGGCACGGGAATATTTCCAGTTGGAAAAGTTGTGGGGAGATGCCCCCCGCCTGGACCTGGATCCCGGCTGGTTTTCCGCCGCAGATACCGCAGCGCGCCACCCCGATCTGAAATTCACCACCGCCACCGATGCCGGCGGCACCGACTGAGAAACGGATTGTCATGCTCGAGGATCTTCTGAAAAACGGACTCCTGGCCGCCCTGGAAAAGTTCGGCGTCTTCGAAGAGGACGTGGACATCATCCTGGAGAAACCCCGGGATCGTGGTCACGGCGACCTGAGTACCAACCTGGCCATGGTGCTGGGCAAGCGTCTGGGCAAAAAACCGCGTGAGCTGGCGGGAGAAATCGCTGCCGGGATCGACCTGCCCAAAGCGGTGGTCGAGTCGGTGGAAATCGCGGGGCCGGGTTTTATCAACTTTCGCCTGGCTCCCGCCTACCAGGTGGAACTTCTGTTGAACCTGATGGATCCCGATGGGGCACTGGAGGATATCCGGACAGGCGGCAACAAGCGGATCAACGTCGAATTCATCAGCGCCAATCCCACCGGGCCATTGAATGTGGTTTCAGCCCGTGCGGGCGCTTTCGGCATGACCCTGGTCCGTCTGCTGGACGCCATCGGCTACGATGCCCACGCCGAATACTACGTCAACGACGCCGGCCGGCAGATAAAACTGCTCGGGGCGAGTCTGCGCGCGCACTATATGCAGCTCATGGGTGAATCGGTGGTCTTCCCCGAGGATGGCTATCATGGGCGCTACCTGGAGATCATGGCCCAGGAACTTACCGAACAGGATGCGGAGGCCATCGTCAAGGCGGCTTCCGCCTTCAACGACGAAAGTTTTCAAAGGGTTCAGGCCCCTCCCGGCAACGCCGAGGATTGGCGCAAACTTCCCGAAGACGAATCCGTGGGTTGTTTCGCCAAGTTCGCCCTCATGAAGATTCTCAGTTGGCAGCGGGATACCTGCCGGCGCTTCGGTTTGCGTTTCGAGACCTGGTATTTCGAATCGGAACTCCACGAGTCGAAGCGGGTCGAAAGGGCCCTGGACAAACTCGACAAGCTGGGCGCGCTTTACGTGGAAGAGGATGCGACCTGGTTCCGGGCTTCCAATTACGGGGACGAGCAGGACCGTGTGGTGATCAAGGCCGACGGCGCGCCCACCTATTTCCTGGCCGACATCGCCTATCACTACCACAAATTCCAGCGTGGGTTCGAACACGCCATCGATTTCTGGGGCCCTGACCATCACGGGCACATCACCCGCATGCAGGGAGCCATGGAGGCTCTGGGTGTTCCGAAGGACTGGCTGGAGGTCCAGATTCTCCAGCAGGTGAACTTCGTGGAGGGCGGCCGGACCGTCAAGATGGCCAAGCGGGCCGGTAAGTTCGTAACCATGGATGAGCTTATCGACGACGTGGGGGCCGATGTCGCCAAGTACCTCTTCCTGACCAGGAAACCGAACAGCCACCTTGATTTCGACCTGGACCTGGCCAAGGAACAGTCCAACGAGAACCCGGTGTTCAAGGTCAAGTACGCGCACGCCAGGATCTGCAAGTTGATCCGCAGGGCAGCCGAGGCGGGGATCGAGCCCGGCCAGCCAACCGCCGCCTCGCTATGCAAATTACCTGACGTGGCGGAATGGAATCTCGTGCGGGAGCTGATCCGGCTTCCCCAGGTCATCGTTTCGGCGGCAAATTCGCGGGAACCCCATCGTTTGACCGGGTACATCTTTGATGTCGCCGGCCTGTTCAATCAGTTCTACCAGCGTCCGGGCAGCCGGATCCTGGGTGAAGACAAGGAACTAACTTTGGCTCGCCTGCATCTGTGCGTGGTGACGCGGCAGGTGCTGAGGGTCGTATTGGAGCTTATCGGGGTCGATGCCCCGGAAGAGCTGGAAGTGAAGGTCTAGAATGTCCATTGTCGTGGTCGGTTCCGTTGCGTATGACACCGTGGAAACTCCTCGCGAAAAGCGGGAACGCCAGCTCGGCGGCAGCGCCAGTTTCTTTTCCATCGCCACTCTGGGCCGGAGCACCGTCCGCTGCGTGGGTGTTGTGGGTGACGATTTCCTGCAGGATGACCTCGATCTTCTGGCCGCTCACGGCGCCGATGTTTCAGGGATCAAACGTGTGGCCGGAAAGAGTTTTCATTGGTCGGGCCGGTACCACGACGACATGATCGAACGGGACACCCTGGCCACGGAGCTGGGCGTGTTCGCCGATTTCCAGCCGGAAATTCCCGCGGACTGGAAGACATCGGAATACCTGTTTCTGGCCAACATCCACCCCTCGCTGCAGTCCCATGTTCTGGATGAGATGCACGAGCCCCGGCTCGTCGCCCTGGACACGATGAACCTGTGGATAGAAACCACGCCCGATGAACTGAAGGCAATTCTGGCCCGGGTGGATGTCCTGCTGGTCAACGACAGCGAGGCCCGTCTCCTGACCGGGAAGCGAAGCCTCGCCCACGCCGCCGCGGCGATTCGCGAGATGGGTCCCCAGCGGGTCATTGTCAAAAAAGGCGAACACGGGGCCTTGTATTTCGGGGCTGACTCGGTGCTGGCCGTGCCGGCCATCATCCTGGACGACGTGATCGATCCCACCGGGGCCGGCGATTGTTTTGCCGGGGGATTCATGGGCAGTCTGGCCAAAGCCGGAGCCGACCGGACCAGCGGGGACGAGGTATTCCGCCAGGCCATGCTCGACGGCACCGTGACGGCGAGTTTCTGCCCCGAGGGCTTCAACGTGGAAGGCCTGCTCAAAATCGATGAAGCCGCTTATGAGGCCCGCATGGCCACCCTGAAAAGCATGATGGTCCCCTGAGGGGGCCACCGGAATCATTCTGGGCATGACCATTCGGTTAAATCCCATGAACTGTGGTCAGATTTGAAGTAAAAGTTGTTTGATTAATTGGTGTGTGGTAAGATATCCGAACCTTCCACCCTGCCCTTTATTCAGGTGGAACAACATATTTCCAGGGGAGTACATCTTGGAGTGGGAGCCCAACGAGCGGGATGCCTGGGTAGTCGACGCCCAGCGTTGGATCTGCCAGATAAAAGGCGTCCTGCAGTGCAAAATCGACCTTGACGGCAAGGGTGAGATCTCCAGCGTGCACGTTGTTGCCGGAATGGAGCGTGAACCCCGACATATCGTCCGGGATGTGGAAAGCCTGCTCAAAGCCCGCCTGCAGATGGATGTCTATTACAAAAAAATCGGTGTGGTCCAGGTCATGGGCAACGCGGAGTCCGCGGAGCCGGAAACGGCCTCCGCCACGAGGGTCGAAGTGGTGGGCGCCGGTGTCGCTGGATCTTCGAGCGTCACTTTTCATCCTCCCGGAGCCGGGACAGATGACAAAACCCTGGCCAATCTGGTCGAGGCGGGCCGGACAGCCGGCGTGGTGGGTACCTTGACGGCTCCCCAGCCGAAGGCCGCACCCGTTGCTGAAGCCGCCCCTGATCCCGCGCCCGAACCTGTTCCCCTGGCCGAGGTCATCCCGGCCATTCTGGTCGCCGAGGGCCTGGCCCCGCGAATTACCTGCAGCGGTGTCGGGGTGATGGCCAGCGATATGGTGGTGCGCGCGGAGGTCCAGCTGCTGGCGGGCGAGGTCGAGGCCCGTGGGACCCGCGAAGGGCCCAACCACGCCGATGCCGACGTCCAACTCATTGCCCGGGCAACCCTGGACGCTGTGGCCGAATTGCTGGTCGAACCGGTGCTGCTCCATCTCAACGAAATACGAACCACGGAAATGGGCGGCCAAAGCGTGGTGACAACGGCTGTGGATCTGGTCGAAGGCCGCCTCAGCGAGACCCTCTTCGGGGCCTGTTCCACCCGTCACAACCGGCAGCAGGCGGTGGTCCACTCGGTCCTGGACGCCTTGAACCGAAGGTTGTCCATGTATTCCCTCAAAACGGACTCAGCCAAGAGCTGATAACCATTTTCCCGCGTTTCCGCCCGGGCTTTCCTTGAACCTCCCGCCTGCGGCTCTTATCATCTGTCCCATACGGGCTCTTTCTTTCCTGTTCCCAGACCGGCGGATCTTCCGCGGGAGGAAATTCATGAAATATTCCGATAGCGGCGTGGATATCGATGCCGCCACACGCGCCCTGGCTCGTAGCAAGGAAGCCGTTCGTTCCACATGGGATGGACGGGTGCGCAATGAACTGGGGGCCTTTGGGGGCCTTTTCCAGGCTGCTGAGGGGGAACCCCTCATGGTGGCGAGTGTGGACGGCGTGGGCACCAAGGTCATGGTCGCCCGTTTGGCCGGCAGATACGACACCGTGGGCCAGGATCTGGTAAATCACTGCGTGGACGACATCCTGGTCCAGGGGGCCGAGCCGCTGTTCTTCCTGGATTATTTCGCCACTTCCAAATTGCAGGAAGAGGTCCTGCCCGAGATCATCGGCGGGTTCGCCCGCGCGTGCCGCGAAAACGGCTGCGCCCTGCTCGGCGGAGAGACGGCGGAAATGCCCGGTGTTTACGGCGAGGGGGAATTCGATCTGGCCGGGACCATCGTCGGCCGCGTCCGTGAAGAGGATGTCATCGACGGCAGCCGCATCAGCGGCGGTGACCGGGTCTGGGGCCTGCCCAGCACCGGGCTGCATACCAACGGTTACTCCCTGGCCCGGGCGGTCCTGCTGGACAAGGCGGGATTTGCCGTCGATGATAAACCGGAGGTCCTGGGCGGGGTCTCGGTGGGCGATGCCCTGCTGGCGGTTCACCGCAGTTATCTGAACGACCTGCGGGCCATCTGGTCGGTTCTGGGAAGACCGGCCGTTCACGGTTTGATCCACATCACCGGCGGCGGGTTCTATGACAACATCCCGCGCGTGGTGCCCGACGGTTTGTGCGTGGAGGTTGATCCGACCGCTTGGACGCCATTGCCCATTTTCCAGCTGATCGCCGCTAAAGGGGGCGTGGCGGACAGTGAAATGTACCGGGTCTTCAACATGGGGATCGGGATGGTTGTGGTCACGGGACCGGAAACCGATCTGACCAAAGTGGAGGGGCTCACGGTCATCGAAATTGGAACTGTTGGCCAAGGCGCGGAAAAGGTCCGTCTTCCTTTCTGAACCCATGTCTGATGGAATGTTCAAGCTGGCGCTGACCCGCCGGCTTTTTTCATGGGACATGTCCCGTAAACCTCCGGAATAGGAAAGACCGACCGGGACAGGAGCGGGACACTCCATCAGCCGTGAAATTTTTGGCGTGGATCTGGAGTGTTGGTATGTCATGACATGGCAACCGGTTGCCATAGGAGCAGGTCAAATAACCGTGAATTTTTTCATTTGAGAAACGTGGCATCACTCATGCAATGAAACTTTCGCACTGTTCAATTCAGCGAAAGGCTTTCATTACATGCAGAAATTCTGGCAAGAGGAAATCAGAAGTTATCCCCACGGGGGCAAGGGCGCGGCCGTCTGGGTTGTGCGGCGTGATGGTCAGGATATGGCCTCGCCCCTTAATATCCTGTTCACCTGGGCCACCGGCCTGGGGCGATCCATGAGTCTTGACCAGCGACCACCTCTGGGCGCCCTGCTGAAGGCCATGGTCGAGCGCAGAGAGGAAATGTCTTTCCAGTCGGCCGACACCGCCCTGTGGGTGGAGCCGCTGGTGGAGAAGGGTCAGGTAAGGGGCTGCCTGGGAATCTGGTTCCAGGCTGAGCAGCCCTGGCGGGAATCCATTTTTCTGTGGGGACAACGGCTGGCGGCCAGGCTGGGTCCGGTGCTTCAGCAGTTGGAGCCCCATCATGAGCAACGGTTCCCGGCGGCATCCGCCGACCAGGGCAGCCTGTTCCCGCTTCCGGAACCCGGGCTGCCAAGAATACGGACCGGTTCCAAATCCCGGTCAAAACCCAGGGGGAATTGCCTCCCACTGCCGAGGCCGATCGCCGTACCCGGCATCCCCGGATGCATCGGCTGCAGCACGGAAATGCAGGAACTTGGCAAAAGGCTCCCGGATGTTGCCAGAAGTGGGGTCAATGTTCTTTTAAAAGGGGAAAGCGGGACGGGCAAGGAAGTCATCGCCAAAGCCCTGCACCAATGCAGCGAACGGGGGAAAGGTGAGTTCGTGGCCCAGAACTGTGCCGCCTTGCCGGCATCTCTGTTCGAAAGCGAATTATTTGGGCACAAGGCCGGAGCCTTTACCGGAGCCAGCGGGGAAAAGAAGGGTCTGTTGGCCTCGGCCCACGGCGGCACCTTTTTTCTGGATGAGATCGGTGACATGCCCATGGAACTCCAGATCAAGCTATTGCGTGTCATGCAGGAACGTAGCGTGCGCCGGATAGGGGATCTGCAAAGTCGTCCCGTGGATATCCGGTTCCTGGCCGCAAGCCACAAGGATCTGCCCGCGGAGATCTCCCGGGGCAATTTTCGCCTGGATCTCTATTACCGTCTCAAGGTGGTTGCCCTGGAAATTCCCCCGTTGAGAAATCGACCGGAGGATGTCCTGCCTTTGTTCTCCTACTTTCTCATTAAAAACGGAAAAGACCTTGAAAATATATCAATTACAGAAAAAGCAATTGCGTGCTTGCAGGCCTGGCGCTGGCCGGGAAACGTAAGGGAATTGGAGAATGAGGTGCAGCGCTTCCTGGCCTTGTATCCCCAGGCGGAGACCATAACCCTTGGCTGTTTGTCCACCGATATCCAAACTGCGCGAACCGGCAGGGTGGACGTGGCCGATCTGGGTACCCTGCGGGAATTGGGCAAGGCGCACGAAATTCTCGAGCGTTACCTGATCCGCAAAGCCATCGCCGCCACCGAAGGACGCAAGGCCGCCGCCGCCCGGCGCCTGGGATTGTCGCGTCAGGGTCTCTACAAAAAAATCCAGAGGTATGGGATGTCCGATCTGATCGGTTCAACCTAGGAAAAATCCTGCCCTGGGTAATTTGACGGCGGCGCCACTGGACACTGCCCGCCTGGTCGGGTATTTTGCCGATCATGAATGACAACTTGGAAAACAAGGGCCCCCGGTTCCGGGTGGGCCTGCCGGGTTTATCGACCAACCTGGTTATTTTCGCCGGCCTTCTGGTAACCGCGGGTCTTCCCCCGTACCCCTGGACGGGACTTTTGGTCCCCCTGGGGATGGCCCTGCTGTTTGGCGTTCTGCTGATATCGGCGCACCCGGGCCGGGCCGCCTGGTTTTTTGGTCTGGCCCATCAGGCCACCATCCTGCACTGGCTGTTTTTGTTGGATCCCTCCAAGACCATTCCCACCCGCGCCCTGGTGCCCATTCAGGCCTCAGCGGCCATCCTCTACGTGTCGTGTTTCTACCTGGTCTTTGGCTGGGTGTTCGGCAAGTTGAGGAATCGGCTGGGAATCGGAGTGGGGCTTTTGCTGCTCCCGGTCCTGTGGGTGGGCATGGAGGCTTTGCGGTCCCGGGGCGAGCTGGCCTTTTCCTGGTGTGTGAGCGGCGCGGCCGTGATCGGGTCGCCCCTTTTGTTTGTCGCCAGGACCAGCGGAGAAATCGGGGTGGGAGGGGGGCTGGCTTTTTTTGCCGCCGCGCTGACAGCTGTCTGGGCAGCCGGGCGCGGCTCCCTGGTGACTGCCTTCCAGCGCAACGCGCTTCTGGTGGCCTGTGGCCTGATTTGGGTTGGTCTGCTGGCGGGTTCCCTGGTGCATCCGCCAGCGGCTTCGGATCCTGAAAGAACCATGGATGTCGTGGAAGTGGCCTCCATCCAGGCTGATGTGCCTCTGGCCGTCAAGTGGGTGGACGCAGAGATCGACGCCACCAAGGATCCCTACGATGAACTGACGCGCAAGGCCGCCGATGACGGCGCCGAATTCGTGGTCTGGGCGGAGACCGCGGTGCCCGCCTATCTGCGCTATGACAAGGACCTGCTGAAGTGGGCCCGTGAGTTGGTGATCGATTCGGGTGTCTGGCTATACACGGGATTCCCTGATGCCGACCGGGATCCCGATGGAAAGGTGAGGACCTTCAATTCATCCGGTCTGTTCGATCCCCGGGGTAGGATCGTGGACCAGTATGCCAAATACCATCTGCTGCCCATTGGTGAATCGATGCCTTTTACATCACTTTTTCCCTTTCTGGCAAATCTGGACGTGGGGCAGGCCGAATGGACGCCGGGAGAAGCACCCCTACCCATGACGATGAAAACGGACCGGGGGAGTTTCCGATTTTCCGGGCTTGTCTGTTTCGAATCCATTTTTTCCCACCTGGCCCGGTATTCCGTTCGCCGTGGCAGCCAGTGCCTGGTCGTCATCACCAACGACGGCTGGTTCGGCGAGTCCGCCGGCCCGCGGCAGCACACCTGGCTGGCGCGCATGAGGGCCGTGGAATGCGGTGTGCCCGTCATCCGTTGCGCCAACAATGGGATCAGTTTCATTTGTGACGCCGACGGGAAAAAACTTGCCTGGCTCGACCTCGGGCAAAAGGGAATCGCGCGAGCCGCCATCAGGCCCGGGGACGGACGGACTCCGTATGTTGCCTACGGGGCCTGGCCCCTGTTCGGGTTCCTGGTCCTTTGGTCGATTTTGGCAGTGGGTTTGGGAATCAAGGGTAGCCGTTCGGAAAGCGGCGGGACGTCATGAACACGACCAACCGCCATGTCTTCAAACATTGTCCGCACTGCCGGGCCGACATGGCCCTGCGTCTCGAAGGCGGAATCCAGCGTCCCCTCTGCCCTGATTGTGGGTTTGTGCAGTACCTCAATCCCGCCCCCGGCGCGGGGGTGATTGTCCTGCGCGAGCGGAAGGTTTGTCTGGTCAAACGAAAATTTCCGCCCAGGCAGGGTCAGTGGTCATTCCCCACCGGGTTCATGGAATGGGATGAGGATGTTCAGCTGACCGCCCGGCGGGAAGCCCTCGAGGAAACCGGGCTCGAAGTGCGCCTGACGGGACTTTTTGCCGTCGAATCCGGCATCCTGCCTCCCGATATTCCCGTTCTTGTGGTTTTTTACCGCGCCGAAGAAACCGGGGGAGAACTGCAGGCCGGGGACGACGCGGAGGAAGTGGGTTTTTTCGCCCTGGACGACCTTCCCGGACCCGTCGCCTTTGCGGCCCACAGACGGGTCCTGGCCATGCTGGCCAGGGAATGGGGACCCTGAATTGGAGAAAGCCATGGAAAGCAAAGGTGTAAAGGCCGCGGTGCTGTTGTCCGGCAGCGGCCGGACCCTGGAGAATCTTCTGGCCAAACGCGCGGACGGGGAACTGAACCTGGAGATAACCGCGGTTGTTTCCAGCCGGCCCGATGTGCGCGGAGTGGAAATCGCCCGCGCTCACGGCATCGACTGCGAGGTTTTTCGCCGTAGGGATCATGCCTCGAGCGCCGACCACAACACGGCGGTCAACTCCTGGCTGGCCTCGCATGGGCCCCGGATCATTATCCTGGCCGGTTATCTCTGCTACTACATCCAGCCTGATTGGTTTTCCGGTCCCGTGGTCAATATCCATCCCGCCCTGCTGCCCAAATACGGGGGCAAGGGGTTTTACGGCGACAGGGTTCACGAGGCTGTACTGGCGGCGGGAGATACCCTGACCGGGTGCACGGTCCACCTGGTGGATGACCAGTACGATACCGGCGGCATCCTCGGTCAACAGGAAGTACCTGTTCTGCCCGGTGACGATGTGGCCACCCTGGCCGCCCGGGTATTCGCCGCGGAATGCGAACTGTATCCCCGGGTGCTGTCCCGGCTGGCGGCGGACCTGGGCTGATCCGACCTTCGACTGCCCCATACATGAACACCTCCCAAGGTATGAACCAAGGGAGGTGATCTTATCCCGGCCGGGATGCAGGCCCAACTGGAATCCTATCTTCTATATACGGATCAGGTTAGGTTTGGGCAAACCTCGCTCTGATCGTCCCCTTGTTCGCGGGGGTCTCCGGTCATCAGGTACCGATGCATGGCGTCCGCCGCGACCCGACCCTGGCCCATGGCCAGAATAACCGTCGCCCCGCCCGTGACGATGTCGCCCCCGGCGAAGACGTTCTCGAAGCTGGTCTGCATCAGGTCGTTGATGACGATGGTGCCCTTGCGGTCGTTCCGTTCCAGCTCGGGGCAATCCGCCGTCAACAGGGGGTTCGGGCCCTGGCCGATGGCGATGACCACCGTGTCCACGGCGAATTCGCGCACTTTGCCTTCGATGGGCACCGGCCGGCGGCGTCCGCTGTCGTCGGGCTCGCCCAGTTCCATCTCCTGGCACAGGATCGCGCCCACGGCGCCCTTCCCGTCATCAATGATCTCGATGGGGGAGTGCAGCAGGTTGAAGTCGATCCCTTCCTGCTCCGCGTGATGAATCTCCTCGATCCGGGCAGGCATTTCCAACCGGCTCCGGCGATACACCAGGTACACCACTTCGGGCTGAAGGCGTTTGGCCGTCCGGGCGCTGTCCATGGCGGTGTTGCCCGCGCCGATGACGGCGATGCGCTTGATCTTCTTGACCGGCGTGTCGGCGCCGCCGGGGAATTTATAACCACCCATCAGGTTCACGCGCGTCAGGAATTCGTTGGCGCTGTAGACCCCGTTGAGATTTTCGCCGGGGATGCCCAGGAACCAGGGAAGGCCGGCTCCGGTGGCGATGAACACCACGTCGAACCGCTCGCGGATGCTGTCCAGGCTTTCCGATTTTCCCACGGGGTAGTTCATGACGAACTTCACACCCATTTTTTCCAGTCCGCCGACTTCCCTCAGGAGGATCTCCTTGGGCAGCCGGAACTGGGGGATGCCGTAGAACAGAACCCCTCCGGGTTTGTGCAGGGCCTCGAAAACGGTGACCTCATGACCTTTTTGGATCATGTCGCTGGCCGCGGTCAGGCCGGCGGGACCGGAACCGATGACCGCCACGGTCTTGCCCGTCGCCGGAGCGATATCGGGCATGATGTCCAGGTTGTGCTCCACGGCGTAGTCGCCGAGAAAACGCTCCACGCGGCCGACGCCGCCGGGCTCCCGGCCCTTGTCCGGCTTGTTCAGCGTGCAGACCATTTCGCACTGGTCTTCCTGGGGACAGACCCGGCCGCAGATGGCGGGCAGGAAGTTCTTCTCTTTGATTTTTTTCAACGCGCCCTCGAAATCCTTGTCGCCCACCAGCTTCAGGAAAGCGGGGATGTCGATGCCCACCGGACACCCGGCGATGCAGGGTTTGTTCTTGCAGTCGATGCAGCGCAGGGCTTCCTGCTGGGCTTCGATTTCGTTGTATCCCAGGGGGACTTCCTCGAAGTTCATGATCCGGTCCATGGGGGCCTGCTCCCGCATGGGCGTTTTTGTCTTCGACTTGTTGAAGACCCTCTTGGGCTTTTTGGGTGTGTCGTTCATGCCGGCCCTCCTTTACTTGCTGCTGGGCAGGTTGTCGGCGGCATCTTCCATGCGGCACCGGTGATAGTCTTCGAGCGATGAACGTTCCTCCGGCTGGTAGTAGGCCAGGCGGGTGATCAACTCGTCGAAATCCACTTCGTGTCCGTTGAACTCGGGGCCTTCGACGCAGGCGAACCTGGTCTTTCCGCCCACGGTCACGCGGCAGGCGCCGCACATGCCGGTTCCGTCAACCATCAGGGGGTTGAGGGAAGCCTGGGTGGGAATGCCGAACGGTTCGGTGGTCTTGCAGACGAACTTCATCATGACCACCGGTCCGATGGTGATGACTTCGTCGATCTTTTCACCTTCATCGATGAGATCCACCAGCGCGTGGGTGACCATGCCCTTGCGGCCGTAGCTGCCGTCGTCGGTGGTGATGATGGTCAGGTCGGCCAAAGCGGTGATCTCTTCCTCGAGGATGAGAAGTTCCTTGTTGCGCGCGCCGAGGATGGCGATGACCCGGTTGCCCGCGGCCTTGAGAGCCTGAACCTGCGGCCACACCACGGCGTTGCCGATGCCTCCGCCCACACAGACCACGGTCTTGCCCTCGGGGATATCCGTGGCCTTGCCCAAAGGGCCGGCCAGATCGAGGATCTCGTCGCCAACATTCAGCCGGCCCAGCATTTCGGTGGTTTTGCCGACTTCCTGGAAAACCAGGGTGATGGTCCCTTTTTCCGGATTCCGGTTGGCGATGGTCAGGGGAATGCGCTCACCTTCATCGTTCACCCTCAGGATGATGAATTGGCCTGCCTTGCCGCGTTCGG
>JAUVII010000272.1 GCA_030592845.1 Candidatus Krumholzibacteriia bacterium | reverse complement strand
GCTGTCCTTGCTCATTGAGTGGA
Organism: Candidatus Krumholzibacteriia bacterium; assembly: GCA_030592845.1. Classification (GTDB taxonomy): domain Bacteria; phylum Krumholzibacteriota; class Krumholzibacteriia; order LZORAL124-64-63; family LZORAL124-64-63; genus JAGLCY01. The sequence continues at coordinate 3,711 of JAUVII010000272.1, read as the reverse complement.
TACCTCCTCTTCGGCCGCACCCGCGGCAACAGCGTCTTCATCATCAACGGCAAAACCGCTGTCGGGACGCTCAATGAGTTTCTTGACCCAATTCAGGTCGCCCTTGACCCAGATGTAGGCCAGGCCCGTGGACAAAATGCCCAGAAAGATGACCATCTCCCAGAAGACCAGGGCGCCCAGTCCGGGCACGGGAAAGAGATGTTTGAAAACCACGGCCCAGGGATACAGGAAGATCACTTCAACGTCGAAGATCAGGAAAAACAGGGCGACGAGATAGAATCGGACGTTGAAACGGACCCAGGAGGTGCCGACGGGTAATTCGCCGCACTCATAGGTGGTCATTTTGGCGTAGTTGGGATTGCGGGGACGCAGGAGCTTGGCCACTCCGAGCGCGAGGCCCGCAAAGGCTATTCCAACCAGCACGAAGATAAGGACCGTCGCGTAATTCTCAAGCATGCTGGTGCCAGCGGTCCCAAGGGGCGGTAACAGACTCATGAATGATCCCGGATTTCGTTAAGGCCCGGAAAAATCGACAACTCGGGAGCAAACTTCATATTCAGGACGCCATTTAGTCAAGAGATTGTTTGTTTCGTTATTAACAGTATGCGATGTGTTATCTTTGCCGGGAATCGAGCCAATAACATACCAATTTAATCGCCTTACAATCAGGAATGGGAACCGGACAGGAGTGGAGCCTGGTCATGATCAGAATTATCGCCGCCGGCAGGATCAAGGACAAGCGGCTGGCCGGGCTTCTGGATGATTTCCTGAAACGAATCCGAACCATGGCGCCGGTCGAAGTCCTGGAGATCCGGGACTCCACTCCCGACAAGGAAGCCAAGGACATGGTCAAGCGCCTGGGCTCACCCCGGGGCCGGCAACTGGTGGTGGCCATGGATGAACACGGCGACGATCTGACCTCCCAGGACTTCGCCACCCTGCTCGGAGGGCACGGAGGCATCAGTTTCCTGATCGGCGGCGCCGATGGCCTTGGCCCCGACGCCCGCTCCCGCGCCGACCGCACAATCCGTCTGTCCAGCATGACTCTGACCCATGAGATGGCGCGGGTTTTTCTGGTTGAACAGGTATACAGGGGGCTGAGTATTTTGCGGGGGAAGCCTTATCATCGGGGGTGAGTCAGTAAAATCCCCGGTTCATACCAGACAGATACAATTTCGAAGCCACTACCGGAAAACCCCAGGGTTTGAGTTGATGTTTTCAAAATTTTAAGTTATTCTGTTTCAATTTGTTAGCTTGCTCAACAACCCCTCCGGAAGTTCTCTGGGAGGGGCATCCGGACGGTTTTTACCAGATGGCATAATTTATTCTATTTTTCGCTGTTTTTTCTTGTTTCTTTCGTTTTTTGTTCGTATATTGGGCGCACCTCCCATCACTCTTATATTTGGAGGGATTCCATGTCCGAAATTTCTTATATCCCTGATCAGCCTGCCGCTCAAGTCCACTCCTTGCTCCGGCGCTCCCTGGCCGTCATGGATAATGCCCACCAGTGTGCTGTTCTGTGGTTCGGCGAGGTCATGAAGCGCGATCTCTATCGTGATATGGGTTGTTCCTCCATCAATCAGTACGCAACCCGGGAACTGGGTTTTTCCAAATCCAAGGCAGGCGATTTTATCCGTCTGGCGAGGCAGTTGGACAATCTGCCAGCGGTTCGTGAGGCCGTGGCCAGTGGGGAGCTCGGTTATACCAAGGCGCGGGAAATTGTTTCGGTGGCCACACCCGAAACCCAGGACATCTGGCTCAAAACCGCCAAAGGAACCCGCAAGGAACTGGTCAACGAAGTGAAAAAGGCCAGGCACGCAGCCAAAGTGGATCCAGGTCAGGGAGTGTTGCTGCCTTCATCGCCTCCGGTTGTTGCCCCCCGTGAACTGCCCGTGCGCTTCGTGGTGGATTTGAGCCCGGAGCAGGAGGCGCGGCGGTCGGCCCTTCTTGAGCGGTTGCACAAATTGGGGGGCGTGCCTGCTGATCGCGCGGAGTTCATGCTGGAATCGATGGCAGCGTTTTTGGAAATCAGGGAAATGGAAATTGCGGACGAAACCAACTCGATGACAAAACCTCATAAAGGAACACATAAAAGGACCCCCCGGGGGGTTCTCGCCAGCCGTCCGCCGGTCCAGATCCACGTCCACGAAAACGCGGCAACAGGCCGAATGACCATCCAAACCGACACTGGCGAACGCGAGTTGAGCCACGCCGAATCCGAACGAATGCGCTGCGATGCCGCAATCTGCAAATACGGTGGTCGAAACACGACCACAATCCCGCCGCGCGTTCGCCGGGAAGTGCTGGCAAGGGACCAGCACCGCTGCCAGGCCCCCGGCTGCGGGCGAACCAGGTTCCTCGAGGTCCACCACATCGTGTCAAGACAGCACGGAGGAAGCAATACAGCCGAAAACCTGATGACCCTCTGCGCCTCGTGCCACCGGCTGTGGCATGAACGTGGGTTGAAAGTGCGGGAATCGGCGCCGAAATATAGGTGGCTGAACCATCGCGCCTGACGATCAAACGTCGGGTTGCCCCGGAATGAGGGAAAAGATAGGATGCATTCAGCCATCCCCAACCAAGGCGGAAATCCCGATGTCCACCGACTTGATGATCCTTGCCCGTGACTTGACCCGCAACGACCCGGCCGACCTCGATCTCACCGACCCGGTCCACCTGAACCGCACCCATGAAGTGGCCGACGCCCTTCTGGAAAGTGGCGCCGATCAAGACCAACTTCGTCAGCTGGAATCCGGCCTGATCACTACCGCCGACGAAATACCCCTCCTACTTCACGTTGCGGCGAAGATGGCCGTTTCCAGGCGCATATTACAGAACCTGAAAGGGCCTGCCCACCTGTCGGTGGTGTTCGCGGTCTATAAGGAACATCAGCGTATCCTGCCGCCTGATCAGGTCGCCGGGGGTGAGGATTTCCTGGTCCGAAAAGTGAACCAGTTGGAATGGTTGTTCAACGGAAGGGATGATCTGACCTGGGACATGATCGTCGTCGATGACGGCTGTCCCGAAGGCAGTGGACGAATCGCCGAGGATATCATCAAGGGCAAAAACTGGTCCGACAGAGTAAGGGTGCTCTTCCTGGCCGATGCCATCGCCGCCGGCGCCCCTGTGACCGCTCCCCTGAAAACGCCTGCCGACAGCCGCAAAGGCGGATCTATCGCCCTGGGCATGTGGACGGCGGCCGAAACGGTCAGGAAAAACCACGTCATCGTTTTCACGGACGCGGACCTGTCCACCCACCTGGGGCAGACGGGGCTGCTGATGGAGCGGATCCTGGGCGGAGGTTTCGACGTGGCCATCGGATCCCGCCGGGAACCGAATTCGGTGGTCATCAAGAAGGGTGTGCGGAACATGCGGGGCAAACTCTTCATCTACCTGTGGAAAAGGATCATCGGCGTGTTGCCCGACGTGGTCGACACCCAGTGCGGGTTCAAGGGGTTCAGGGCCTCGGTCGTACGCGAAATTGCCGGCAATCTGCTGGAAAAGAAGTTCGCCTTCGACATCGAGTTGCTGATCAAGGCGCGGTTGCTCAGGCCCGATTCAATCGCCCGGGTGCCGATCGCCTGGATCGATAGCGAAGCCCTGTCCACGACCACGGATATCCAACCCTACCTGCCCATGCTCCAGGCCATGGTCGGGATGTACCGGGCCTACCTTCCCGGGGAAGATGACGCGGATGAATTTGCGGTGTTC
>JAUVII010000028.1 GCA_030592845.1 Candidatus Krumholzibacteriia bacterium | reverse complement strand
CAGCTTATAGAAATACACGCCCGAGGGCACCGGACGCCCCGCGTCGTCCTTGCCGTACCAGACCTCTTCATGCCTGCCGGCGCCGACCTCTCCGTTGACCAGGGTCGTCACCCTTTTGCCGGCCAGGGAATAGATTTCCAGTCGGGCATAACCCGTAACAGGTATTTCGAAACTGATCAGCGTCTGGGGATTAAACGGGTTGGGATAGCAGTCATGCAGCTGCGCCTTGGCCGGAACGGTGCTGACGGTGTACTCGCGGTCGTCCACGCCGGAAACGCAATTGACCTGGCGGTAGACCAGGTGGAAAACCCAGTCGCCGGTGACGCCCAGTTGGCAGGCGTCCATCCAGCCCCCCGGTACGGCTTTGACCAGGTTCATGGAGGGGGTGCAGCCGTTTCCATCCGAGACGACTGATGGGGCATAGGTGATGCCCGCGTTGCTGTACTGGAACTCGAGAGTGGCCGCGACCGGAGCCGCATCGATAAAGATATCATCAGCGATTTCCAGGTTGAACTCGTTGATGACCCCGTCGGTCAACTGGGGGCCGACCACGGTAAACACAGGTACGCCCGGATCCGGGAGCTGTCCGTTGTAGATGTGCAGGGCCTGTTCGAACTGCTGGGGGTTGCCGCCGAAAGCGGATCCCCAACCCACGCCCAGGCGCAGGATTTCAATGGGGAAATGATCGACCGGCACGGGAAAAACAGCGCCCGCTTCCTCCCCGGCCGCGAAACAGGGGCAGGTGACCCTGCCGGCGCCGAGGTAATTCTGACTGGTCGGTTCGGTGGGGCATTCGGCCAGGGCCCAACCCGCGGACGCCAACAGGATGATGGCGCCGGCTATGGCAAAAAATGGCTTTACGCGCTGTAACATGTTTTCCCTCCAAAGGTAGTTTATTATTATATCGCAAAAAACAGAGAAATATGAACCTAAATGTCAAAAAAACATCAATCATGGGGCAAAAGCTGGCGCAACCCGGTGATCTTTAACAGGTTAGGAGAATTTGGCCAGCCAGCAAACGGAAACGGGGCTGGTCGGTCCGTCTCCGAGACGGTAGAATCCCCGCATTATCCGGATACGAACCTGTTACGGTATGACCCACCAAGGAGCCGCCGCCCCGGCGGAGGGAAGGACTTTCGGCTTGCTCTTCCGCTTCTCCCTTTACGGATTCCTCAAGAACCAGCGGTACTTCGAACCCTTCATCATCCTGTTTTTCCTGGACGCGGGCTTGTCCTTCACCCTCATCGGCGTACTGGTGGCCATCCGGGAATTCGCCACCGCGGTGATGGAGATTCCCTCGGGCGCCCTGGCCGATCTGTACGGCCGCCGAAGGGTGATGATCGCCTCGTTCGTATCCTATCTGATTTCCTTCGGACTGTTCGCCACTGGACACAGCTTCGCCCAGTTCGCCCTGGCCATGGTTCTGTACGCCGGGGGAGACGCCTTCCGCACCGGCACCCACAAGGCGATGATCTTCACCTGGCTGCGCCATGAAAACCGCCTGGATGAAAAAACCAAAGTATACGGCGTCACCAGATCCTGGTCCAAAATCGGGGCGGCCTTTTCCCTGCTGCCGGCCACGGCCTGCGTTTTTTGGCTAAAGGATTACTCTTACGTTTTCTGGTTCGCGATGATTCCCTACCTGCTGGGGATCATCAACTTCCTGTTCTATCCCGCCTGGCTTGACGGTCCGAGCCGGAAAGCATCGCTCAAGGAAGTGTGGAGCCACCTCGGGGGAACCTTCCGCCTGATCCTCGCCGAGTCCCGATTGCGTCGCCTCATCCTGGAATCGATGACCTACGAAGGGATGTTCAAGGCTGGCAAGGACTACCTGCAGCCGGTGGTCAAACATGCCGCCCTGGCGCTGCCGGTCCTGATCGCCCTGGAGGCCGAATCACGGACAGCCGTACTGGTGGGCGCCACCTACTTCGTGGCGAATCTGGTGTCGGCGCTGGGCAGCCGCAAGTCACACTGTCTGGTCGACCGGTTCGGATCGGAAGACGGCGGCATCCGGGTGGTATGGCGGGTTTCCTTTCTGGCTTATTTTGCCTTGGTGCCCCTGCTGTACTGGGGGTACCAGGTCGCGGCGATCATCGGATTTCTGGTGCTGTTTTTCCTCCAGAACCTGTTCCGCCCCATGCAGATAAGCCGCTTCGACGTCTATTCCGACGAGACCCGTGGCGCCACCGTTCTTTCGGTGGAAAGCCAGGCCAAGACGGCGGCCACCATGGTCATCGCGCCGGTGCTGGGAGTGGCTGTCGACCTGGTCGGTTCCGGGGGCGCGACATCGTTCTGGCCGATCGGACTTTTGGGAATGCTGCTCGCGGGGGTCATGTTGCTGACCGCGAAAAAACAGGGGGAGTCCCAGTGATCGATATCCTGATCATTCTGGTCTATTTCGCGGCTGTCATGCTGGTGGGAGTCATGTCGCGAACCGGCGAAGATGCTACCGCCGAAGAATATTTCATCAGTTCCCGCTCGCTGACGTGGCCTTCCATCGCGCTGTCGACCATCGCCACCAACATCCACGCCGGACATTTTCTGGGCATGGCGGGGTCGGCCTATCTCTACGGTCTGGCCCAGGCCAACCTCGAGATCAACGCGGTGTTCGGCATCCTGATGGCCGCGTTTGTTTTTGTGCCCCTGTATCTGAACATGAAGGTGATCACCATCACCCAGTTCTTCGAAAAGAAGTTCGGTTCGCGTGTGTCCATGGCCTACTCGGTTCTGACCATGGCGCTCTACGGATTCCTGTATCTGGGCGCCACGCTTTTCTGGGGCGCCTACGCGGTCAACGCCCTGTTCCCCGCGCAGATCCAGTTCCTGGGACCGGACCCGGCCATTCGCATCATGATCATGATGACTTTCCTGGGCATGTTCTCGGCCACCTACACCTACCTCGGCGGTTTACGCGCCGTGGTCCGGACCGATGCCATCCAGTTCGTATTGCTGGTGGGCGGCGGCCTGGCGCTGACGATTCTTGCGGTCAACAAACTGGGAGGTTGGGGAGAACTCTATACCCAGACCGATCTGATGCACCTTCACTTGCCGGCTGATCACCCCAAGCTGCCCTGGACCGCCATCGGGGCCATGCTGCTGTTGAACCTGAACTACTGGGGCAGCAACCAGATCATCCTGCAGCGGGCGCTGGCTGCCAAGTCGGTGCGGCATGCCCAGGTGGGACTCCTGGCCGCGGGAGTGCTGAAATACGTGATGGCGGCGATCATCGTGGTGCCGGCCATCGCGCTGGCCGGACTGCTGAAGGACAACCCGCTCTCCGACCCCGACCAGGCCTATCCGACGCTGGTCAACATGCTGGTGCCGACCGGTTTTCGCGGACTGATTCTGACCGGCCTGTTCGCTTCGCTGATGAGCTCGGTCGATTCGATTTTCAACTCGGTTTCCACGCTGTGGTCCATCGACATCTACCAGCGCCGCCTCAAACCCGAGGCCACCGATCGCGAAGTGGTGGCCATGGGTAAAAAGGCCATCGTGGTGACCCTGATCACCGGCCTGTGCTTCGGTTTCGTGCAGGTCTACATCAAGTTCAGCAATCCCGAATTCGCGCTGACCCACTGGTTCAACGACATGAGCTATTACATAAAAGTGGGTTTCGTGATCCTGGTCATGTCGGCGGTTTTCCTGTACCGGGCCAGCTCGACCCTGGTGCTGGCCATGATGTTCCTGACCATCGGCATCAAATTATTGCTGGAATGGATTTTTCCCGATATGGCCTATTTCAACATCACGGCCCTGACCATCGTGATCGGTTTCGTGATCGTGGCCGCCGAGTCCTGGATCAGGACCCGGCGGGGGATCAATCTGCGCGACATCTGGTACGTGGACAGCCGTCAGGTCGGTGTGATGGGCCTGCTGCTGCTGGCCTCCGTGGTGTTCCTGCAGATCTGGTTCCACTAACCAGCTGTTTGATCAGTCCAGTCCCTTCCTTTTCAGCAGCGGTCCGATCTCGGGCTCCTTGCCCCGGAACTGCAGGTACAAGGTCATGGACTCTTCCGAACCGCCCCGCGACAGGATGTTGTCGCGCAGCGACTTGGCGGTGGCCGGGTCAAAGATGTCACCCGTCTCCCTGAAGGCCTCGAAGGCGTCGGCGTCCAGCACTTCGGCCCACACGTAGGAATAGTATCCGGACGAATAGCCTCCGGCGAACACGTGACGGAAGTAGGGACTGCGGTAGCGGGAAACGATTTCATCGATCAGCCCGATGCGGCCCATGGACTCATTCTCGAACACCTCGGGATCCTTTTCCTCAGCGGTTTCGATGGTGTGCCAGTCCATGTCCAGGAAACACGCGGCCAGGTATTCGGTGGTGGCGAATCCCTGGTTGAAGTGTTTGCTCTTTTCCAGCTTTTCCACCAACTCGGCGGGAATCACTTCACCTGTCTGGTAATGTTTGGCGTAGGTGGCCAGCACTTCGGGTTCGAAGGCCCAGTTCTCCATGACCTGGCTGGGCATCTCCACGAAATCGCGTGACACCGAAGTGCCGCTCAACGATTCGTAGCGGCAGTCCGAAAGCATGCCGTGCAGCGCGTGGCCGAATTCGTGGAACATGGTGCCCACTTCGTCGGCGCTCAGCAGGGCCGGAGTGTCGGCGGTGGGTTTGGTGAAGTTGCCCACGTTGTAGATGATGGGAATAACCCGCTCGTTGCCGTCATAATATTCCTTGCGGAAGGCACTCATCCAGGCACCGCCCCGTTTGCTGTCCCGGGGGAAATAATCGCTGAACCAGATGGCCACCGTGGAGCCATCGGCTTCCTTGACCTCGTAGACCTTCACGTCTTCCTGGTAGACGGGAATGTCGTGACGCTCGGTGAAGGTGATCCCGAAGAGTTTGTTGACGGTGTCGAACAAACCGGTCCGGACGTTTTCCAGTTCGAAATAGGGGCGCACCATCGCTTCATCCAGGTCGTACCTGGCCTTTTTGACCTTTTCGGCGTAGAACCACCAGTCCCAGGCCGCCAACTGGAATCGGTCGGCCTTCTTGTTTTCCTTGTTGATCATGGTCTGGAAATCGGCGGCCTCGCCCTTGGCCCGTTCCAGCGCGGGAGTCCACAGCTTTTCCAGCAGTTCGTAGACGTTTTCCGGATTCTTGGCCATGTTGTCGTCCAGGATGTAGTGGGCGTGGGAGGGGAATCCCAGCAGGTTCGCCCGCTCCACCCGCAACGAAGCCATGCGGGCCAGGATGGTGTTGTTGTCCAGTTCGTCGCCGTTGTCGCCGACGTTGGTATATCCCTTGAACATTTTTTCACGCAGATCGCGTTTGGTGCTGTACTGCAGGAACGGAATCAGGCTCGGCTTGTGCAGGGTGAAGACCCATTTGCCTTCGTGCCCCCGCTTGGCCGCTGTTTCGGCGGCGGCGGTTATCGAGGCCTCGGAAAGTCCGGCCAGATCCTCTTTGCTGTCGATGACCATCTCGAACTTGTTGGTCTCCTTCAGCACGTTCTCGCCGAACTGGAGGGACAGGATCGAAAGTTCCTCGTTCAGGGCCTTCAACTTTTCCTTGTCGGGGTTGGACAGGTTGGCGCCGCCCCGGACGAATCGTTTCCAGGTCTCCTTCAGAAGCATCTGCTGTTCGCGCTCCAGTTCCAGATCCTCGCGCTGCTGGTAGACCGCGTCGACCCGGGCGAAGAGTTCCGCGTTCAGGAGTATTTCGTCCCGGTGCTGGGAGCGCAAAGGAGCCAGATTTTTGGCGATGGCCTGCATCTCATCGTTGGTCATGGTGCCGTTCATGGCCCCGAAGACGTTGCCCGTTCGGGTCAGCAGGGATCCCGCGCGGTCTATCGCTTCAATGGTGTTGGCAAAGGTGGGGTAATCGCCACCCCGGGCGATCGCGGTGATTTCCGCCTTGTGGTCGGCCATGCCGCGCATGAAGGCGGGTTCGTAGTGCGACAGTTCGATCTCGCCAAACGGAGGGGTGCCGAAAGGTCCGTCCCACTCGGTGAAAAACGGGTTCAGCGTGGAATCGGCCCGGGCTTCGGTGGTGGCAGCGTCGCCGGTCCCGCCGCTCGAACCGCCATCACCGCAGCCGCCAAGTATGCTCATCATCGCCATGATCAGTATGACCTTCCTCATGTTTACATTCCTCTCCAGTTCTGCTCGCCTCCGGGACGATTGTCGAGAATATCTTCGATGCTTTCCAGTATGTCAGGGGTCAGTTCCTCCGCGATCTTCAGCGCGGCCATGTTCTCGGTCACCTGTTCGGGCCGTGAGGCTCCGGTGATCACGGTGCTGACGTCATCGTTGGTCAGGCACCAGGCGATGGCCAGTTGGGCCATGGTGCAGCCCATTTCGGCGGCCAAAGGCATCAGCAGTTTGACCTTTTCCACTTTGGCCCGTCCGGCGTCGCTTTCCAGTTCGGGCCGCAGCCACTGGTAGTTCTCCAGCGACAGGCGCGAACCCTCGGGAATACCGTCATTGTATTTTCCGGTCAGGATGCCGCTGGCCAGCGGGCTCCAGATGGTGGTGCCCAGACCGATCTCGTCGTAGAGAGGGGCGAACTCCGACTCCACCTTGTCCCTGCATAACATGTTGTATTGGGGCTGCTCCATGGTGGGGGGGATCAGATGCTCACGTCGGGCGATGTCGTAGGCCCGGCGAATCTGGGCGGCCGACCATTCACTGGTGCCCCAGTAGAGAGCCTTGCCCTGCCTGACCACATGGTCCATGGCCCAAACGGTTTCCTCGATGGGAGTGTCGATGTCCGGCCGGTGGCAGAACAGAAGATCGACGTAATCGAGGTCCAACCTCTTGAGCGCCGCGTCCGTGCCTTCGATGATGTGTTTGCGCGAAAGGCCGCGGTCGTTGGGCCCGTACTTGAACGGTTGCCCGGGGCCCTGGGGTGTGCCGCCCCAGAAGATCTTGGTGGAGATCACCAGGTCGCTGCGTTGCCAGCCGGCCTTGTTGATGACCTGCCCCATGATGGTCTCGGCCATCCCCCCGGCATAGACCTCGGCATTGTCGAAAAAATTCACACCGGCGTCGAAGGCCGTTTTCATGCACTGGTGAGCCTTGTCCACGTCGAGTTGGTCCTGGAAGGTGACCCAGGCGCCAAAGGAAAGGGCCGAGACCTTCAAGCCCGACTTGCCCAGAAACCTGTACTCCATGGCGACTCCCTTGAAAATTTATGGGGTTCGGTAATCGGGATAATGTACCACGAGTGTGTGCTCTCCGATAGTTGCAAAATGCCGCAACGGTTGGGGAAAAAGTGAATCCGGTCGCATTTACGGCTAAAAAACCGCGGTTTCCGGCCGAAATTCCAAAGGCAGTCACGGAATTTCACCTGACCCGAAACCGAGGTCTCCCATGTGTCCAGGATTCAGAGATCATCCGCCTTTGCCCCGCCGACGTTCGGGATCCGTCCGCGACCGTAAAATCGATGTCCCCGGCGTGGACCGGAACGGGAAACCCCTGCGCATTCTTCTGGTGGATGACGCACCCGTCAATCTGGCGGTCTGCAGCCGCTTGCTCGGACGCATGGGGTGCGTGGTGGACCCCGCCACCTCCGGAGATTACGCCATGGCCCTTTTCCGGGATGGCTGCCCCGAAGCCCGCTATGATCTGGTCCTGGTGGACATGAACATGCCGGGTATGAACGGCCTGGAAACAAGTCGGGCGATCCGGGATCTCGAGGCGGATCTTCCACCTGAACATCCCTACCGCGCGCGTCCCGTTCCCATCCTGATCCTGACTTCAATCAACCCGGGGGACCGCCTGGCCGAGTTCCACAAGGCCGGGGCCAACGACTTCCTTTACAAGCCGTTTGTACCCGACGTCGTTCGTGAAGCACTGTCCCGGTGGGTTCCTATCCACGCTTGAGCTCGGGACGCTGATTTGAGAGGGCCGGTCCGGAAAGCGGACCGGCCCTCTTTGCTTTCCTCTATCAATTCCGTAGGTTCAGAATAACGACACCTGAAAATCCTGTCCGGATTGTTTTGTATTTCCACCTTCGGGATAAGCTCAAATCTCGACGGTCCGGCCAAATCCCCTGGGAGGGAGTCATGAAAAAATTGATCTCCAATTGGCCCGGCCGTCTCATGTCCCTTTTTGTTCCGGTCGCCCTGGTCGTGAGCTTTTTCGTGCCGACCAGCGCTCTGGCCATCAAGGAAATGAGCCTGGGCGGGGGCGGCACCGGTGACGGCGGTGAAGGTGATCCCCTGGATACCAATGACGTCGGCGGTGGCGGTGGCGGGAGCGATGTCCACAATGACACCGCGCCTCCTCCGGTGGTGGATCCGTTGGGTTTCAGCGCCGATCGCTACCAGATTCTGCTGATTCCCGAAGTGGTGGGTGGAATCCTCATCTTCAAAATCATCGTCGTCGAGAAATCCGATCTTGGCCTGATCGATTTCAGCATGGGGGCAAACCATGCGCCCTGAAACCATTCGCCCGGGATCCCGAGCCCGCTCTGGTGACGGTCCCCTGAAGGATCTGCTTCTGGATTCATCCATCTGGAAAGTGGCCTGGCAGGCACATCTGGCTGAAGATTATGAAACTTCGCTCGCGGCGGCCCGCCGCTGTCTGGACGAGGTCGACGCGGGTGAACGGCCCCAGTTGTCCCTGGTGCCCGATCCTGCCGCTCCGACGGTGCAGGACGCCGTTGTCCTGTGCGCGAAAAACCTGTACCAGCTGGAAAGATTCGATGATTTCGAGGTGCTTCAGGCCTCCGCCGGCCGGTGGGGGATGATTGCGGATGAAACCCCCGAACTGGACGCCGTCCAGCTGGCCTTTGCCAGCAAGAGGGGCGATTACGTGATGGTGGTCGACGAGACCAGCAAGTACATCGATGCGCACCGTCGCAATCTGCCTCCTGCCATCGCGGAATTCCTGTATCTGCGGGGGCTGGCCTTTTCCCATCTGGGCGATCCCGATCGTGCCCGGGAAGATACCGAAGCCGCCTATTCACTATTCAAGGTCCTGGACCGGGATTTTGAATGTGCCCGTACGGCCAACCTGCTGGGTGTGATCACCTTCAAAGCGGCCGATTTCAAGGATGCGGAACTGTGGTTCCGGCGCGCCCTGGATCTCCACACGCAGCTCGGCATGATCAAGAACATGGGCGGCAACCGCCTGAACATCGGCATCACATTCTACAAACAGGGAATGTTCAGCCGGTCCCTGGTCGAGTTGGAGGCGGCGGCGCGCCTGATGAAGGAAGTCGGCGCCCGGGTCAGCCTGTGCCGCTGTTTCATTGCCCAGGGCAATACCCTGCGCCTGCAACGGGAATTCGATGCGGCCCGCGACAAACTGATGACCGCCTACGAAGTGGCGAATCAACTGATGCTCTCCCGCGAAGAAGCATTGGCCCTGGAGTTCATGGGCGACGTTTGCCGGGATGAAGGCTCCATCGACAAGGCGCGGCGCTACTACAGCCGGGCCCTGGCCATCGGCCGCAGCATCGCTCCGGACGGCGACATCGTCATGGAGGTTCTGCGCCGGCAGGGAGAGTGTCTGGAAAAACTCGGACGCCATTCCGAAGCGGTGACGGTTCTGGGCAGTGCCCTGACCCGGACACGCCGCCAGGGCGATCGGTTCGAAGAGGGCGTTGTCCGCCGGGTCCTCGGGGAAAACCTTATGGGGCTTGGGGATCTCGATTCCGCCGCGCATCACGCCGTGGAAGCGACACGCCTGCTCAAGGGTGTCGGGGCTCGCCATGAACTGGGCCTGGCCCGGATGATCCTGGCCCGCGCGCGTCTGGCGCGTCTGGACAGCGGATTGTGCCAGGATCCGTCCGCCCTTCTGGACGAGGCCTGGAAATCGGCCATGTCCGCCCTGGACCTGTTCCTGAAGATGGAAGTGGATCATTGGATCCTGACGGCCCGCAAACTGATTTCCATCATTTCAGGACGCCGGGCGGATCTCGAACAGACCGAACGGATGATCGTCGCCGCCGACCGGCTTCACGGCCATGGACCCAGGAAGCCGGTGGACAGTCCCATCATCCATGTTTCCTCCAGAATGCGGGACCTCATCCAGCTTTCCGACGCTTTTGCCGATTCGGATGAACCGGTTTTGATTACCGGCGCCACCGGGACCGGCAAGGAGCTGTTTGCCCGGCGTCTCCATCAGAAGAGCGGCCGCCGGTCCGGAGAACGGGTTAGTGTCAATGTCTCCGCCATTCCCGAGACGATTTTCGCCAGGGAATTTTTCGGTCACACGCGGGGCGCGTTCAGCGGCGCCGACCGTGACGGCATCGGTCTGGCCGCCCAGGCCGACGGGGGAACACTGTTCCTGGACGAAATCGGTGACCTGCCCCTGGAGTTGCAGCCCCAGTTGCTGCGCCTGCTGCAGGACGGCACCTACCAGGCCATCGGAGATCCTTCCCAGCGCCGGACCAACATTCGTCTGGTGGCAGCCACCAACGCCGATCTCGGGAAGCTGGTGGCGGAAGGAAAATTCCGCGCGGACCTGTACTATCGGCTGAAGATCCTGGAGCTCAGGATTCCTCCGGTCACCGAGAGAACCGAAGACATCCTGCCCTTGTTGCGACACTTCCTGACCCTGGCGTCGGGACAGCGGGTCGAGATGTGGGAATTCTTCAACCAGGAAAGTCTGGACAGCATGCTCGGGTATGAATGGCCCGGCAACGTGCGTGAAATTGCCATGGTGGCCAGACAGGCCCACATCCAGATGGAATCCCGGGGACAGGTTCTGGTCGAGGTGGGGGGTCCCGAAGGCCGGCAATGGTTCTTCGAGGGTCCCGACGGCGTGCCGGAAACATCCGATTCCGGACACGTCCAGCTGAGGGTGGTGCCGGGTGGCGGACATCAACAGCAGGGCGGAATGGAATCGGGTCGGTCCCGGATCCTGTTGGCCCTGGCGGAGACCGACGGCAACCGCGCCGAGGCGGCCCGGCAACTGGGAGTCAGCCGCAGCACCCTGTACCGGCAAATGGAAAAACTGGGTATCGCGGGTAAAACCGAGATCAATGTGACCACCATCTGAGCGGTCAACCTTGCAGGCTGCCCGGAGATTTTTCTCCGGGCAGCCGTCCTTATTTGGTGTGCCAGTGTCCTAATGGGGGCACACGGGAATGCCCAATGGCAACCTTCTTGGTTCATTAACTACATTGACATAAATTATTAATCCCTTGCAAACAAATAGAATGTAAGAATCTGCATGGTTTTGTGGGCATTGGGCACCTTCCCTGCATTACTCCGTATGGATTGAGAGCCCATGCAGGCCCCTTTTCATCCGGACTAATTCACCGGAAAGGAATCTCATGAAACGCCTGACGAACGGAACCGCATACTTCGTGCTGCTGATATTTTTGGGATTGATTTCCCACGGGTCCCCGGCCGAGGCGAGAATTGTTCTCGGCCCCGACGGGTCACAGTACCAGCGCGGTCAGTCCAGTCATGAGTTTTTGTTGGAAGGGGGCCTTGCAGAACCCTGGGGTGACCAGAAGGATGAACTCCATCTGGTCAGCGAAGACCCCATGGCCAATGTCCGGGGTCTGGGTCAGAGCACCGGATACGAATTCGGTTTCCGGATCCGCCAGTATCTGGGCGATTATTTCGCCGTCTCACCAGCTTTCCATTATATCAGGATGGGTGAGGCCACCGGGGTGACCGACTATCAGGGCAGCCAGGATCTGGCCTATTCAGTGAGGTCGTCCACCTACAAGTACGGTTTGGATTTTCAGGTGTTCACCGGTGGTCCCCGCGCGTCTTTCCGACCTTTTTTGACCGGGGGCATCGCCCTGGCGCACAATGTCTACCGGGACGAACTCCAGTACAAGGGTGTCTATAAAACCAGTATCAACGCTCCCGCCTACAGCGGGGGAGTTGGTTTCAAGATGAAAAACATCGAACTGGTCGGCGAATATACCTACAACCGGTTCGATTCCACCAACCTTCCGCCCAATGACGGCAGCCGGACCTACAACTGGGACTATCTCGTCGTCCGGGTGGCCTTTTCCTTCGGACGTTGACAGCCACCGCCCGCCCAAGTAAATTGGATATAATTATCTGATTAGTGGTGTTTCTGACCGAAGGTGGATCTTCATTGTTTTCCCGTACTGTTGAATATGCCATGCGGGCCATGGTGGCTTTGGCCGCCGGAGATGGCAGGCCCATGACCACGCGGCAGATTGCGGAAACCATGAAGGTTCCGCAAAGCTACTTGTCCAAGGTCCTTCAGTCCCAGGTCCGGGCCGGTCTGGTCCATTCGACCCGTGGGTTGAGAGGCGGGTTTGTCCTGGCGAGGAAACCCGAGGATCTGAACATGATGGAAATCCTCAACGCGGTCAGCCCCTACAAGAGAATTGAAACCTGCCCCCTGGATCAGGAAGGGCACAGTTCCGATCTGTGTCCCTTGCACAGCCGTCTTGATATGGCCATGGCCATGGTGCAGGAAGCCTTTGAAGGAACGACCCTGGCCGAGATCCTGTCTGAAGACAACCCCTGCCCGACTTTGCAGGCCCAACTGGAGACATTGAAGCCCTCCATGCCGGACCCAAAGAGCTGATCGTTCAGCAGGCCTTTTCCTGTTTGGCGGCCTTGATGGCCTGGACAACAGCGGCGGCCCCATCGTCGACATCCTGGTCCGTAGTCATTCGTCCCACTGAAATTCGAATGGTGCCCAACGCCATTTTTTCGGGCACACCCATGGCGGCCAGAACGTGGGAGATGGTCACCCCGCCGTCTCCGTGACAGGCCGCGCCCGCGGATACCGCCACCTGGGGAAGGTTGCGGATGATGGCGGCCGCGGTAAGGTCCGGCACACTGAAACTCAGGGTGTTGGGCAGACGCAATTCGGGATGGCCGTTGACGCGGCCTTCCGGAAACGCCCGCAGCAATTCGGACTCAAGACGGTCACGCAAGGCAGTCAGGTGGGGGACTTCGTGATCCAGGTCGGCGGCCGCCAGTTCACAGGCCACGCCAAAACCCACGATCTCCAGAATATTTTCCGTCCCGGCCCGGCGGCCGCTTTCGTGGCCCGCGCCGAACATGAGGTTGGGCAACTCCAGGCCCCGGCGCAGACAAAGCATGCCCACTCCCTTGGGGCCGTAGATCTTGTGCCCCGCCACCGAGATCATGTCCACGCCCAGACCGTCCAGGGTCACGGGAACCTTGCCGGCGGATTGGGCGCAATCCGAATGACTCAGGATGCCCCTTGCCCTGGCCATGGCCGCAATCTCGGCCACCGGCTGCAGGGTGCCGACTTCGTTGTTGGCGTGCATGACCGATACGAGAACCGTCTGGTCGGTGAAGGCGGCCGCCACCTGATCGGGATCGACCCGGCAGTATTCATCGACCGGTACGTAAGTGGTGGTGAAGCCGCGGGATTCGAGATGGCGGCAGACTTCGCTGACGGCCGGATGCTCCACGACGGTGGTCACGATATGGTTGCCCCGGTCACGGTTCGCCAGCGCCGCGCCGATGATGGCGTGGTTGTTGGCCTCGGTGCCGCCGCTGGTGAAAATGATGTTGGCCGGTTCGGTCCCCAAAAAGGAAGCGGCCTGCCGGCGGGCGATTTCCACCGCGGCCCTGGTTCGCTGACCGAGGACATGGCTGCTGGAAGGGTTCCCGAAATGTTCCCGCAGGTAGGGGATCATGGCGTCGGCCACACGGGGGTCTATCGGAGTGGTGGCGTTGTAGTCCAGATAGATCGGGTCAGCTTGACTGATGGTGTCCATGGCACCCTTTCGGATTCAGCGGGGAAATGTCGAATACCGGACCATGATAACTCCCTCCCTTGGCGGTGGCGAGCCGATATGGACAGGAAAAGACCGGAATCATGGACAGGCGCGTGGCGGGGCCTTATCCTGAAGGCGATTGTAGTACAACCATACCCGTCACTGAGGTTTGCACGAGTTGATTCACCGTCTCTTTCAACTGGTCATGGCGCTGGTCATTCTGCCGATTGCTTTCGCGGCAGGAGAGTCCCGTGCCCAGTTGCATGAGGATTGGGAGGCATACAAGGGCTGGGAGATAAAATCCTTCTCCATCGAGGGTATTCCCGATGAGTTGAAGGGGGATGTGCAGAGTGGTCTTGCCCAGACCGGGAAATGGAAACTCATCGGGGGAATGACCCGTCCGGATTTTTCCGTGAAGATGCTTGCTGAAGACCTGGCCAGAATCCGCCTGTTCCTTGCCCGGAACGGTTATCCCGCCGCCGTCGTCGAACCGATAGCCGTCCCGAAGCCCGAGGGCAGGCAATTGGAATTGACCCTGCGGGTGGTCCCCGGTGATCCGGTTCGTATCGGCAGGGTTACACTCAACGGGTGGCCCGAAGCGGTGGCCTTTCCGGACACGGCCGACGCGGACAATCTGGCGGTGGGGGAAATCATCCGGGATGTGAGAATCGAAGAAGCATTTGGCTACCTGAAAAACCAGTTGCTTGATTCCGGCTACGCCACCGTGTCCTTGACGTACACCATCGAACCCATGGGACTCGGCTTGGTGGGTTTGGCATTCGATGTGGAGCCCGGGGAATTTTACAAAATTTCCCAGGTTGAAATCCGCGGGTGCGGTGATGACCTCTTGGCGGTGGCCCGCAGGGTCATGAACATTGAACCCGGGGTCGATTATTCCCTCCGGTTGATTTCCAATGCCTCACTCGATCTGCGCAGCACCCAATTGTTCAGCAAGGTTGCCATCGAAGTCGAACCCGTCGGCCCGGGAGAGCTCAAGTTGACCGCCAATCTGGAAGACAGCCGCATGAGGACCCTGCAGGCGGGTGTCGGCACCTTCTCGGACAACCCATGGCTGGTACGGGCAGGGTGGAGGCACAGGAACATGTTCGGGCACGGTGTCGGATTCGATGTCATGGGGGTGGTGGGTACCCATCGTCTGGGCCTGGGAACCGGTGTCAGCTGGCTGGGGATACTTTCCCCCCGGGCGCGGACTCGAGCCGGACTGGGATTTCTGGTCGAGGACGAAGACGCCTACCGTTCCAATGAATCCAGGATCGATTTCGTTCAGTCCTTTCGTCCGCGCAACCGGGATATCTGGAATATCGGGCTCACCTTTTCCTTGACCGACGTGGAACGGAAAATCTCCGACGCCTCGGATGTTCCCGAGAGCCAGGGCCGGCTGATGGAAATCTGGACCGACGTGAAATGGGACTTAACGGACGCCCCGCTTTTTCCCAAGTCGGGAGGGTTCTTCAAGACATCTTTTACGGTGGCTCCACCGGGTTTCTTTTCCGAGATTCCCTATGTGTCGATCCAGGGGGATGCATCGGTCTACCGGTCGCCTTTTGATCCGGTTGTCTTCGCGGGCCGTGTCAGGGTGGGTTGGGCGACGCCACTGGGTGAAGCCGTCGAGGTCCTTGCCACCCGGAGGTTCTATGCGGGCGGGTACAACACGCACCGGGGTTATGGCCGGCGCAAACTGGGACCTCTCGATTCCGGCGGCAATGCCCTTGGCGGGGAATTCGTGGCGTTGGCCGGGCTGGAAATGAGGTTTCCCCTGGTTTGGATCCTCGACATGGCTCTTTTCGCGGACGCGGGCCAGGTCTGGGCCCAACCGCATGAAGCCACTCTGAAAGGGTTCCCCCTCGCCATCGGGCTGGACCTTGACCTTCGTACCCCCATGGGGCCCGTGCGCGCCGGCTACGGTTGGAACATCGCGAACCGGATCGAGGGACAGCCCCGTGACATCTTTCATTTTGGAATCGGGTACCCATGGTAAAACTGTTCAGGAAATATCTCCGTATCGCGCGCCGGGTCCTGACGGTTGTCCTGCTTCTTTTGATGGGCGCCATCCTGGTCTTGACGGCTGTTTTCCTGATTCCTTCGTCCCGGGAAGCCCTCTTGGGTTGGAGTGTCCGGTTTGCTGATGACGCGTTGCCCGGCCGCCTCACCGTGGGTGAAGCCGGTTGGCCCTCGTTGGGCCACCTGATACTCAAAGATGTGCTGTGGGTTTCAGGTTCCGCCACCGCTCCCGGCGATACTCTGGTCGACCTGGCCGGACTCGATCTTACCCTGGACCTCGGGGCCCTCAAGCAGAGGGAAGGTAGAATCGATTCCCTTCTCCTGGATGTCCGCCAGGTGGATATACCCGGGTTGTCCCTGACCATGGAGGAGTTGGCGGAATCGGCGGAGGAACCCCTGTTGGATTCCACGCCATCTGAAGATGCTATTCCCTACTTCCGTCCCGGCAGTCTGCCGGGCATTCCTTCGGTCACCGTGGGTCGGTTCGACCTGGAAGTTGCCCGGACCCGTCTGGCCCCCGGCATGGACATTCAGGATCTGGTGGTGGAAGGCCGGGCCGACGCCAATGCCCATGGTCCGGCGGCCGTGGTGATTGATCATGCCGCCGCCCGGTTCCTGACCGTGCTGGGCGACACCACGGGCGCTCCCGTGTGGGAGGTGGCGCTCGAGCATCTCGGTCTCGGATTGACCCTCGCTTTTCCGGCCGGCAACGACTGGACCCTGGTCACTGCCGAACTGGATAGTCTGAACGTGGAGTTTGCGCCAATCCCCAATCAGGGATTGCAGGAAAACTGGCAGGCCCCTGCTCCGGTGAGACTGGGTGTGGTCTTCGGGATTGAAAGGAACGGCCCCGAATATTCCGGTCGTCTGGCCTGTGATTTTGTTCTGCCCGGGTCGGCCCATTTTCAACCATGGCTGCCCCGGGATTTTCCGCATCAGAAGTTTGAATCCGTATCGGGGAATCTCGTGGCCGAAGGGAAATTTACCAATCCCCTGGCCACCGGTACCCTGCGCCTGGACCTGGACGCGAATTCCTGGGTGGAAAAAGGCGTGATCGCCGGTGGTGTCGAAGCGGATGTCGATGCCTTCATGGCCCAGGGAATCAAGGCGCTCAACGCGCGTCTTGATACGCTGGATATCGTGTTGGAAGGGATTTCCGTAAAAGCTTCCGGAGACTGGGGAGCCGAAGATGCCGGGCTGGATTTGGCTGTCGTTCTGACCGATCTCCATCTGCCTGGACTTTTTGCTTCCCAGGTGGACCCGGCGTTGGCGGAAGTCTGGCGGGATCCCGGGCCGGTGAGCCTGGACGCGGAGGCCAGACTCGACAAGAGCGGCAACGGATTTACCGGCAGCCTGGATTGTGATTTTCTCCTGCCGGGATCCTCGCATTTCCATACCTGGCTCCCCGAGGATTTCCCTCATGAGGAATTCGCCTCCCTGTCCGGGACTTTGGCGCTCACCGGCGGCTACGCTGCTCCGATTACTCATGGCGCCCTGCACCTGGACCTCGGGTCGAATTCCTGGATGGAAAATGGTGTGATCTCCGGTTCCGCCTCCGCGGATATCGATTCCCTGCTGGAACATGGGCTTCGCGAATTGACCGCCCGGCTGGATACGCTGGATATTGCCATGACCGGCATCCGGGTCAACGCCTTCGGAGAACTGGAGTCCGAAAGGGTGGAACTGGAATTGGCTGGAGAGTTGACGGACTTCCAGTTGCTGGGCCTGTTTGCCGGACCCGGCATGGCCGAGGCCGAACTCGATCTTCAAGTGGACGCGGCGGTCGCCGGATCCCTCGGGGACCCCGAGGTCGATGCCCACCTCGCGGGAAGTTTCCGCAATGACGGGATCGCGATCCCCTCCTTTGAATTCGGTCTTGAGGGAGACCGCAGGGATGTGGCGGCTTTCCTGCGCGCGGGTGGGGGACTTGAATTCGAGAACACGCATCTGGATTCGGTTCGCGCGGAAGTAAGCGGTGAATATTCGGGCCTGGACAGTTTAAAAGCCGACTTTGCCTTGGCTGCCTGGCAACAGCACAGCTATCTCGCGGTAGGGGGCTCGGTTCAGGGCGATTCTGTGCGAGTGGTTGAAATCGATTCCCTGGTTACGGAGTCCTTTGGTCGCCGGATGAGAACAAATGCCCCGGTCACCCTCACTCTCGGCCCCGGGCCAAGCGATTTCGAACTGACGAAACTTGATTTTGTGGGCGACCCCGGGTCGGTAGCGGCCCAGGGGTACTGGAATGATGAGGGAATGGATCTTTCGGCGGGGATCGACCTTTTGCTGAAGGAGGATCTGCTCCAACTCGTTGCGCCTTTGCCGCTGTGGTCGCTCAATGGCGGTTCCGACCTCAAGTTGGATATCTCCGCCGACATGGAGGGTTCCGATGAGAATCCCGAAGTTGTCGGCCGGGCAAGCGCTGTCCTGCTGCCTCACCGGGATGACCCGCCTTTCGGTATTGTCTTGAACTTTTTATCCAGGGGGGGCGCGGACGCCCATCTCAAGGCCGACTTCTCCCTGACTTCAGCCGATACGGTATTGTTGGAAGCCAAACTCGATTGGCCTGGCAAAGCGGGACCCGAGGCCGGATTCTGGAACCCGGATCCCGGGCGGGACATGGTTCTGACCATACCGTCCCAGAAGCTGGACATGGAACGGGTAAACAGGAGATTACCCGAAAATATGGTTCTGGATGGAGAATTCGACATCGCGGCCGAAGTGCATTTGTTCCCTCCGGGCAAGGGTAAAAACGAGGCCGATTCCCTTTCCGCTTCTCCGCTGCGCGGGACTGTCGACGCCTCGCTGGGAACTCCGGATCTCAGGATCGATCTACCCAATCGCTCATGGATAGAAACGGTTGTGAGCGCCACGGTGACGGGATCTTTGGCGGATCCCAAAGTCGCGGCCAAGTTGGAGATCACATCGGGGTTTATCAGGATTCCCGAGTTGCCCCGCAACCTCCATGCGGTCGATGGTCAGTCCCTTCTCTGGTCTCTCAGGGATTCCATCGCCGTGGCGGCGGATGACAATCTGGTGATCTTCCTTGTCCCGGACCAGATGGGGCCGGCCCTTGACCCCTCCAAACCGCCCGCGCTGCCGGAGCTGGATCTCGAGGTTGTGTTCACAGACGATCTGAGGGTCATCGGTTTCGGTGCGGATATCAAGTTGGTTGGCGGTATCAGGATTGCCCGTGGTTACGACAAGGACAATTTTCCCGGACCTTCCATTACCGGAGAAATCCGGGTTCGCGAGGGAACATTGAAGGTGATGAACCGGGTATTCGATGTCCAAAGGGGCAGTATCCATTTCACCAGCGCCGTCCCACCCAATCCGAGGCTCGACCTGATGCTGGAGACACAGGTGGGAACGTATCTGGTGCGGATCCTCATCTCGGGCAAGGCGGATGACCCCGTCATTGAACTGACCAGTGAGCCGGACCTTACGGAAGAGGATATCATGGCGGTCCTTCTTTTCGGGCAGCCTCTCAACGACCTGGACAACGATCAGCGTGGGCGCATGCAGGAGGAGAACGATCCCAGCCGGGAACTCCAGAAGAACCTGGCTGGATTGGCCATGTCGTTCGGCGCGAAGGGTCTCCAGGATTCGATGGGCGATTCCTTCGGCGTCGACATGGTTCAGATGGGCTCGGATTCAGAAGGCGGCAGCACCCTGATGGTGGGCAAATTCATCACCCCGGACATCATGCTGAAGTATCACCAGTCCCTGGAAAAGAGCGGCACCTATTTCATGACGCTCGAGTATTCCCTCAACCGGTACTTCAAGATTCTCACGATCTATGGGCAGGGAGAAGAGGATTCGGGAGCCGAACTCCAGTGGTCCAAGCGGTATTGAGCGGTGAATTCCCTGAAAAAGGCATAAAAAGAGCCCCCGAACTCAAAAGAATTCGGGGGCTGGATTTTAGAGGGGAGGCTGGGCGAATCCGGCGAGATGAAAAGCTGATGTTCGTCCAGTTGTCGCGTCCGAAGCATGAGATTCGAGTAGAGCCTCCCCAAATCGACAAAGACAAAATAGCAGAAACTCTGACCAATATACCAGAAAAAACTTCATTAGGGGCGATTTTTTTTGATTCGGTAAAACAATAACAGGGCCAAGCCCCTGTCATTTCAAAAGCTTATCCCTGCACTGCAGAACCGTGATGCTATGGCCCTGAACCAGGACCGAAGGCGCTTCGGGAAGGTCATCCGGCAAGATCCTGGAAGTATCCAGGATTCGGACCCAAACCATCCCCGCGGGGGCCTCGGGCAGGGTGAATTCCACCTTCTTTTCGCCGGTGTTGAGCATGGTGTGGACATGATGTCCGGAGGCGGGCTGTTCCAGGGTAAAGGCCAGAATCCGTGAATTCGGGGTCCAGTCGGGCCGGCCGGGTTTCGCGCCGTGCCAGGAAATGTCCCCCTTCAGATCCGGGTTGGTGGCTGCCCAGAAGCGGTTTCCCTGCAGGATTTCAAGGGATTGCGTGAAGGTGACGAGTTCCCTGGTAAACCGCAACAGGTCGGTGTTGCGGTTTACCAGGTCCCAATCGAGCCAGTTGAGCTCATTGTCCTGGCACCAGGGGTTGTTGTTTCCCTGCCGGGTGTGGCCGCTTTCATCGCCCATCAGCAGCATGGGGGTGCCGTGGGACAGCATCAGCAGGCAGAGAAAATTTCGAACCTGCTGTTCCCTCAGGGCCGTGATGGCAAGCTCGGTGGTCGGGCCTTCGGTTCCGCAGTTCCAGCTCAGGTTGTCATCGCTGCCGTCCCGTCCCATTTCCCCGTTGGCGTCGTTGTGTTTTGTCTCGTAGGAAACCAGATCGTACAGTGAAAACCCGTCGTGACAGGTCACGAAATTGATGCTCTGAAATGGCCGGTGGCGCGGGGAGGCGAACAGGTCCGGGCTGCCGACGATACTGGCCATGAGATTTTCAACGGTGTCCTGGCCGCCCCGTAAAAAGCGTCGCACGGAATCGCGGAACGGGCCGTTCCAAACGTCGAACCGTTCCCCCGGAAACGACTTCACCAGGTTGAGGCCGCCCGCGTCCCAGGCCTCGGCAATCATCCGGGTGCCGGCCAGTTCGGGATCCGATTGGATGGCCCAGATGAGGGGCGGTTTTTCCAGCGGCTCCCCGCCTTCACCCCGGGCGAGGGTCGCCGCGAGATCAAACCGGAAACCGTCGACATGCA
This sequence comes from Candidatus Krumholzibacteriia bacterium, assembly GCA_030592845.1. Classification (GTDB taxonomy): domain Bacteria; phylum Krumholzibacteriota; class Krumholzibacteriia; order LZORAL124-64-63; family LZORAL124-64-63; genus JAGLCY01. Next base: position 3,366 of record JAUVII010000028.1, on the reverse strand, counting down.
TCTGCTGCACCCAGTGGCGCAGCGAGTCCAGGATCATTCTTCTGACGACCGAGTGGTTGGCGTTGACGGTATTGCCGCAGCCGGTGTAGTCGGCGAAAACGGATCGGTCCTTTTCCAGCATGTAGTAGGCGGAATTCTCGAACCCCCGCCAGCTGATCACGGGACCGTCGGCGCCCGCTTCGGCGGTGTGGTTGTAGACGACATCCAGGATGACGCGGATGCCCGCCCGATGGAGGGCCTTGACCATATCCCGGAATTCATCCACCGGCCCGGTCACCGAACGGTCCGAGCTGAACGGAGCGTGGGGGGCGAACCAGGATAGGGTGCTGTAGCCCCAGTAATTGGTTTTGCCCTCGGGCGCGTCCTGGGAATCGAAATAGTGGACGGGCAGCAACTCGACGGTGGTGACACCCAGTTCCTGGAGATGGCCGATTTTTTCGATCAGGCCGGCGTAGGTCCCGCGCAGGTCCTCGGTCAAACCACTGGACGGGTGGGCGGTGAAGGCCCCGACATGCATTTCGTAAATGACTTCGCGTCCGGCGGGGGGCTGCAGGGGGCGGTCGCCTTCCCAGTCGTAGGCTGAGGGATCCACCACGACACTGCGCAGGGCGCGGGAGCAATTGTCGCCGGGAGCACGGGCGGCCTGCCGGTCGTAGATTCCCTGACCGGCCACCGCCAGTCCGTAGGGGTCGAGCAGGACTTTTGTACCATCGAACATGTGGCCGTCCGCAGGCCGCCGCGGTCCCTGCATCCGCCAGGCGTAGACCTGTCCGGGGCCGAGCCTGGGCACAAATACATGCCAGTAGTAATCCGTCCGGTTGGCGTGGGGGTCCAGGTCGATGATCCGGGAAGGCGCGGGATCTTCCGGGAGATTGAACAGCAACAGCTGGGCTCCCTCGGCATACTTGCTGAAAACCGCGAAATTGACTCCGCCGGACATGACGGTGGCTCCCAGGGGGGCGGGAATACCCATGGGTGGGATGCGGGGGTTCGCTTGATTCAATGCTACCGCCAGGGTGAGGTGATTTCAGGACCATGAGGCTGTTCAGGCCCCAAGAATAGCCATGTTTCCTCCCGGGGTCATCATGGAATTTCCCCAAACGTATGATAATCCGGGGTTAAGTCGGCTTGAGGCCGGGTCGATGTACTAGAAGAGTCAATGGATCGGTTGATCGACCGCCAATACCCGGGGGAAGTTGGATCATGCTGCTTGAAACCCTTAATGCTCTTGACCAGGCCGGAGTCCAGGCCCTCCAATCCACTTGCGGGTTGGATGTCACCGGCAGGAAAATTTCGCTGGTCAGGGAAGGTCGCCAGAGTTTTTTGACCCTCGGGACATTGCGAATCAAGGGCTGCGCCCTGCAAATGGTCCACCTCGGGTGTGACGAACAACTGTTGGGCAAGCTGGATGAAAACACGGCGGAGCACGGTGGCTGTTCCGGCCTCAACGGGTTGGCCGGCAGTTTCCTGACCCATTTGCTGGAAAAGTTTGATGACCGCCACCCACGCGGTACCGTGGAAAACTCCCAGGAATCCCCCGTCGTCCTGCACACCCGGGGCGTGCGTACTTTTCAGTTTCAGCTGGAAACTGACCGGGGGCACCTGCATTTCCTGGTCGAAGTGCCTTCCCGCACCGAGATGGCCATCGCCAAAGGCAGCGATTTCCTGATGAGCATGGAGTCGATCTATCTGCCGGCCAACTGGCACGGGAGCGATGAACTTCCCGACCAGGAGGCCGTGGACAGTTTTCTGGCCTTCCTGAAGAAAACCGAGGGGGACGTTTACCTGGAAGCTCCGGCGGGTGACGGAACGGCCAGGATGAATGTGGGCCTGCTGGTTGAAATCTGTCAGGTCGATGGCTGTCCCGCCATGAAACTCGTTACTGATTTTTCCGACCCTGAGGCCGGAGTTCCGGCTCCGGGGTCGATCGTCAAGGCCAGTGTGGGGATCGGAGACCGGTCCCTGGAATTCGATCTGGATTACCTGGCCCCCGCCACTCACGAATTGGACTCGGGATCCCTTTTGCCCTGCGCCCTGTTTTCCCTGCCCCGGATGGTTTCCATCGGTCAGCGACGTCGATCATTCCGGGTTTCGGTCACGGTGCCGGTCAAGGTGGAGCTTGAAACGGCTCTGGGTCAGGGAGAAACATCCCCCTGGTCCGATGGAAAATTCGAATCCGAAAAAATCAGCGGACAACTGGCCGACCTCAGTTTTTCGGGTGCCCGGATCAACGCGGAGGGCGCCCGGAAATCTCCTGGTTTCCACAAGGACTGCCGGGTCATCTGTCGCATGCTTTTCCCCGACATGGATGAGCCTCTCCAGGTTCAGGGCGTCATCAGGCGTTCGGCCGCGGGGCCCGCGGACCGGGACCGGTGGCAGGACGATATCGGTATCGAATTCATCGTTTCCCCCGATGCCGACCGGGCGGCCCTTGATTACGTCAGGCAATTTGTCCTGCAGTTGCAAAGGTCCAAGCTGGCCCAGCGACTCCAGGTTACCGGCTCCTGATCCGATTCACAGGATATCACCGGGAAGGAAAAAGGTTGGGTAGAAGCCGATCCATGGGATAGGTTTAATCCAACATTCCCACCCCCAACGGATCCTGGTGCCGTGTTACAGATCGCCCTGACAGTTTGCGCTTCCACCTTCCTGGTTCTTTCCCTGTGGGTTCATGTCGTGTCCCGCGCCGAGCGGGAGATGGTGGCCGCCCGCAATTCCCTGCGGATGGCCGTTCTGGCTCCCTTGCCCTATCTGGGAATGGCGTGGACCAGCTTCCCGGGGTCGGAAATCGGGGGGATGATCCTACTGGGCCTGACCCTGTTTTTCGGCGTCATTCTTTTGATTCCAACCGGGAGACCGCGGAACATCGCGGACCCGGCGCCCGGTGGACGTCTGGATGAGCGGACGATCATGTTTTCCCGCTCCGCCCTGAAACCCGGCAGCGATCAATTCAAGAAATATTACGACGAATTTCCCCAGCACAAATCGGGTGACGACAGGTTTCGCGCCCTGCCCGGCCTGATGTCTCCGGCCTCCCTCAAGTTCGAACCGTTGTCCTTTGCGGCGGCCGGAGCGAGTTTCGAGGCCGTTGAAGAACTCGCCCCCCTGGTGGAAGGCGTACCGGCGCCCGAACAGGTTGCCGTCGATCAGGACGAAGTGACGCGCTTCCTTCTGGGCTGGACCCGTAAACTGGGAGCGGCTGCCTGTGGAGTGACGGCATTGCGCGACCATCATATCTACTTGATCAAGGGTCGCGGCCCCGATTTTGGTCAGGAAATAGATCTTCTCGGGGAAGGCGGGCACCGCTTCGCCGTGGCCTTTACGGTGGAAATGGATCACGGCAATCTGGGGACGGCCCCCGAGGGT
>JAUVII010000295.1 GCA_030592845.1 Candidatus Krumholzibacteriia bacterium | reverse complement strand
GCTTCCTCGCGGTGATGGAGGCGGCGGTCCTCGGCAATGACCTTGCTGATGCTGGCCACGGCGATGCTGTGTTCCCAGAACTTGATCATGTCGATGCCCTCGGAACCGGATTCATCCCTGAAGTAGTCGAACACACCGCTGGCCATGGCGGCCCCGCGCACGGCCCGGAAGCCGAGTATCACGACGGCGCGGCTGATGGTCATGGTCTTGGTGCCGGATCCGTAGAGTGCGGAATTCACCAGGTGCAGGATCTTGGCCGACAGGGCCTGGTCCTGGGTGATGATCTCCGCGATCTCGGGGACCGAAACGTCCGGGTCCTGAAGCTTGTCGAACAGCTTCTCGTAGATCGCCGGCAACGTCGGGATGTCTTTGACCATCCCCTTCAATTCGCGGGGGTGGATGTCGAGCAGTGATTTCTCGAGCACCGTTGACATGTCGCGCTCCTTCGCACGGATTAAACCAATGATTCCATTACCTATATCGGCAGTCGGGAAGGGGAGTTGAACCAAAAAAGAGGGGAATCAGGCGATGAAGTCCAGCCAGGGGCCATCGGGCCGATGGGGGGAGGCTTCACCGATGACCGCTGTGCTCAAAGTGCCGAATTCGTTCAGGAAAGCGGTTAATTGGTCCAATCGAGCAGCGGGGACGGCTATCAGAAGGCCGCCGCTGGTCTGGGGGTCGTTCAGCAGCCCGATCATGCCGGAACTCAGCGAAACTGCATATTGGAGGTCCAATTCGGTAAAACTGGCGTTGGAATTGGTGCCGCCGCAGGTGAAACCCTCGCCGCACAGTTCGACGGCCTCGGGCAACAGGGGCAGGGCGTCCGTGTCGATCGTCAGGCAGACCCCGGAACCTTTGGCCATCTCCAGGCCGTGTCCGCTCAGTCCGAAGCCGGTGACGTCGGTGGCGGCCGTGACGCCGAATTCGTGAAGACGGGTCCCACATTTGTTCAAGGTGGTCATGCAGGTGACCAAGGCGGAGAATCCAGCCTCGTCCAGCCGGCCCTTCTTCATGGCGGCCACGAGGGCGCCGGTGCCCAGGGGTTTGGTCAGAACGAGTTTGTCGCCCACTTGCGCGGTGCTGTTGCGCAGGATTTTGTCCGGGTGCACGGTGCCGGTCACGCTGAGGCCGAATTTGACCTCGTCGTCGCGCACGGTATGTCCGCCGGCGACCGCGCAGCCCGCTTCGGCGCAGGTTTCCGCGCTGCCGGCCAGGATTTCGCCCAGCACATGGTTTGGCAGACCGACCGGGGGATAGCCGAGCAGGTTCAGGGCCATGATGGGCGTGCCGCCCATGGCGTAGACGTCGCTGATGGAATTGGCTGCGGCTATCCGGCCGAAGGTGCGGGGGTCGTCGACCACGGGGGTGATGAAGTCGGCGGTGGAAACAATGGCGCGCCCGTCATCGATGAGGTACACGCCGGCATCGTCCGCGGTGTCGAATCCGACAAGCAGATTCGGCCCGGCCGCGGCCTGGATGGGTTCGAGAATTTCGGACAAGTCACCCGGACTCAGCTTGGCAGCTCAGCCCGCGCTCTTGGCGAACTTCGTCAGGAAAATTTTCTCGTCGTTCGACATGGTCACCTCCCTTCATGGCAGTCGGAATAAGGTCGTAACGATGTGCAGGAGTGTCAATAGGCTTCGCCGATACTGAAGTAGACGGCCTGATCGTTCTTGCCCCAACCGTAGTCGATGCGCGCGTTGATCTTGTAGGTTTCGATCATGCGAAAACGCAGGCCGAGCCCGGCGGCGGGCAGGGCGTCACCCGTGGAGAAACTGTTCCAGTCATTACCCACGAAGCCCACTCCGGCAAAACCGACGGCGCCCCACTTTCCATGGAAATTCCAGCGGTATTCGGTTTCCAGCGTCAGCAGTTTGTCGCCCCGGTGACGGCCGTTGGCGTAGCCCCGCAGGTTCTGATTGCCGCTGAGGATGGCTTGCCCGCTGAAAGGGACATCTCCGAAAGCGGAATCGGTGAGAATGCGCCCGGCCAGTATGCGGGTGGTGTCGCCCAGGGTTGTGTAGCCGGAAATCTTGACGTTCAGTTTACGGAAATCCCGGTCCGACCCCAGGGCCTCGTCATAGACATCGTAGCGCACGGTTGTGTTTGTCCCGCTGGTCGGATACATGATGTGGTCGCGGCCGTCCCATTCGCCATTCACTCCGAGGCTGGAGTAGAATTCGTTGGGAACTTCCAACAAGTCGGGATCGATGCTGACCTTTGCCGACCAGGCCAGGACCTCGGCTCCGAGGTAGAGCTTGCTCCAGGTCAGGCGCGAACCCTTGAGATACACGAAATTCGAAACGGTTGTGTAATCCAGGAATATGTCCGGAAATCCCGGGCCTTCGGAAGACGGATTGAACTGATATTTGAAAGAACCGGTGCCAAAGGCGGCGGTGGCTCGCCAAATGTCCTTGGCGAAGTGGAACTTCTGGAAAGCCATCCCGACCCAGGAGTTGTTTTCGCTGTAGAACCCCAGGATGCCCGTGCTCGAGGGCGGCAGGTCGTCGTCGTTGCGGTCCATCTTGTAATAGGCCATGCCGATGACCCCGAGGCTGAACCCAAGCACGTCGCTGTAGCCGGGTATGGGAACGGCCGCGAACTTCAGGTTCCGCTCACCTTCTTCGAGGGCGTAGGTTCCCGAGCCGCCGCCCCCCATTTGGGCCAAAGACGTGTGCGGCAAGATTCCAAAGATAATCAGCGCGGTGGCAACCAGGATCCCCTTTGTACCCCATCCGGTCATCCCGCTTTGCCCCTGCTCTCAAGCTTGCCCCAGGAATCCTTCAAGGTGACGGTGCGGTTGAACACCATTTTTTCCGGCTGGGAATCCCTGCTGTCGATGCAGAAATAACCCTGTCGCATGAACTGGCACATATAGCCGGCTTCCCTGCCGGCCAGGCCCGGTTCCAGCTTGGCGTCGGTGAGGATTTCCAGCGAATCCGGGTTGAGATTGTCCATGAAATCGCCGCCCTCTTCGGGGAAGGGCTCCCGGAACAGGTTGTCATACAGGCGCACCTCGGCTTCGACCGCGTGCTGTGCCGAGACCCAGTGCAGGGTGCCCTTGACCTTGCGGCCGTCGGGCGACATTCCGCCGCGCGATTCCGGATCGTAGCTGCAGCGCAATTCCACGACTTCGCCGCTGTCGTCCTTGATCACCTCGTCGCAGGTGATGAAGTAGGCGTG
>JAUVII010000207.1 GCA_030592845.1 Candidatus Krumholzibacteriia bacterium | reverse complement strand
GTGCGCGCCTGACCGGGCCAGGTTTTTTCGATGCACAGGTTGCCCGAAACGCCGTTGCCTTCGAGGAGCTTGCCTTCATCATCCACCAAAAGCGGTTTGACCCCGAAAAACGGCAAGGTGGCCGATCCCGGTTTGAGAGGTGTCACCCCAGGCAGGGGTGTGATCATGATGCCGCCGGTTTCGGTCTGCCACCAGGTGTCGACGATGCAGCACTTCTCCTTCCCGACCTTTTCCAGGTACCACTTCCAGGTGTCGGGATTGATGGGCTCGCCGACGGTGCCGAGAACTTTCAGGGAATCGCGGGAGGATTTTTTCAGGAACTCGTCACCCTCACGCGCGATGGCCCGGATCGCCGTGGGCGCTGTGTAGAAGATGTTCACCTTCAGGTCGTCGACGATCTGCCAATAGCGGCCTGCGTCGGGATAGGTGGGGATTGACTCGAACATCACCGTGGTCGCCCCGTTGGCCAGCGGACCGTAGATGATGTAGCTGTGCCCCGTGATCCAGCCGATGTCCGCGGCGCAAAAGTGGACGTCACCCGGTTGGAAATTGAACACGATGCGGTGGGTCATGGAGGTGTAGACCAGGTAGCCGCCGGTGGTGTGCATCACGCCCTTGGGTTGGCCCGTCGAACCGGAAGTGTAAAGGATGAACAGCGGATCCTCCGCGCCCATCCACTCCACGGTGCAGGTCGAGCGCTGTTTGCGCACCTCCTCGTCGAGCCAGAAATCGCGGCCGGGTTTCATGTTCGTCTCTGTGTCGGTGCGGCGCGCGACCAGCACGGTTTCGACCATGTCGAGGCCGTCGACCGCGCGGTCCACGGTGTCCTTCAGCTTGATCCTCTTGCCACCGCGCAGGCCTTCGTTGGCCGTGACCACCAGCTTGCAGCGGGCGTCCAGCACCCGGTCGCGGATGGCGTCGGCGCTGAAACCGCCGAAGATGATCGAGTGGATGGCCCCCAGCCGCGCACAGGCGAGCATCGTGTAGGCCAGTTCAGGGATCATCGGCATGTAGATGGCGATGCGGTCACCCTTGCACACACCGTGGGCCTTCAGGACGTTGGCCACTTTGGCGACCTCGTGCTTGAGCCGGCGGTAGCTGATGTGCTCGTACTCGCCTGGTTCGTCCTTCACCCAGATGATGGCGTCCTGGTCGCCCTTGTCCTCCAGATGACGATCCACGCAGTTGTAGCAGGCGTTCAAGCGCCCGCCCAGATACCAGCTGAAGTCGACGTTGTCGTAATCGTGATCGAACACCATGCGCGGCGGATGGAACCAGGAAATGTGCGCGGCCTGCTTGCCCCAGAAGGTTTCCGGATCGTCGAGTGACAGGCGGTAGAGCCGCTCGTACTCCTCCATGCTGCCGATGTGGCTGGTGGCGGCCACGTCGGGATTGGGGCCGTAGGTCTTGTTTTCCTGGTTATCGGACATGGGTAGATGCCTCCCGGGGTGGGTTGTCTTGCGCGTGGCTGCAATCAGATATAGAAGATGATCTTATACCAGTTTATTAAGCCCGAAACAAGGGGCCAGCCAAACCACGGCCCAGGAATGACCCTGCATTCCCTGGACGACAACGCCCCAACCACCTGGTAGCCCAACACGTTCCGACGGTGCCGACGACGATGCCCAAATGCTGACGGCGAGCCGGAAAACCACATCGGTTAAATAGGATCTTGCCAAGGCAATACTTATCGTATATTTTATCTGTCATGACAGACAATTCCCCCAAATACCTACCATCACTAGGCCGAGTGCTTGGATTTGCAGCCCATGGATGTTCAGTGCTCAGCGAGCGGGAGTTGGGGAAACACGGGCTGACCCTTGCCCATTGGGTGTTGCTGACTGCCCTTTGGCGGCAGGACGGGATGACCATCGGCGAATTGGCCAGCTACTACAAGTCGGACAACACCGTACTCACCCGCACTTTGAATCGTATGACCAAACGTGGGCTCATCGAGCGCAGTCCGGACCCCGAGGACCGACGTGTCATCAGGGTGCACCTGACCGAAGAGGCCCATGAACTCTCGCATCTGGTGGATTTCTACAAGGATATCAACCAGGCCCTGCTCAAGGGTTTTTCCGAAAAAGAGCAGCGCCAGCTCTTTGAATTTCTTGAGCGGGTTATTGCCAATACCAACCAAGCCATGGAATCAAATCAAATTCACGATTAACCAACCAAACAGGGAGGCCAAGATGTTCAGAAAAGTCGGATTTATCACTGCTGTTTTGATGGCGGTGATTCTCATGTCCAGCGCGGTGGCGCTGGCGAAGGACCAAATCGTCCACGATGCTGAGTACTATATACTCAAAGCCCAACACGGTGAAGAGTGGGCCGCACAGGACGCTGAACTGGATGCCAAGATAAAGGCGCTGCGCGAAAAGCACGGCGCTCCGCCCAACATCATTCACATCATGTGGGACGACACCGCGGTTGGGGAATTGGGCATCCCGCACCTGCAAAAGAATCGCGGGTTCGAAACCCCTAACATCAACAAGTTCGCAGCCGAGGGTGCCTACTACACCCGGATGTACACCGAACCGTCCTGCACGCCTACCAGGGCAGCCTTCATGACCGGACGCCACGCGGTCAGAAGCGGTATGTATACCGTGAGCTTCCCCTACGAATACGGTGGCATGAGCGAAAAGGAAACCACGATTGCCGAAATACTGAGTGACTCGGGTTACGCGACCGCTTTCTACGGTAAAGGCCACCTTGGCGATATTGAAGAAAGCTATATGACGAACATGGGCTTCGACGAAGCTTTCTGGGCTCCCTACAACCAGGTGCCCAGCATGTATGTGCCTCGTGGCGATCTCGGCCCGATGTTCCCGACCTCCGTCATTCCGGAATTGTATCCTGATGATCCTTACGACATCGACAAGGGATGGCGGCCCGATGGTTACGTCTGGATGCTGGAAGGCACCAAAGATGGTCCCGTGCGGGAATGGGGAACCCCACCCAATGAAGCGGATTACTATGCGATCGAGGGCGAGTGCCAGAAGCGCACCCTTGAGTTCATTCGCAAGAGTGTCGCAGCCGAAAAGCCGTTCTTCATCAGTTATCAACCCATTGCCGCCTCATTCCTGGGTACAGAACCCGGAGACCCCAAACAGACCGTGTCCGGGAGCGTCCTGCACGAATTTTTTGCTCGTTTCGACAAATGGGTACCTGAATTGTTGCAAGAGCTGAAGGATCAAGGCATCGAGGAAAACACCCTGGTCATCCTAATGGCTGACAACGGTCCGATGACCCATCACGGCCCTGATGGCATGGTCGAAACGCTGTATCGCGGTGGTAAAGGCGACTCCTGGGAAGGCGCCCTGCGCGTCCCCTTTCTTGTTCGCTGGCCCAGTGTCATCGAGCCCAATCAAATCGTAGGCGACATCGTTCACGTGACCGATCTCTACACCACCTTTGCTCGTCTGGGGGGCGCGACCAAATCCATCCCCACTGACCGCATCATTGACGGCATCGATCAGACTTCACTGCTCTTGAACGGTGATTCCTTCAGCCGCCGCGACTACGTATTCGTCTACACTGGCGATATCATGGCCGCCACGGTTAAGGGCCGATTCAAGCGCCGGTGGGTTGGCGAATTGCCCGGTCTGAGTGGAGCCGCATTCTACGATCTCTACAACGATCCACGCGAAGTAATGCCCAAGATGCTGCCCGGGTTCACCACCAAAACGATGTTCGACATCATGGTCGCCCGGCACAACCTGTGGGAACGAAAGTTCCCGAATGAAAAACATGTGAGAGGCATGCCTCTCACCGGGTTGGAGAATCCACGTCCGGCCGTTCAGAAGGCTTCGCAGTTCCGGATCGACCCGAAAGACCTGCCGTTCGATCCGGTGGAATTTCTCAAATACGATCTCCCCTACGATCCCAGCATGGAAAACTGGGGCTCCGGGAATTAGCCGACATCCTCTGCTGGCGGGGTTCTTCAGAACCCCGCCGACCTCAATTTTCGGAAAGTGCGTGGTCTGGAATTGATAAAACTGGGTTTTACTTTTCTTTGTATTCTTTCGTTCGTTACCGGATCACTTGCGGAGACTGAACGGGGGGATTCGCTGGCCACGGCCGACCTGGCTGAGGTAGACCGCCGCTTGAACAACCCGCTCACCGATCTTTGGTCATTGACGTTCCAGAACAATACCGGGTTGATGGAAGGCGATGCCATCGCCGGCTCCGAAGTTACGAATAATCTGTTCTTTCAACCTTTCCTGCCCTTTGAGGTCGGCGCCCGCAAGCAGACGATGTTGACTTTGCGTCCGGTCTTTCCCCTTGTCACTCAACCCGTGTTCAATTCCTCCGATCCCTTGAATTCGTCGGGGCACGAGACCGGGTTCGGCGATATCCAGCTGCTCACCTTGGCCGGTCCCAATGATGCTGATGGACTGATCTGGGGGCTGGGCGCGACATTCAAATTTCCGACTGCGTCCACCGCCGTGCTCGGGCAGGGAAAATATCAGGCGGGGCCTTCGGCCATGCTTTTTCACATGGGAAAGCCGTGGATGGCCGGCGTCCTGGTCCAGCATTGGAATTCCTTTGCCGGCGACGAAGATCGCGCGGACGCCAACCGGACGGATATCCAATACATAATCCGCCGATCCATTCCGGGTGCCATGTCCATCGGAATGGGACCAACGGTTACCATTGACTGGGAAGCGGAACCGGAGAACCGCGTCACCTTTCCGATCGGGCTGGGAGTCACCAAAACGGTCCGTTGGAACAAAACGCCGATCAAATTGCGCGCCGAAGCCCACTACTCGCTGAAAAAACCGGAAGATTACGGCGCCGCCTGGAACTTTCGCCTTCAGGTCACACCCGTCATTCCGAGTCTGTTCAAGTAGAGCATGGATTCTAGATAAGCATGTGTTTTGCCCACCACCGCTGGGCATCGAATAATCTGGAGGAATCATGAACAGAAAGACAGATCAAGGAAGAGTTGGTCTCGATTTCTCACGCCGTGAGTTCATCAAGGCTTCAGCATTATCGGTTGGTACGGCTGGTGTATGGTCTGTGTGTGGGGCGACCCCGGCCAAATCCGCAGACAAACCCAAAGGACTTCCTCTTTCCATGGCCGGGTACAGGTTTGACCGCACAAAGGCGCTGATTGATGGACGTGTCGTTGTACAAGGGTGCGCCATGCAATTCAAAGAATCCGGTATCGGCGACTTGAACACCCATGTGTTCAGTGGTCCGCAAACCCTGGATGTGACGGAAATCGGCCTGCACCCTTTCATGCTCGCCCATGCAAATGACGGTTTTCGGGATTACTCGCTGCTGCCAATTTTCCCGTTGCGGTTATTCCGCCATAAAAGTGTCTTTATCCGCACTGATCGCGGCATCAAAACGCCCGGGGATCTGAAAGGAAAAACCATTGCCACGGCAGGTTATTCCTCGACTTCGTTAACATGGATCCGCGGGATTTTTCAGGATGAATATGGAATCAACCCGGAAGATATTCAGTGGATAATTTCCTCGAAGGATTCGTCAGCCAAAGATGCCGGCAAGGTCTCCAAACAGG
>JAUVII010000094.1 GCA_030592845.1 Candidatus Krumholzibacteriia bacterium | reverse complement strand
TAACGACCTTGTCGGCCGATAAAATGGCTGAAGTGGGACCGGCGGTGCGGTTCGCGTTGGGTTTTAGCTGATTCGAGAAAAAACCACCGCCGGTACGGCTCTCCTACCGAAAGAGAGATTTGACCTCTCCCCAGCTTCTACTCTCGACTCCGACGATTTCCGCCGCGGGATCCCAGGTGATGCGAAAAGTCGCGTCCTTGGTACCTATGTAGTTGAGAGTGGCCTCGTCGCCGAGCATGAATCGTCCCGGCACCAGGTCGGCAGACGAAGCCGCCCGGCAGTACGCATCATGCGGAGTCGAGACTTTTACCGCCAGTGTTCCGGCCGCTAAACCCAGTTCCAGGGGACCAAAATCGAAAACCACCCATTCGAGGCCAAAGGTTTTGGTCAGCACGTTGTCCACCGAGGCGATGGGCTGGTTCTGATCGTCCATGACGGTGCAGGTCAGGGTATTGCCGGCGGTCAGATTGGTCACTCCGTCAAACGGGAATAGCTGAACATCGATCAGGAAACTGACGGTGAGGAATTTTCCGTCGCAGTCGGTGGCGAATTCCTGCCCCACCCAACTCCGCTGGCCGGTGGAGCGCAGACCCACGTATTCAAGATCGGGACCGGCCGGGTTTTCCAGTCCAGTCCCGCACTGTGCCCAGGCTGTCTCCGGACCCATCAAGCAGGCAATCATCAATCCCAACCCGATCCATTGACCCTTGGCTTGCATTTTCGTCTCCATTTGAAAAGGTGGGGGTGAAATGCACTTCATTATCGAGCTCTTTTTTGCAGGTTACCAATCAAAATATGGTATTCCAACAACTTAATCCATCCCTGGTAAGCGGGACCATGCGGAAGAGGGGTTGGTGGGTTTTCGTAACAGTGGAGATTGTGGGATTACCGTTTTGTTGCCATGTTTCAGCCCAACATTTCCTGGAGGAAGTCAGCCATGCCCGAGAAAATATCCGGATGCCGCCGGGACGAAGAAAAACACCGGTCATACGCAAGGGGGCTTTCCGTATTTGCGGTGGCGGTGTTCGTTTTGCATTCGCTCCTGCTCCTCCCGGCCACCGCCGCCGCCGACGCACCCGCGGACTCTCTCCCACGCAAGGTCACCAACTCCATCGGCATCGAAATGATCCGGGTTGCCCCGGGGACCTTCAGGATGGGAAGCCCGTCCACCGAGCAGGGACGCGACGACTATGAGCAGCAGCACCTGGTCACCCTGACCCGCGGATTCAGGCTGGGAAAAACGGAGGTGACCCAACGCCAGTGGAAAGCGGTGATGGGGAACAACCCCTCGAAGTTGGGGGGCGACGATTATCCGGTGGAAATGGTGACCTGGTTCGATTGCGTCAACTTTTGTAATGCGCTCTCGGAGATGGAAGGACTGACGCCCGCCTACGAGATCAAGGGAGAGGATGTTACCTGGAACGAATCGGCGGATGGTTATCGCCTGCCCACGGAAGCGGAGTGGGAGTACGCGTGCCGGGCGGGGACGACGGGGCCGTTTGCGGGTGATCTGGACGAGATGGCGATCTACAGCAAGAACTCGGGCCGAAAGACATTTGCCGTGGGTACCAGGAAGGCCAACGCCTGGGGATTCCACGATATGTACGGTAACGTTCTGGAGTGGTGCTGGGACTGGTTTGCATGGGACTACGGGGAAAACTGGGTGATGGATCCCACCGGTTCCGCTGAGGGGTTGCACCGGATCGAACGCGGCGGCAGCTGGCATCTCAACCCCAGGGGCTGCCGGTCCGCCAGCCGCGGTACGGATATCCCCACCGCCTGGGGCAACAGCCTGGGTTTCCGTCTGGCGAAGTTTGCCCGCTGATTTTCTCAAAATGAATTAGTTGGGACCATCAAACCCCGTTCCATATGTTATAATTGCTCTTCATCATGCAACCCTCCCTCTTCGCCTGGAGCATCTGGATGCGCCTCCCATCTCGGCACCTCTTCCTGGGGTTACTCGCCGTCATTCTGGCCCTGACCCTGCCCTCCGTGGCCACCGCCGCCGTTTCCGCCGCGACGGTAACCTCGTCGGGCCAGCTGCCGGGCGGATACCCGACCGACGGCCAGCTGGGCGACCTGATCCTGGCCAATGATGAAATCGTCATCATCATCAGCGCCATCGGACACACGACCTACAGCGGGGAAAACGGGGGCACCGTTATCGACGCGGCCACCACCGCCGCGAATTCCGATGCCCTGGGTGAATTCTACACCTACTTCGACGACGACTGGCCCCGGCAGGCGGTCTACACCTCCCTGATCATCGTTGATGATGGAAGCGGGGGCGGTCCGGCCATCATCCGCGCTTCGGGCCATGACCTGAACGACGCGAACATGGCAGTGCTCACCGAATATTCACTGGGCGAGGGCGACCGTTACCTGACCGCGACCACATGGGTCACCGGGGGCGCCGCCGCCGTGCTCGGTTTCGAACTGGGCGACGCTTTCCATTGGGGAGGGTGCGACAAATACGCGCCGGGCCTGGGATTCGCGGTCGACGGCACCACGATCACGGCCTGGATGGCTGGTCATTCCGCCGATGTCTGTTATGCCTACGCGGGAATCTACGGGGATTGTTGGGGGCCCAACGGAAGTTACTGGTCGGACCTGAGCGTGACTACTGAAGATATTGGTGCCGGCGCCACGGTCAGTTACACCCGGTATCTGGCCGTTGCCGCGGGTGATGTTTCCGCCGCGGTTTCCATCCTGCATGAAGCCCTGGGCGAGGCCACCGGGACGGTTATCTGCAACGTATCTTCCCTGGACGAGGGCACTCCGCTGCCTGGAGCCCTGGTCGATGTTTACGACGGCTCCGGCAATCCCTACTACGAGATGGTCGTGGGCGTCACGGGCCAGGCGGTTGGCACCCTGCCGACCGGAACCTGGCGGCTGGTGGCCAAGGCCACGGGATATCTGTCGGTGGAAAACTGGGTAACCGTTTACGAAGGAGCCAACCACGGTCTCGAATTCCCGCTGCCGACCAATGGCGGAGGAACGGGAACCGCCATCGGCGATACGCTGACGGTCATCATGCGGCCGCTGGTGAACATCCCGGCCATGGTGACGCCCGGGCAGATCCTGAAGATCAATTGCGACGCCGATCCGGCCACCACCGGTTGGCAGGCTGAAATTTCTTCGGGCGCTTTGATCTTGCCCCTGGTCATTGACGCGGCTTCATACGATCCGTCCACGGAGTGGTGGACCCTGAGTGTCACGGTCCCGGCGGTGCCCCTGTACGAACTGTTCGACCTGCGGGTAACCGCCGACGGCGGCCTGGACGACACCACCCGCCATGCGGTGCGGGTGTTGGAAGAGTTCAGGGACGATTTCTACTTCATCCACATCACCGATACACACCTGCCCGAGCATCAGTTTTCCGACAGCGGCGCGACGCCGGCCGACAGTTCCGAGACGGTGGACCTGCGGGCGGTGATCCAGGACATCAATCTGATCAATCCGGAGTTTGTCCTGATCACCGGCGATTACGTCAACGAAGGCGAGTTGGAAGATTATCTGGAATGGCGCTGTTATACCCGGGCCCAGCGGCAGCTCTACGAATTCCTGACGCCGACCTATCTGGTTTCGGGCAACCACGACATCGGCGGCTGGAATGCAACACCGCCTCCGGCAGGCACCGCGCGGCGCGATTGGTGGCGCTTCTTCGGCTGGCCCCGCCTGGACAACCCGCCTCCGGGGGCCCCCGAGTACACGCAGAACTACAGCTTCGATTATGGTCCGGTTCACTTCGTGGGCCTGGAGGCCTACAACAACTACGACATGTGGCGCTCGGATATCTACGGTACGGACAGTTTTCCCGCCTTCCAGCTGGACTGGCTGAACCAGAACTTGGCCGCGGCGTCAGGCAGCCTGGCCCAGGTTCTTTTTTACCACATGGATTTCCAGAACCAGATTAATTTGGGCGCGTTGGGTGTGGAAATGGCTCTCTGGGGTCACGTGCACGGTGACCGGGGCAGTGAACAGGTTCAGCCCTACGATCTGGCCACCGACAATATCTGCGACGGCGCGCGTTCCTACCGGTTGATCAGGGTTTCGGGGGGCGTTTTGCAGCCGGTTCCCACGCTATCGGCCGGGGCCACCGGGCAGAACCTGAGGGTGGAGTACTCGCCGGCCAATGTCGGTCTGTCCGGCACCGTGACCGCCCAGGTCATCAACAACCAATCCGAACGGTTCGAATACGGAAAGCTCCGCTTCGTGATGCCCTCTGCCAGCGGGAACTATGTGGTCACCGGAGGACAAATTATTCAGATCGACCAGTCCGGTGACTTTGATGTCTGCCATGTGGCGGTGGACATAATGGCCTCCGGTTCCCAGACGGTTACCGTTTCACCGGGTGTCAGCGATGTCCCGGGGACCGGACCTCTGGCGGAACTTCGGCTGGATCAAAACATCCCCAATCCTTTCAACCCGGCGACGGACATCAAATATTATCTGCCGGCGGACGGGTCCGTCAGGCTGGGCGTGTACGACATGAAGGGGCGGGAGGTCGCGGTTCTGGTGGATCAGGTCATGCCTGCGGGGGATTACACTGCGCACTGGGACGGCAGGGACAAGGCGGGAAGGGATGCTCCCTCGGGGGTTTATTTCCTGCGGTTGAGTGCTCCCGGGCAGGAGCGGACACGGAAAATGGTGCTGGCTCGTTGAGTTACTGATTTTGTATGCATGGATAACCTGACTGTTTTCATGGTGTTAAGCTTTTGAGCTGGCCTTTTCACTGGTGGACTGACAATATATATGTTGTCAAAAAGCGGTTATTGACAACAAATATGTTGTCCTGGGTTGCCCCCCGGGGGGCAATTCTCGCAGTGATATTTTTATCCATGCTCGTAAAAACCAGCTGTCAGTCTATCTGAGATCGTAACCACCCAATTGAGCCGGACACAATTTATGAGGCACACCCAGATCGCCACAAATTTGCAAATCCCCCCTCACAAACCTATCTTATCGCCCAGAAACAAGTCTAGAACGAGCGGTCCGTTGTTGGGCCGCAAAAAAGCTGCCGCGATTTTCTGCATGCCTCTCGGCTCTCAGCCTGCCTGAGCTCCTTCCGAGATCAATTTGCAATAGATCCCGGATAACGAGACAGGAACAAATACCCATGGAGAACTTTACCGATCTCGGGCTGAGTCAGCCCGTTCTGCGCGCGCTTGCCGATTGCGGCTACAGCGTGCCCACACCCATCCAACAGGCCGCCATTCCCATTGTGGCCGCCGGCTACGACCTGATGGCCAGCGCCCAGACCGGAACCGGCAAGACGGCGGCCTTCACCCTGCCGATCATCGATGATATCGGCAAGCGCCCGTCGGCCAAGGGGGACACTCCCCTGGTGCTGATATTGGCACCCACCCGGGAGTTGGCCCTGCAGGTCGACGAAAACGTGCGCGCCTACGGACGCCATGTCGGCACGCGCACCGCGGTTTTGCTGGGCGGTGTCCCGTCCGGCCCGCAGATCCAGAGTCTGCGCCGGGGCGTTGATTTTGTCGTCGCCACACCCGGCCGCCTGATCGACCTGGCCGAGCAGGGCGAAATGGTTTTCGACGATATTGAATTCCTCATCCTGGACGAAGCCGACCGGATGCTCGATCTGGGATTTGTCCACGATGTGCGCTGGATCGCCGACCAGGTGCCGAAACCGCGTCAGACCCTTTTGTTCTCGGCCACCATGTCGGGCGCCGTGCGCAGTCTGGCATCAACCATTCAGACCAACGCCCAAAGCGTTTCGGTGGCTCCGCCCGAGGCCGTGGCCGACAACATCGACCAAAGGGTGATGTTCGTGGAAAAGGTGAACAAGCCGGAGCTGCTGGTCGACCTGCTGAACCACGGCGACACCGAACGGGCCCTGGTGTTCACCGGAACCAAGGTCGCGGCGACCATCGTCGCGCGGCAGTTGAACCAGAACGGCATCAAGGCCGAGGACATCCATTCGGGGAAATCCCAGAGTCAGCGCCAAAAGGCCCTGGAAGCGTTTACCCGCGGCAAGGTCCGGGTGCTGGTGGCCACCGACATCGTGGCCCGCGGCATCGATGTCGAGGGTATTTCCCACGTCATCAACTATGAACTTCCCGATGACGCGGAAAACTACGTGCACCGCATCGGCCGCACGGCGCGGGCAGGACGCGCGGGGGTGGCGGTATCATTATGCTGCGTCCAGGACGTGTCGCAGCTACGCGGTGTCGAACGTCTGTTGAAACAGCCGTTGGAGGTCATTGAGGACCACGAGTGGCATTCGCCTACGGTGGCCGCCTGCCTGGCGGCTTCGACCAAGGCGGCCCGGCAGCGCGCGCGAGCGGGCCGGGGCCGGGGCTCGGGATCGAAGTGGGCCCGGTAATGTCAAAAACACCTTTGGGATTTGACGAGCTGGATCTTGCGGCGCCCCTTGTCAAAGCCGTCGCGGAACTGGGTTACGAATCCCCTCTTCCCATCCAGGCCGCCTGCATTCCGCCTTTGCTTGAGGGCAGGGACGTATTGGGCCTGGCCCAGACCGGCACCGGTAAAACGGCCGCCTTCGCGCTGCCTTTGATGTCCCGCATCGATCTCAAGAATAGGGCCCCGCAGGTTCTTGTGCTGACCCCGACCCGCGAACTGGCCCTCCAGGTGGCCGAGGCGTTTCAAAAGTATGCCCGCCATCTGCCCGGCTTTCATGTGCTGCCTATTTATGGCGGCCAAAGCTACGGAGTCCAGTTCAGCCAGCTTCGCCGCGGTCCCCATGTGATCGTCGGTACGCCGGGGCGAATCCAGGATCACCTGGATAAGGGAACCCTCAATTTGAGCGGCGTTTCCTGCGTGGTGCTTGATGAAGCCGACGAAATGCTGCGCATGGGTTTTGTCGATGAGGTCGAGGCCATCATTTCGAAGGCTCCGGAAGACAGGCAGATGGCCTTGTTCTCGGCCACCATGCCCCCGCAGATCAGGCGCATTTCCAAGCGGTATCTGAAAGATCCGACCGAAGTGCGCATCGAAGCCAGGACGACCACCGCGGAAAACATCGAGCAGGTCTATCTGGTGGTTCCCAACGCCGCCAAGTTCGAGGCCCTGGCCAGGATTCTGGAAACCGAGTCCTACGACGGGATCCTCATTTTTTCCCGCACCCGGATCGGGACCACGGAATTGACCGAGCGGTTGGCGGCCCGGGGATTCGATGTCGCGGCTCTCAACGGCGAGATGGATCAGAAGGCTCGCGAGCGCACCGTCAAGCGCCTGAAAACCGGCAAGGTCGATATCGTGGTGGCCACCGACGTGGCCGCGCGCGGTCTCGATGTGGAACGCATATCCCTGGTGATCAACTACGATATTCCCGGTGATTCGGAAGCCTACATCCACCGCATCGGCCGGACCGGTCGGGTGGGACGTTACGGAAAGGCGATCCTGTTCGCCAATCCGCGGGAAAGGCGTTTGCTGCAGTCCATCGAACGGGCGACCCGCCAGCCGCTGAAGCGGATGGACATGCCCAGCCACGACGCGGTCACCAAAAAGCGCGTCGAAAAATTTCGCGACAGGCTGTCCGAGATGATGGCCAAGGAGCAGCTGGAATTTTTCCAGGAGCTGAGTTTCGAACTGATGGAAGAGCTGCACGTCGATATCCTGCAATTGGCGGCTGGCGCATTGTGTTACGCCCAGAAAGACCGGCCCCTGCAGGCGGAGCAGACCCGCGATTTGAGGAGTCCCCGGTGGGATGAACCCAGGCAGGCGGGGCGCGAACGCGGTCCGGCGCGAGGCCGTCCTGTTAAAAACATGACTCTGTACCGGCTCGACGTGGGGTCCGGCGACGGGGTGGAGGTCCGGAACATCGTGGGCGCCATCGCCAATGAAACCGGGCTGCGGAGCAAGTTCATCGGGCAGATCCGTATCCATCCGGATTATTCGACCGTCGAGCTGCCGGATGATTTGCCGCGGAACATGATCGAGCATCTGAAAAATACATATGTCGGGCACAAACCGCTGAAGATTGCGCCGGTCGGGCATGGGACTCCCTTTCATGCGGGAGGTCCGGATGACCAGGGGCCGAAGCCGAAAAAGGTGAAGAGCCGCAAACCGGTGGGGCCCAAAAAGAAAAAAGCCAAAAAGGCGGCCGGGAAATCCAAGGGTGGGAAAGACAAAGGGAAGCCCAAACCCAAAAAGAAATCCTGAGTGGGGGTAGCTGAGTTTAATCAGTTAATCAGGGTTCAATGGCCATCCAGTTCTTGATCTTATAGTTTCGGCAATTGTATAGTGCGCGGAAGCCAACTTCCGCGCACTATACATCCGCCGGGACAGGAATCGATACATGACAAGATTCTGTTGCTTAATGGCCCTGGTTTTAGCCCTCGGACTCTTTTTTCCCTGGAGCGTCCTGGCCGGAGAAGATGCTCCCTCGGGCTACCAGGCCCCGGACACCGAATTCCAATGGGTCACCACCGGCAGCTCCATCACCCAGATCGCCACCGCGTTTCGGGCCACCCACCATCACTGGTACGGCGAAATCGGCATTGGCGGCCTGAGCGCCTTCGACAACCGGGAGGACGCTTTTTTTCTGAGCCTCAATCTGGGCCGCAGGTTTCAGCTCATTCCCCGCCTCTTTCTGGGGGCCGACCTTGGCTACCGGCACGTCATTCCCGACGGTTCGGACAATCCCGCCATCGATACCGGCAAGTATTTCACCCTGGAAGGCCGCCTCAAGCTTGAGGTCGTCCTGGGCAAACACATGAGCGTGTTCCTGGGCGGAGCCACCACCAACATCTACCAGGGATATTCGCTGGGGTCCGATACCGTCAGCAAAGGGTCGGTCTTCTTTGGTGTGGGGTTGCTGTGATGCGCACATTGATCCTGACTCTGCTCCTGATCCTTCTGGCCGCCGGGACATCGTTTGCCCTCGAGGCAGCCGCGCCCGATTCACTGGCACCGGTCGCGGCCGATCCGCTGCAACCGCCGACCGTGGAAAAAAACAACGGCCTGATGGCCCTTGATCTGACCGTGCTGACGGTGGGTGTCTGGTTGCCCAGCCGCCTTCTGGGCACCGAATGGGCCTACATCGGTTTCAACTCCGTCAAAGAGAACATGAAAACCGGATTCGTGTGGGACCACGACGACTGGGGTATGAACCAGTGGGGCCACCCCCTGCACGGCGGCCAGTTTTTCAATGCGGCCCGGACCAACGGATACAGCTTTTGGGGTTCCATACCCATCACAATGGCCGGCAGCATGACCTGGGAACTGTTCATGGAGGCGGAGCCGCCGTCGATCAACGATCTGATTTCCACCACCGCTGGTGGCGTGTACATGGGTGAGACGGCGTACCGACTGTCGTCCATGATCCTGGACAACACCACCACCGGTTCGGAGCGAACGTTCCGGGAGATAGGAGCCTTCCTGGTAAACCCAATTCGCGGGTTCAACCGCCTGGTGACCGGCCAGTCCGGCAAGGTGGCCATGAATCCGGACGATTGGATGCCTTCGTATCTGGGCGGTCAATTCACGGCGGGCACCAACCATGTCGCCGACGGCACGGACCTGAGCAACAGCATGGCCGCCTATCTGCTGAAGGGGAAATTTCTCTACGGCGATCCCTTCGAGGATCTCGCCGACCCCGCGCCTTTTGACTATTTCAACCTCAGGGCCGCCTTGACTCTGCACGGCCGTTTTCCGCTAATCCACGAGGTATCCGGAACGGGCCTGCTCTACGGCCGGAAATTCGATCACGGTGAAGACAACCGCAGCCTGTTCGGCGTCTTCCAGGACTATGACTACTTCGATTCCAGGATCTACCAGTTTGGCGGCCAGAGTGTCGGCGCGGGCATCATGAGCCGATGGAATTCCAATTCCCCGATGCAGATCCTGACCGGCGCCCAGCTCAATGCAGTTTTATTGGGCGGCTCCAACGTGGGCTTCGAGACCGCCGATGGCCGGGAGTATAACTACACGACAGGCGCCAAGTTCAAGATGTTCGGTATGCTTGACCACCGCAAATACGGCTCCTTTGCCATCCGTTACTGGATCTACTGGTTCCACACCCTGAGCGGTGTCGATGGCGACGAATTCATACACTGGGCGCAGGCCACGTTGAATCCGCGCATCTACAAGAAGTGGGGGGTGGGATTGGAGTACACGTATTACCTGCGGAATTCGTACTTCGACAATCTTCCTGAAATGCATTTGAAGAATATTGAACTGAGGACTTTTGTGTCGTACCGGTTCTAATCCCCGTTCAGGTCTCCAAAAAACAGCCGATATACCATTTGCGAGGGATTCGACCCCAGGTGACGCGGGATAACGCCCGCGTACCCCACAATAAACCCGGGAGCAAGGCTGTGAAGAGAATATTCGGTTATTTGATGGTAATGGCGATCATGACGTCGATGGCAATATACATGGCAGGTTGCGGTGGCAGCGATGACGATCCGGTCATACCTGATCCTCCTGACCCGACGGTCCTGGAAGTCGTCGTCAGAAGCAGCGCCGACAGTTCGCTGGTGGACAATTCCAATGTGGTCTTGTACCAGGCGGAGAACAACGAGGCCCTGCTCAGGGGCATGACCGATTCGAACGGAATCGTGCGATTCGATGTCGACGTGGGGAACTACTTCCTCAATATTTCGGCCCAGGGATACGATTCCGTTCCTCCGGAAAATATTGCGCCCATACCGTTCTTCGTGGCGGCGGAAGACACCACCATTGAGGGCATATTGCTGAACGTCATGGAAAACGGCGGAGCTGCCGGCTATGTCCAGGGGTTTGTCACCCCGGCGGTCAATAACTTCCTCATCCTGGCCGAGTCGCAGACCAACCAGGAAAAATATGCCACGGTTTCGGGACCCGACGGCTTCTTCATTCTCTACAACCTGCCTTACGGCACTTTTGACATGGATGCCCTGAAGTCGGGCTTCAAGATGGATGAACCCGTAACCGCCACCATTTCGGCGCCGGCCGAAGTCGACACCGTCGGTATTCCGGTTTCGGAATACCAGGGCTCGGTGCTCAAGGGTTCCATCACGTTCCTGGCTTCGGAAAACTCCACGGTCGACATTACCCTGTTGGATCCCGAAACCCGCGCGGTCATTCCGGGCCTGTCGGTCATGAGTGACGTGTCGGGATTGGGTTACAGGATCGAAAGTATTCCCGACGGTGATTACATCGCCTGGGCTTCATTGAAGAACGACGGGTACGTCATCGATCCCGACTGGCTGTTCAAGAATCCCGGCGGTCTGGACATTTCTTTCGCGACTTCGGATTCCCTGGAGCTGCCTTTCAGCGTCACCGGGGCGGTCACGATTCTTTCGCCGACCAATCCCGCGGACTCGACCTACGCCTTCATGGCCGACTCGCAGGTCCCGACTTTCAGGTGGACATCCTATTCTTCCGCGAAGGAATACTTCATCGAGGTGAAGGACCATAGCGGAAATGTTCTCTGGGGTGGCTTTAACGCCAATGGAACGGTCGACCATGGTTTCATCGGGGCTGATGCCGACAGCGTCATCTATAACTTCGACAGCCAGCCGGGCACTCCCGCCCTGGAGCCCGGCAAGATCTACCAGTGGAAACTGTGGGCCGACAAGGGTTCGCCGGGGGCCACCGGGTTTGTCGATGAGTTGATTTCCTCGAGCGAGGATCTGCGGGGTATTTTCCAGGTTCCGGAAAATGCGCCGAAGTAATGTTCCCGGTCCGGTCATTT
>JAUVII010000309.1 GCA_030592845.1 Candidatus Krumholzibacteriia bacterium | reverse complement strand
GCAGCCTTTCCTTCATCGATCTTCTTCGTGACGGCGATGAACACCAGCAGCGCGATCAGCGAGATCAGGCCGACGCCGACATAGGCGTACCACAGGTAATGGGCGTGAGCGTAGGCTTCGGGCATCGGGCCTTGACCAGCCAGAGCCGCCTGGTGGGCTGCCTGTGTCGCCGCATCCAAGGTGCTCGGTTCAGGACAGTACGCCCGCAGGAGATAGCCGGAAAAAGCGAAACCGAATAACCAGGCAACAAAAGTATTAATGTGGGCAAAGCCGAGGAAGGTGCCTTCCTGGCCCTTTGGCGCCTGAAGCGAAGCAAACTCAAGCCATTTGGGGCTCAGGAAACACTCCGCGATTCCCTGGAGGGCGATGCCGATGACCATCATCAACACAATGGGATGCACCTCCAACCCGAACACACTGACATTGCCATGGATCCAGGCGGAGGCCGCCATTGATACCGCTGAAAAGGGGATGATCAACATGGCCACCAGGATTGAACTCTGGGGTTTCCACTTTCGAACCAGGTGGGTCACCATCACCACAAAAACCACGACGACAAATGGATTGATGTTGGCCAGCCACTCGGGTTTGTATCCCTCTCCGGCCATCCGCAACACGTATTTTGGCATCGAAGCATAAAGCTGGCCCTGGATTGCCCAGAATCCGGCCGTGATCAGGATCAACGCCAGGAAACGCAGATTACTCAGTGCAGCCCACATCCCGCCCAGGACTTCCCTTATGTTTTCTGTTTTCCGGTCTACACTTTCGCGGTCCGGAAAAAAGAACAGAACAACAATAATCAGGGCCAGCAACGAAGCACCCGCCGAAAAGAAGGGAACCTTCTGCACACCCATCTGAATCCGGATGTCCGCGACAACGGTCTTGCCAGTGAATGAACCGATGTTGACCACCATGTAGAAAATGCTGAACGCCCTGGCACGATTTGCCTCGTTGGAGGATTTGCTCACCGTCCCTGAAATCACGGGTTTGACAATGGATCCCCCAAGCACGATCAGGGCCAATCCCACCCCTACCGGTGCCATGGTGCTATAAAACCCAAGGGCCGCGTATCCCAGCGTCAGCAAAACAAAGGCGATCATCAGTGCGTAGCGAAAGCCGATCCGGTCGGCCCGGGCCCCGGTAAAGAAGGGTATGAGGTAGATCCAACTGCCGAATATTCCGGCTACCCAACCCGCTTGCACGTCATCAAGGCCAACGACCCTGGTCAGATAGAGACTCAGGGCGATGAAGGTTCCGTAGTAGGCAGCGCGTTCACACAGTTCGGCGGCGTTGCCGGTCCAGAACATGCGGGGGAAGCGCCAGGATTGTGCGCCTTGGCTCATATGCATTCTCCTGTGAGAGGATTGACGGATTGGCGTGCGTTTGTTTCCGGAGGTTATTGTAAGGGCTCAGGGCCAAAAAGTTAAGAATAGAGTTCAAACGGGAGAAATCAGCCCGTCAGAACCCGCCCGACCGTCAACAGGCGGATACGGATCCCGCCGAACCTTCAATGGTCGTCACCCCACATCATCTCCCCCGCTTCAATGGCCACCGGCAGCATGTTGCTCATCGCGGGCAGGGGGCAGGTGGCGAACGGCGTAAAGACACAAGGCGGATTGTAGGTCCGGTTGAAATCCAGGATCACTGTCCCGTCGGCCGCGGGCGGATCCACCACCAGGAAACGGCCGCCCGCGTAGGTGGTCTTCCCGTTGGTATCATCCCCGAAAACCAGGAACATGCTTTCGCCCGGTTCGCCGGTCGGCGTCAGGCGGTACTCCTGGCCGTCGAGCTCAAAAACCAGGACACCCGGACTGGCGGAAGCCGCTTGGTGCCCCAGCACGTTGGGCACGTCCAGGATGGCGGGCCCGGGCACGAGGCGCGCGGTCAGCCGCCAGTGGACATCCACCGGAAACCGCTCGACACCCTGAAATGACTGCAACACTTCGGATTTGCGATCCTTGACCCGCATGAACAGTTTGCCGTCGCGGTCGATGACGTAGAAAACCATCGAGCCCGTGGCCAATCTGGTTGGGGGGCCTTCCTTGTCGGTGGCAAGAGTGCAACTGGACAGCCTTCCCTCGGTTTCACCATCAAGAAGCGCGACTTCCGCGTCCGGATGAACCGAAAACAGGATCTCGTCACTGGTCACCATCAGGGAACCAAGCCAGTACGGCGCCCCCGTGGCCAGGATGATGTCGGCATCGGCGCTGGCTCCCAGGGAACTGACGCCCTCGGTCAAAGGGTGCAGGCCAACGAGGGTCAACCACCCGGTGTCGCTGCGCAAATTTTCAACCCGTTCGGCGTGCCACTGATCCACCTCGGCGATGTATTCGGGCCCCGTCTTTTCACCCCCGCACCCGGCGACCAACAAAAGCATTCCGAAAATCCACACCCGTTTCCACATGATCGTTCTCTTCATTTCGTTGATCCTGATGGTCCCCTGGAAGCCATCTGCGACAGCCGCCATTCCGCCAGTTCGAATTCGCTCAAGCGGTCCCTGAAATTTCCCATGTCGATGGCATTGCCAATGTTAACGCAGGCAGTGAACATTTTCCCGGCTTCGTCCCGTCGGCCCTCCAGCAGGTGGGCTTCCCCGGCATAGTAATAACCTTCGCATTGTTGCTGGCTGTCATCCGGATCGGCTGCTTCCACCAGTTGGGAAGGCGTCATTTCCCCCGCCAAACAAGTCAGGATACTTTCCAGCCAGTGGTCGCCGCCAAGATGGAGCAAAGCCTCGGCCAAGGCAGCCTCAGCCTCCTGCCGGCGGTCCAGTTCATGCAGTACCAGGACCAGCCGGATATTGCTGTAGGAAGTTCTGGCCAGTATGCGATAGGAATTCCGGTAGTCCTCGGCAGCCTCTTCCAACCGTCCCAGGATCCAAAGGGGAGTCCCCCGGTGGTAATAATACCAACCGAGGGACATACCCCGGTTTTCCGCATGGGTAATAGCGCTTGTGTAGTCAT
>JAUVII010000245.1 GCA_030592845.1 Candidatus Krumholzibacteriia bacterium | reverse complement strand
GTGGACTTCGCAGAAATCGATGTCCCGTACCGTAACGGCAGCGTGTTCAAAGGCCTTTCGGGCGGCCATGCCCACTGCCGGGATGCGGGACGGGTCGGGGCGATCATGCAAGGCGATGGAATCGACCGCCTGGCCGGAACCCTTGATCGTCACCAGCGGCTTGCCAAGAGCCTTGGCCACCTCGACCGGGGCCAGCAGCACCGCGGCGGCGCCGTCGGTCACCGGTGAGCAGTCGAACAGTCCCAAAGGCTCGGCCACGCGCACGGCGTTCTTGACCGTGTCGGTAGTGATTTCCATGGGGAACTGGGCCTTGGGATTCATGGCCCCGTGCTTGTGGTTCTTGACCGCCACCTGGCAAAGCATGTCGTAGGTCGTGCCGTGCTTGTGCATGTGGGCCGTCGCGATCATGGCGTACAGGCCGGGGAAGGTCACCCCGTGGTAGACCTCGTACTCCTGATCGGCTGCCGTGGCCAGACAGAAGGTGGCGTCGGCGCCGTCGTTCATCTTTTCCACGCCGCTGGCGATCACAAAATCGCTCGCGCCGCTGGCCACTTCGAGATAGGCCGCCCTGAAAGCGGCTCCACCAGAGGCACAGGCACTTTCGACCCGCGTGGCCGCGATTCCGTTGAGGCCCGCGTAATCACTCAGGATCGAGGCCAGATGTTCCTGGTGATTGAACAGACCGCTGCTCATGCAGCCCATCCAGGCCGACTGGATCTGGTCACGCTCGATCTCCGCGTCCTTCAAACAAGAGGCGACCGCCTCGGCGTACAGATTCCGCAGGGGAGTCTGCCAGAGTTCGCCGAAATCCGTCATCCCGACTCCGATGATTGCTACTTCTCTCATGATCCTCCCCCTTTCTAAACTTCGTTGACGCGGATCTTGCCGCGATAGGCCACGTATTTTCCGTAATCCAGGTGGATGCGCCGGTCGGCGAGCTGGTCGCGAACCTTGGGCGCCAGGTCCTGGATCTCGGTCAGGCGATCAGTGCACTTGAAGATGAAACTATCCGATCCCGCACCACTGCCGAACGAGGTCATCAGGATGTTGTCGCCGGGTTTGGCCACGTCCAGAATGGCGGCCAAACCGGTGGGCGACGACCCGCTGTAGGTGTTGCCCATCAGGTTCACCACCCATCCCTGCTCCATCTGCTCCTGCGTGAAGCCCAGAATCTTGCCGGCCTTCAGGGGAAACTTTCCGTTGGGCATGTGGAAGACGGCGTACTTGAAATCCTGCGCCTTCATGTTGGCTTTTTCCAGGATGCCGCGCGCCGAACTCAACACATGATGGAAATAGGCGGGCTCACCGGTGAAACGCCCCGCGTGACGCGGGTAGAACTCCCCTTCGCGCCGCCAGAAATCGGGCGTGTCGCTGGTGAAGGAGTAGGTGTGGGTTATCTCCGCCGCTACGTTGTTGCCGCCCATGATGAAGGCCGCCCCACCCGCGCTGGCGGTGTATTCCAAAGCGTCGCCGGGCGCTCCCTGGCTGGTGTCCGCGCCAATGCCCAGGGCGTATTCCATCTCACCCGACTTGACGTGGGAGAAGGCCACATACATGGCCTCGCTGCCGGCCTTGCAGGCGAACTCGAAATCCGCCACATGGCAGTCGGGGCCGGCCCCGATGGCGTCGATCAACGTACAGCCCGAGGGCTTGACCGCGTAGGGATGACTTTCGGAACCGATATAACAAGCCCCGATCTTTGCCGGATCGATACCCGCCCGGGTGACCGCGTGCCGCGCCGCGGTGACCGAAATGGTGATGGTGTCCTCGTCCGGACCGGGAACGGTTTTTTCCTCGAGGAGAAGGCCGCGTTTATAGGCCTCAGCATCGGCTCCCCACTGGTTCGCGAAGTCCTCCGCCTTGATGCGGAAACGTGGAACGTAAGAGCCATATCCGACAATACCGTACATGGGCGCCCCCTTTACTGGGTGATGTCAAAGATATCAGACCGGGGCAGTGTACCAGCCCAAGGGGCAGGCCTGCAAGGGGCTTGAAAATACAGGAATTGGGTGGGGGATAATACAGGGAAGGCCCCCCGGGGGGCCTTCCACATTCCAGTTCAAATGACCCCTGTCAACGCAACAGGGTGACCTGCTGTCGGGTGGACCCGTGCTGTGAGACCAGCCTGATCAAATAGACCCCGCTGGCCGCGGCGTGGCCCCGGCTGTCCATGCCGTTCCAGTCGATTCGGTCGCTGCCCGCGGCCCGGTATTCATCAAAGAGTACGCGCACCACGCGACCTTGCAGGTCGAGGACCTCCAGCCGTGCGCTACCCGCTGCCGGCAGGGAGTACTGGATGGTCAGGCGGGGGTTGAAGGGATTCGGGGAGGCCTCCAACAGCAGGGGCGCCACGGTCGGACCAACAATCTCAACCGTGTCGAGCACCAGATCGGGCCCGGCCGCGGACTTGAGTTTGAGGTCGTAGATCCTGGGCCAACCCACGGCGTCTTCGTCCAGGAAACTGCCGGAATCCTGATCCACCAACCAGCTGCGCCCGGGCACGCCCTCGGTTTCGCGGCGCTCGACTTCGGACCAGCCGCCGTCCAGGTGGCGGACATCGAAGACCAGGGACACGATGTTCCGGTTCATGGAGGCTTGCAGGCGGCCGGTTACCGCAGGCACGGGGACTTCGTCGGGCCGCAGCCAGGGCACACGGAATTCTTCACCGTTGGCCGGGTCGCCGTCGCGGTCGAAATACACACCTGCAGCGGTACTATAAGCTTCGGCCGCGCATTGGAGCATGGCGTCGTAACTATCCCCAATCACCAGTGCTGTATGGAAAACAGCCGTTTCACCGGGAGCCAGGGTTGTGATTTCCTGGGTGGACATCAGGGTCCGGTAATCATTTTCCATGCCCGGCAGGGAATCGGCATCCCAACCGTCAAGCTGCAAGAGTTCGTACCGCTCCGCGTCGTTGGTCGGATCACCCCCCTGTTCGAAAGGACGGGCTCCCGAGAAAATCTGATAGGAGTGCATGGCCCAGGGGTCGGTCGGCTGTCCGGTGGCGGCATCGGTCTCCAGCCCGCACATGACAAACCCCACCCAGCCGGGTGCCGCCCCCGTGGCCGCGCCATCGCGCATCCAACCCATCGAGACGGGAACGAAGACTCCCCAAGGGTCCCTGACCAGCCAATTTGTACCTCCCCAACTGCCGGCATGATCGTCATTCGCTATCTCGATGTCGAAATCGGCAAAAATTCCGCAGTGGAACCCGTCGATGTCCGTCACCCCGATGTTGGTGATCCGATATTCGTAACCGATAAAATCGCCGCTCACCGGATCGGCCCACTGGAAGGTCTCCTGGACGATTTTTACATCCAGGGGATTGTGATCAGGATAATTCTGGGAGATTTCCGGCAGATTGTCGGCCATCACGCAGCGAAAGCTCTGGTCGCTGGCGGCCGCGAAATCCTCGTCGATCAATCCGTCGGAATCGTTGTCCAAGCCGTCCAGGGGATCCTCGTCTTCGGCGCCATCGCCGTCATCGTCGGCGCCGGGCCAGGGATAACGGGTACCGCCGGGCGCACCCTGGGCCGTGGCGAAAATCGTGTCGCCGGGGGCCTGGGTCGCCATGAATTCCATTTCATACTGACCCGTGGATACGCGCGGTTCGCCGAGCACGGTCCCGCCAACCCACAATCCCGCCGCCCACAGGTAATCGACCCCGCCCCAGCGGGCCGATGGCGCGTTGCTGAAAGGTGTAGGAACCGTGGGTCGCGATCCAATCAACCCCCAGTTCGTGACGTGGTTTTGGAGACTGCCCACGTCGTGGCGGACATGCCCGTCGGTCACCAGGGCTTTATCCGAAATGGCTGGTTGGGAATCATCAGCAGCAAACAGGATGGATGCCGCAAAGAGACCGCCAAGGATGGCGGCTGCCGTCCAGATATGTCGGGGTCGCATTCGTCCCTCTCCCCTTATGCCCCATAAATATTGAGATGCCCCATATGTACCACATTATATTGAAAATTGGGCTGCAGAGTCAATGGTTCACAAAAAAATCTCCCCCCGGGGGGGGGGCTCCACTAACCGAAAAGTTGTGCATCCGTATAGTGTGTCCGACAAGATCGTTGGCTTAACCTGCAAAGACGATTGGCGCGGACCGTGCGCCAGCACGGTGCGTGACAAGCGGCTTTGTCTGGTGGAAGTTCCTATTAGACGATTCTTAGTGGCGCGGTCCTTCGGGCAATTGTGCGCCATGCCAAACCGCAACAATCCAAACTGTCTTCCCAGCCACCCTATAAAAGAAACGATACGGACGAACAATGACTTCACGATGAGGAAATCCTGGAAACTCTGGAATCGAGCGGCCGGATTCCGGAAACTTTTCAAGTCTTCGAAGAACCTGCTCTGCTTTCTCACGAAACCGTTGGGCAGCCATTGGGCTGTCTTGGCGAATATACTCCAAGC
>JAUVII010000362.1 GCA_030592845.1 Candidatus Krumholzibacteriia bacterium | reverse complement strand
TGACCCAAAACCTTGCCCACGAAATCCGGATCGGCCACCAGCGCTCGTCCTACGGCCAGGAATCCGCCCTCGAACCGTTTCTCGAGTTGTCGTGCGGTGGCCGCATCGCCGATCCTGCCGACAGCCACAACCCTGACGCCCGTCTCACGATGGATTCGATCGGCCAGGTCCCATGTCTTTCCGACCGGAATGAACATATGTTGAAAGAACCAAGGAGGCGTACTGCACACCGTGCCGGCCGAAACATGCACCGCGGCGACATCGCGGGATTTCAACTCGCGCGCAAGGGCTATGGACTCTTCGATTTCAATACCGCCGGTGACCATTTCCGCACCACTGATTCGAACCAGCAGCGGCAAGCCCACCTTTTCGCGTACGGCATCCACCACCCGCAAGGGGAAACGGGATCTGCCTGCGAAGTCCCCTCCATAGGGGTCGTCGCGATCGTTGACCATGGGTGAGAGGAACTGGGCCAGCAGGTATCCGTGGCCGAGCTGCAGTTCCAGAGCGTCGAAGCCCGAGGTGACGGCGGTCCGCGCTGCGGCGACGAAAAGATCCACGACCTCATCCATCTCCGGCTTGCCCATCCTTATGGGTTGAGCGCCCCCCGTTTCACAGGCTCGATCCGTGGATGAGAAAAACACGTTCCCGGGGATTTTCGGATTGGCCATGCGGCCCGCGTGATTCAGATGGGCGATGGCTGCCGCCCCGCCGGCGTGGATCTCATCGACCAGGCTTTTGAGACCCGGAACCTTGTTTTCGCCGTCGATCCCCATCTGGGTGGGAAGTTCACGCAACCTCGCATCAAGATAGAACGGCTCGGGAGTCACGGCGCCCACGTGGCGGGACCGTTTCCGATAATAGGCGAGGTGGTGCGAGGTTACTCGCCCATCGCCGTCCGAATAGCCCGTCTTGATTGGAGCGAAGATATAAGGGTTACGAAGATCCAGCATGATCGCCTCCTGTCCCGTCCGCTTTCGCGGGTTTCCTGACACACTTCAAGTTCCAGGAAAATGCCATCCCGACCGCCACCACGACCGCGGTTGCCGCAAACACCGCCTGATATCCCCACATGTCCACCACGAATCCACCGGCGATGGGCAGGAGAAACAATAATCCGGCCAAGGTCCCGGCCACGGCGATATAGGCAGGTCGCAACGGAACCGGGGCAATTTCCAGCAGGTAGTTTTTGAATCCGATTCCGGCGCCGCTGATCTGGGCACCGATCAGCGCGAACACCGCTACCAGCAACGCCGAACCGCCGACATGCGTGGAAATCAATGTCAACGCCGGGATCAATACCGCAACCAACCCGGTCAGCATGATGACGCTCCGATTGCCCACGCGGTCGCTGAGTTCGGCCCATACGATGTTGGACAGGATCGATCCGGCCACCTGGGACCCGATCAGCAAACCGATCCTTTCGGCCGGCATCTGCAGTTCCTGTTTCCCGTACAGAACGTAAAAAGGCAGTGCGAAAGCAGAGAAGCCGATGGTCAGGCGACTCAAGAGAAACCGACCGAAATTTCGGTCTTCCCTGACCATACGCAGGGACTGACCCAGAAAGGTGGACAGTTTCCGGGGTTCATCAATGATGTCCCCCTCGGGTTCGCGGACGCTGCTCAGGGCGATGTAGGAAATCAC
>JAUVII010000262.1 GCA_030592845.1 Candidatus Krumholzibacteriia bacterium | reverse complement strand
AGCAGGAAGTCGCACACATCCAGGCCGGTGGCGGTGAAGTCTTCACGCTCGAAAACCACGCCCGCCTCCAAAAACAGCCCCGCCAACTGACCATTGTCGTAGAGCATTTTCTCGAAATGGGGGACCGTCCAGTCGGGGTCCACGGTATAGCGATGGAAACCGCCGCCCACGTGGTCGTAGATGCCGCCGCCCTGCATGGCTTCCAGGGTGGCGACGATCATTTCGGCCAGGTCCTCGTCGCCGCGCCGGCGGTATTCGTGCAGCAGGAAGCGCCATTTGACCGGCGTGGGGAATTTCTGGGACTGGTTGAAGCCGGCGTTGACCGGGTCGTAGCTTTCCTTGCCCTTGGCCACAGCCGCGGCGATTCCCTGGTCATCCGGAATTCTCCCATCGGTCGAAGCCGCCGCCGAGGAGCGGCCGATCTTTTCGGCTATCTGCCGGGACTGACTTTCCAGGTCTTCACGCTTTTCCTTGTAGACGGTCACGATCTGGCGGGTCAGCTGCATGAAGTGATCCTTGGGGAAATAGGTGCCCCCGTGGAACGGTTTCAGATCCGGCGTCAGGAACACCGACATGGGCCAGCCGCCGCGGCCGGTGATCATCTGTACCGCTTCCATGTAGACGCTGTCCAGGTCGGGCCGCTCTTCACGATCGACCTTGATGCACACGAAGTGTTCGTTCATGAACTCGGCCACATCGATGTGTTCGAAGACCTCATGCTCCATCACATGGCACCAGTGGCACGACGAATATCCAATTGAAAGGAAGATGGGTTTGTCCTCGGCGCGCGCCTTGGCAAAGGCTTCTTCGCCCCAGGGATACCAGTCCAAGGGGTTGTG
Organism: Candidatus Krumholzibacteriia bacterium; assembly: GCA_030592845.1. Classification (GTDB taxonomy): domain Bacteria; phylum Krumholzibacteriota; class Krumholzibacteriia; order LZORAL124-64-63; family LZORAL124-64-63; genus JAGLCY01. The sequence continues at coordinate 3,147 of JAUVII010000262.1, read as the reverse complement.
CGCGTGCTGCTGCAGGTAGACCGAAGGTTCATTTATGAGATGGTTCCCGTCGCGCACGATTTCCTGCGGGGTGCGGGGGCCGGATGGCACGGAGTCTTTGCCGTTGGATTCTTGCATGGGACATCCTGTCAGGATCGTGGTAAGCAGCGTCAGGGCGAACAGGCGTAATACCTTGTGCATGGTGGTCCTTGTTATCGGGGAATGACCTGGCCCGGCCGGTTTGTGGATTTATTTCAATTATGGTAAGATAAAACGTTGGAATCGCCATGAAACCGGGGCAATGCAGAAGGGGATTGTTATGTCGAGAATCATCACTTTGAGTGGATTGTTCATCCTGATGTTGCTGGTGGCTGCCGGCTGCAGCGATGATCCCGTCACCCCACCGACCGGCGATGAAAACTCTTTCCGGGTGGACCTCGAACCCGGGGCCGGCGATTTCACGATCAAACTGGAATCGGTCACCACGCCGGACAGAACCATGCGGGGACCTTTTTTCCTGCGGGGAACCAACCTGCACTATGACGATGAGGTTGGCGCCCTGGTGGTCGATCTGACCATCACCAACAACAGTCCCGTCACTTTCGAGAATCCGGTCAGTATTACTTTCCTGCGGTTGATTCCCGAGGGCACGATCATCCTCAATTCCCCCGATGACGGCCCCACCTTCGAGTTCGGCTTCGTAAACGACGACCTGTGGTGGACCCCGGGTGAAGAAAGCCTTCCCCTGACGGTGATGTTCCAAGCCGATCCCGGCGTAAGCGTGGGCTTCAACGCGCACATTTCCGTGGGCGGAGTGCATGAAGAAGGAATAATCAGCGGCTTTGTCTGGAATGATACCAACAAGAACGGGATCAGGGACGAGGGCGAGCCGGGTATCCCCGACATCATGATCGACATCGATGACGGCACGGACCGCGAAATCCTGCGCCGGGCGATCACAGACCGCCGGGGCCATTTTGCCTACAGCCATCTGGATGCGGGCGCCTATGAAGTGCGCGTAATGAATCCGCCGCGTGAAATGTCCAGCACCACGCCCATCAATATGCACGTCCTGCTGACGCAGAATCCCGGAGGCGGGGTCAGCACCTTCACCGAGGCCGATTTCGGTTTTGCCAGGGACGATTTCCTGCTGCCCGGTCCCAAACTGGTTGTGGGGGGGACCTTTATGGATCTGTGGACCGTCTATCAGGGAGAATCGGTCATGGATCTGCGGGTGCCTCCGGGAGTGCCGGTGGCCTTCCGGTGGGAGGGTTTCGCGGATCGCGGTCTGGAGATCAGGGCCTACCGCTGGGGCTGGGATCTTTCCGATGCCCATGATCCCAACGATCCGGGCTGGATGGTGGAGCCGGGTCAGGGGCCCGCCCATCAGGCAGCCATTTGGGAGAGGCCGTTGGAGCCCGGAAGTATGCACAGCCTGGTGATCCATTGCTGGGATACGGAGGAGCACCTGACACGGGCGGTGATTCAGTTTCAGGTGGATGCGCCGGATTCGGTGGGGACTTATTAAACTTCTCGACAGGGATCTTTGACCCAGGCACGCTGGGATATTGGATATCAACGCAGGGAAACCCGCCGGCGGGTTTGTATGCATGGATAATAAATATCACTGCGAAAATGACCCCCCGGGGGGCACTGTTTTTGATGTTTAAAGCCAAAACAGGGCAACGTTGCCCCATTTCGGAGGCATACCTCAAAATCTGAGGTTCCCCGTGAGCCAGACACAATTTCAGAGGCACAACCCAATAGTTAAGGTTTTAGTAGCTTGTTTCCCCAAATCCCATTTGCGAAACCCCCAACAAATAGATAAATTCGGTCCGGTTTAAGGGGTTATCTCTGGAACCCACGAAAGGCCCGCTCCGACCATGGTGACCTTCACCGAATCCGCCGCCAACGAGATCAAACGCCAGTTGGCCGACGTCAACGGCACCGAAGCCAGTGTGCGCATCGGCATCGAGGCCGGCGGCTGCTCGGGCACCAAATACGTGATCACGCCTGGCGCCGCCAAACAGCCGAACGACGCGGAAACCACCCAGTTCGGCCTGACTGTGCTCTGCGACCCGATTTCGATGACCTCGATCGATGGTTTGCAGGTGGATTTCGTGGATGCCTTCGTGGGCGGAGGCTTCCAGTATGAAAACCCCAAGGCTGTAAGTTCTTGTGGCTGTGGAGCTTCCTTCAAAACGGCGATGGAACTGGGAAAATATGCCTAAAAGGTCCTGTTTTTCATTGAAATGATGCCCGCAGGACCTTAGAATCGCCCACCGAAAGCAAACAGAAGCAGTCAAAGCCCTCTCCGGCGGCCAGAGTCGCCTGGTGTGGTGGATTATCTTTCCTTGTGGATGAAGGGGGAGAGTCGGTTGACTCCAGAAACTCCAGGAAACGACTCGGGCACAGCGACCGATAAATTCGTATTTCCGAAATGGACCAATTACCTGCGGGAGGCTTCGGCCCTCCTTGCGGTCGGTGGACTGGTCTACGCCACGGTGCTGATCACCGCGGTGTTTTCTCCGGAAATGTCGGCCATCGGTTACGCCCCTGAACAGCCGGTCGCCTACAGCCACGCGCTTCACGCCGGTGATCTTGGCATCGATTGCCGCTACTGCCACACCAGCGTCGAAACCACCGCCAAGGCCAATATCCCGCCCACGGCCACCTGCATGAACTGCCACGCCACCATCAAGACCGAAAGCGAAAAGCTGGCTCTGGTGCGCAAGAGTGCCGAAACCGGCGAGCCCATCCAGTGGGTGCGTGTGCACGATCTTCCCGATTACGCCTATTTCAACCATGCCGGGCACATCCAGTCCGGCGTGGGTTGCGTCAGCTGTCATGGACGCGTCGACCGCATGGAAGTCGTCGAACAGGTGAAGCCCCTGACCATGGGCTGGTGCCTGGAGTGCCATCGCGATCCCGATGCCAATATCAGACCCAAGGAATTCGTGACGGACATGAGCTGGGTTGCCGACGGGGATCCCGCGGTGCTCGGGGCCGAGCTGCGGCAAACGCACAACATTTCTCCGTCCACCAACTGCACGACCTGTCATCGGTAGGAAAGGTTTCGCATGATTCGGAAGTCCGACATGAGTTCTGATCCCGGTAAAGGGATGAACTATTGGCGCAGTCTCCAGGAGCTGGCCGACACCGATGATT
>JAUVII010000034.1 GCA_030592845.1 Candidatus Krumholzibacteriia bacterium | reverse complement strand
GCCCGGGGCTGGACCGTGAGACCCTCCTGGCCGAATTGACCGAGGCCGCGGATCTGGGCGTGGAACATTTTTCGGTCTACATCCTGGAACTCCATCCCGGCACCCGGTTGGCCATGCTCAAGGAACAAGGAGCCTGGAGCCCGGCATCGGATGGTGCCACCGAGGAGCTTTACCTGGCCGTGATCGGGCACCTGGCCGATCTGGGCATACCGCAGTACGAGGTGGCCAATTTCGCCCGGGCCGGGGCCGAGTCGCGGCATAACCGGAACTATTGGCTGGGGCGCCCCTGGCTGGGGTTGGGGCCCGCGGCCCACGGATTCTGGGGACGGCGGCGCTACGCGAATTTCCGCGACCTTGACCGGTGGGGCACCGCGATCGGGAATGGCCGCCTGCCCGAGGCCGATGTCGATCCCCTGGACCGGTCGGCCCGGCGCCTGGAACGGCTGATTCTAACCCTGCGAACCCGGCGGGGAGTCCCTTTGGAATGGCTGCCCCGAAGGGGCTGGGACACCGAACAGGGTATTCTGGAAGGGTTGTGGGAGGTCCGGGATGGGCGTTTGGTCCTGACGGGCCGGGGTTTCCTGCGGATAGATTCCATCGAGGAACGTTTGGCCGGGTTGACACCCTGAAATCCCATTGATTACCTTGGGCGCGAAGACCGGCGAAAGTCGACAGTTTATTGGCATTTTTCAGGTGAGAAGCATGAACAAAATCGAACGAGGACCCAGTTTGACCTCCCGGTCACTGGATATCCTCGAGGCCATCGTACGTCTGAATATCGAAACCGGCCGAGCGATCAGCTCCGGCCTGGTGGAGCGGTATATGCAGCGGCGGGTGTCCTCGGCCACGATCCGTTCGGTCATGAAATCCCTGGAGAGCGACGGTTACCTTGAGCAGCCTCATACATCGGCCGGCCGCCTCCCCACCGACGCGGGTTTCCGGGCATTCGTGGACCGGTTGTTGGCAGGATGGCCTTTGCTGCGCCATGAAACGCCGCCCAATCTGCGCCACCTGGCTGAAAAGGGCATTCCCCGGGGTATCGACACCCAGGACCGTTTCAAGGCCCTGGCCCGACTGATGAGCCGGCTGACCGACAACGTCAGCATCATCGTGGGCCCCACCCTGGAACCTGTCCGCGCGGTCCGGGTGGAATTCTATCCCCGCTCGGCTCGCCGGATCCTGATAGTGGTTGTCCTGGAAAACGCGGAAGTCAGGACAGGTCTGGTGGATTTGACCGAGGACATTGCCATACCTGTGTTGGAAGAGGCCGCCCGGCAGTTGTCTGACAGGATACGTGGCCGCACCGTGGGGGAAATCCGCAAGGGCGCCCTCGGGACCGTGGATCTGGTCGGGACTCCCGCATCCCGGTGCGCCGCCGACCTGGCCCGGCGGGGCCGCGAACTGTTCCGGGATTCCTCGGATGTAAATATCGAATTCGAAGGGGTTGGGCATATCCTGGAGGAACCGGAATTCCACGACCCCGAACCACTGAAAGCCCTGATCCGTTTTATGGAGTCACCTCTTCAGATCAGGAAATCCCTGGACCGCCTGGATTGCGTTTCCACGGACGACATCAGGGTCTGGATCGGGAGGGAAAACCCCGTGGGAGAACTGCGGCGTTTTTCCCTTTTGACCAGGCGTTTTGATCTGGAAGGAAGACCGGGCCTGCTGGCGGTGCTGGGACCACGCAGGATGTCCTATCAACGGGCATTCCACGGTATGGAAATTCTGCGCCGGGTCATCGTGGATACCCAGGCATCCATCGCGAGTTGAACCAGCCCTTTCCGGCCGGTGGACGGATGTTTTTTGAGCCATGAAGGAAGATTGAAATGACCGATTCCCGAGACAAGGAAACGGACTCCGGTCCGGACGAAGAGATCGTGGAGGAAACCGTGGAGGAAACCGTGGAAGAAACCGTGGAAGAAACCGTGGAGGAAACCGTCCCCTTGACGGCCGAGGAAATCCTGCGCGGAGAACGGGACTCCTTCGAGGAAAAATGGCTGCGTGTGGTGGCCGAACTGGACAACGTCCGCAAGAGGTCCCGCAGGGAGGTCCTGGAAACAAGGCGTTTCACCCAGGCCGAAATCCTGCGCTCCCTGCTGGAGGTCCAGGACAACTTTGAAAGGGCCTTGCAATCGGCCGGGGAAAGCTCCGATACTGGCGAAGTCGAGGCATTCCGTGAGGGCGTGGAACTGATCTTCCAGAAATTCCGGGCGATCCTGAAAGACAAGGGTGTCCAACCCATGGAAGTCCTGGGTGTCGAATTCGATCCCGCTTTTCACGAAGCGATGGGACAGCTTCCCCGCGAAGACACCGAACCCGGCCTGGTCATCGAAGTCGTCCAGCAGGGGTTCCATTTTGGCGATATGGTACTGCGGCCTGCCAAGGTCATCATTTCCAGTTAAGAGGATCGAATGAGCAACAAGCGGGATTATTACGATGTACTGGGCGTGGGCCGCGACGCCGAAAACGGGGAGATCAAGAAGGCCTACCGCAAGAAGGCCATCCAGTTTCATCCCGATAAAAATCCCGACGACGATACCGCCGCCGAAAAATTCCGGGAGGCCACCGAAGCCTACGAGGTTCTCAAGGACTCCCAGAAAAGGGACCAGTACGACCAGTTCGGGCACATGGACCAGAACGCCGGTTTCGGTGGAGCGGGCGGGTTTGGCGGGGCCGGCGGTTTCAATGTCGATCTGAACGACGCCTTGGAAAGCTTCCTGCGGAATTTCGGAATGGGGGGCATGGGCGGCGGTTTCGGGGACGTATTCGGCGGAGGCGGTGGCGGTGGCCGCCAGCGTGGGCGAAACCTCCAGCTCGAACTCACGGTTTCCCTGCTTGAAGCCGCCCAGGGCGCGAAAAAAACCGTCAAGCTCAACAAACAGGTTGCCTGTACTGAATGCAAGGGGAGCGGCGCCGCCGCGGGCAGCAAGCCGGTGACCTGTTCCCAATGCCGGGGCCAGGGCCGCGTGCGCCAGGTGCGGCAGTCATTGCTGGGCCAGATGATGACCGAAGGTGTCTGTCCCCAGTGCCAGGGTCAGGGCACGGTGGTGGAGGACCCCTGCGCCGGGTGCCGGGGCACCGGTACCATCCGGGGCGAGGAAACCCTGACCATCAAGGTTCCCGCGGGCGTGAGCACCGGCAACTACATGGAACTCAGGGGCAAGGGCGACGCCGGTCCGGCGGGAGCTCCGGCCGGCGATCTGCGGGTTATTTTCGAGGTCCAGGAAAGTGAGTTGTTCCAGCGCCATGGGGACGACCTGTTGATCGACGTGCCTTTGTCCCCGGTGGATCTCATTCTCGGCACCAAGGTCGAGGTCCCCACCCTGGAGGGCAAGGTATCGCTGAAGGTTCCCGCCGGAACCCAGAGCCACAAGATTTTTCGCATGAGGACCAAAGGCATCCCTCACGTGAACCGTCCCGGCTCAGGTGATCAACTGGTGCGGGTATTGGCCTGGACCCCGGATAATCTCGACCGCGAACTGAAAAAGTAACTGGAAGATGTCCGCGATGATCTTGCCGGCAGGATTCCCGCCCCGGGGCGGCACCTCTACGAATAGACCTGTCGTCCATGCCGAGGGGAGACGCCTTGCGCCAGTTCTACCTGGCAACCGATCCTGACCAGCCTCCCCGCCCCGGGGACCGGGTTTCCCTGGACCGGGACGAAAGCCATCACCTGTTCACTGTTCTGCGCGGGGGGCGCGACCCGGAACTCGAACTGGTGGACGGCCGGGGGCATCGCATGACCGGTCTGCCCTGCGGCCGCGATGGAAAACTGGCCCGGGTTGAAATCCTCACCTTCACCACCGACCAGGAGGAATTCCGTGAGCCGCGGCTGGCGTTGGCCTGCGCGGTGGTCAAGGGGAAACGTTTCGAATGGGCCCTGGAAAAGGCCGTGGAACTCGGCGCCCACGAATTCCTTCCCCTGGAGACGGAACTCGGGGTGATCGATCCGCGGCCAGGGAAAAAAGACCGATGGCGCTCCATCATGACCGCCGCCCTCAAACAGAGTGGACGGTCATGGCTTCCGGTTCTCTCGGATCCGGCGCCCGTCAAGGATCTTCTGGCCCGTTGCTCCACCGGACCGGTGTATTACGGCGCAGCTCCCGAAGACGGGACCGCCATCGCGGGGGGTGTTCCCTTCTGGACCGGAATTCCGGACCCGGACAAGGGGGATCCGCCTTCGGTGCTGACGGTCCTGATTGGCCCGGAGGGCGGTTGGTCCCCCGCTGAACTTTCGCAATTTTCCCGGGCGGGGGCCAGACCCCTCGGCATGGGACCGCATGTCCTGCGCACGGAAACGGCCGCCCTGACGGGACTGACCATTCTCCAGGCTCTTCGGGACAGATGGCTGTCCGGTTGATCCGGTCTTTCGGGGAAGTGGCGGGGCCTGATCTTGACAGGCGGCCCGGGTGGCGTTTTCATGGTCGGTATCGAATAAGGTTCGGGAAACATCAATCAGGAAGGTGAGCACATGGCCAGCAGTGAAATCGCAGCGAAGATTCAGCAGGAAGTCATCGCGGCCATGAAGGCCAGGGACAAATCCCGGCTCGGAGTGCTGCGCATGTTGCAGGCGGCCGTCAAACAGGTGGAAGTGGATGAGCGCCGGGAACTCAAGGACGACGACATCCTGAAGATCCTCACTTCCTACGCCCGCAAGGTCAAGGACCAGGTCAAGAGTTACGGCGACGCCGGTCGCGATGAATTGAAATCCGCCGCGGAAGTGGAACTGACCATCGTGGCTGAATTCCTGCCCGCCGAAATGACTGATGAAGAACTGGCCGCCATCGTGGCCGCCGCGGTCACCGAGACCGGGGCGTCGGGGCCCCAGGACATGGGCAAGGTGATGCAGGCGGTTTTGGCGCAGACGACCGGACGCGCCGATGGGGGCCGCGTGAGCGCCCTGGTCAAGAAAAGCCTGGTGGGCTGATCATGGATTTCCCTGTTTTAATGGCCTTGGCCGCCATCGTTGCCTTCGGGATCATGGGATTTCGTGACGGTGTCATCAAACGCATCCTGGAAATCGTCGGGGTCCTGGTGAGCCTCATCCTGACCGCCCGTTTCGCTTCGGCGGTCCAACCCTGGGTCCTCGACAAGACCGGCATGAACGAAGGGGCCTCCCTGCTGGTGACCTGGGCGGTTCTGTTTTTCGTGGGCCTGGTTCTGAGCCGCATGCTCGCCAATCTAATCAGCAAAACACTGCGTCTGACGGTTCTTGGCTGGCTGGACAAGTGGGGCGGCGCCCTGGTCGGCATCGCCCTCGGCACCCTCGTGACCAGTGTCATCCTGGTGGCGGCCACCCAGGTGCCGGGCGGCAAGTCCATCCAGACGGCCTACGGCAATACTCCCGTGGGACAGTTCATCTATTATGCGGCTCCCGCGGTCTACGAACAGGTGCGGCGCCTGTCCGGAGGCCAGGTCGAAGAAGTATGGGACCGGGTCCTGGACCAGGCCAAAGAGTCCGGAGGCAAGGTCAAGGAGGAAGTGGGCAAGGCCGTCGACGAGGCTGTTTCCGAATGATCAATCTGCTCGAGCGCATGGCCGCTTTCCGGGATACCGGCAACAGGATCCTGGGGCGGCGCTCCGCCGAGCTGCTGGAATGGGACTCAGTCACCGATCAGATCGCGTCGTTCTGCCTGAACGGGCCCGCCTCCCGGATCATCCGATCCCGCCTGCCCTATGCCTCGAGGGAACCCATCACGCTGCAACATGCCCTGGCCGACGAACTTCGCCCTGCCGGCGATGCCAACCAGTGGCCGCCCATGGCGGAAGTCGGAACGACCCTGGAGCTTGTCAGACAGCCGCCTCCGGTGAGGTTGGAGGGACCGGATCTGGTCCTGATCGCGGGGGCCGCGGAACAACTCGATCAGTTGCGTTCCTTTTTCATGGCCGACAGGACCCGCTTTGTCCTGTGGGGTGAAGCCGCCGTCCAGATGGCGGATTTCAGCGGCCTGTCCGGCGCCATCCGCCGCGCCCTTGAGCGGGACGGCAGTATCCTCGATGGCGCCAGCCCCCTGTTGAGCCGCCTGCGGCGGTCGGTGGCCGGCCAGGAGCGGGCCGTGCGTCAGGAAATGGGGCAGGCGATGAGCCGGGCGCGCGCGAAGGGGTGGACCACCGGCGACGAGGTGACTTTGAGGGGTGATCGTTTCTGCCTGCCTCTGCGTTCGGGGGACAGCCGCCGGGTGGAGGGAATCATCCACGACCGGTCTTCATCCGGCGCCACGCTGTTTGTCGAACCGGCTGGAGTGGTGCGGCTGGCCAACGAATTGACCGCCACCCGCCTGGACATCGCGGCCGAGGAGGCGCGCATTCTCTTCGAACTCAACCGCGCCGTGGAACAGGCCGCCTCCGCTTTGGACGATGCCTGTGAGGTGATGGTTCTGCTCGACACCGTCCGCGCTCCCATGCTGTGGAGCAGGGAAGTCCGCGGCCGGCGGCCCGTTCTGTCGGATGCGGGTGAAGTGAGGATCTGCGGAGGGCGCCATCCCCTGTTGCTGGAAGCCCTGGGCGAGGGGGACCGCGCCGCCGGTCGGGATCTGGTGGTGCCCCTGGATCTCGAAATGCCTGCGGGGATGCGGACCCTGGTCATTTCCGGGCCCAATGCCGGGGGCAAATCGGTGGCCCTGAAATCGGTGGGGGTGTTTTGCCTGTTGGCCCAATGCGGATGGGACATACCCGCCCGGGAAGACACGGTTTTACCCCTGGTCAGCCGTCTTCTGGTCGATCTGGGCGACGATCAGTCCATCGCCCAATCCCTGAGCAGCTTTTCCGCCCATCTGCATCACCTGGGCCGCTTCATGGCCGAAGCCGGTCCCGGTACGCTGGTGCTCTGCGATGAAATCGGCAGCGGCACCGATCCCCAGGAAGGCACCGCCCTGGCCTTTGCCACCCTGGCCAGGCTGTCCGACAGCGGGGCCCTGGTCCTGGCGTCGACACATTTTGGCCTGCTCAAGGCCGCGGTTCACGACCATCCGCGCATGGTCAACGCCGCCATGGATTACGACGAGCGCGATCTGCGGCCCCTGTTCACTTTCCGGGTGGGGGATCCAGGGACAAGCCACGCGTTCGATATCGCGGCGCGGATGGGATTCCCGGCCGACCTTCTGGACCAGGCCCGGCAGATGGCCGGCGACGAAAGGGTCCAGATTGAAAAACTTCTCGCCGACCTGGACCGCCGGGCCCGTGAACTGACCACCGCCCAGGAGGAAGTTCACCAGGAAACCCAACGTACCCGGGTCCTGTCCGAAGAGCTGGACAAGAGGCTGCGCGGCCTGCGCAAGGAGCGCCGGGAACTGATGGCCACCGCCACCCGGGAGGCGGAGGACCTGGTGCGGGGCGGTCGCCGGGCCATCGAACAGGCGGTGCGTCAGATCAAGGCCTCCGGCGCCGACAAGACGGTGGTCAAATCAGCCAGGGCCCATTTGGATAATCTGCACCGGAAGCTGACCGCGGATCGTGGGGAACCTCCGGTCCCCGTGCGGGTCGAGCCGGGGCAGCGGGTGCGGATTCCCGATCTGGGCCTGATCGGTACCGTGGTCGAAGTGAGGGGAGACCGGATCCTCGCCACGGCCGACGGATTGCGACTCACCCTCGGGCTCGATGCGGTTCGCCCGCTGGAGAATGCTTCGGTTCGCTCCGAATCCACCCCCGACGGCCCCTCCGGCAGCCCCTCCGGCGGCACGGCGGGTTCCTGGTCCTGGCGCGGTGAAGCGCTGGGGGCGGAACCGGAAATCGATTTGCGGGGGGAGTCGGGCGAAGAAGGGTGGGAACGTCTGGACAAACTCATCGACCGCGCCATACCCGCCGGATTGGAAGTCATCAACGTTATCCACGGGTTCGGAACGGGCCGTCTGCGGGATCACCTCCACGACCGTCTGAAAAAGGATCCCCGGGTGGCTTCCTTCACCGAAGCGGGGCCCGGACAGGGTGGAGGCGGAGCGACCCGGGTGAACCTGGCTGGGTGACCATGCCGCGCCCGGGAAAAAACATCCTGCCGATAAAGTTGCCGTTTCAGGGTCTTTGAACATATCTTAACAAATTCCCAATGTCACCGTGTCCACGCCGTCTCGCCCACGGGGGAACCGATGCAGCCAGGTCTGGGGCTCAAAGCATAATGGCACCTGTTTTTTCGCCCGACATCATTGCCCGGGTCAAGGATGAGACCGACATTGTCGAGGTGGTGCGCCAGCACGTCAGCCTCAAGCCGGCCGGGTCCGTCTACAAGGGCTTGTGTCCCTTCCACCGGGAAAAAACTCCCAGCTTCATTGTCACTCCCGCGCGCCAGCGTTATCACTGTTTCGGCTGTGCGACGGGCGGGGACGTCATCTCCTTTACCATGGAAATCGAGGGCGTGACTTTTCCGGAGGCGGTGGAGATTCTGGCCCGGCCCCTGGACATCGACCTCTCCGCGTGGTTGCGGGACGATGATTCCGAGGGGGAAAGACGGGCTTTCCACCGGGCCAACGAGGTCGCCATGACCCTGTGGAGGGATGCTTTCTGGGATCCCAAGCTGGGTCGTAACGCCTTGACCTATCTGCAGGACCGGGGCTTCAAGGACAAGGCGTTGAGGGATTTCGACGTGGGTTGGGCTCCGGCGGGGTCCGAATGGCTGGCAAGCGGCCTGAAAAACGGGGGTGTGGACGCGGACCTGGCCCAGCAGGCGGATCTGATGCGCGTCAGCGACCGCGGAGGCTCACCATTTGCCTATTTCCGGAGCCGGATTATATTTCCCATCAAGAATATTTCCCGGCAGGTGGCGGGTTTCGGCGGCAGGGTGATCGACCAGGGTGAACCGAAATACCTGAATTCCGCGGACAGTCCCTATTTTTCCAAAGGAAAGCTTCTTTACGGTTTCGAAGCTTCCCGCATGGCGATCGCCCGCGAAAAAACCGCCATTCTCGTCGAAGGCTACCTGGACCTGTTGGCTCTCGCGCAAGTGGGCATCGTCAATGTGGTGGCCACGTGCGGGACCGCTTTCACCCCGGATCAGGCCAAACTGATCCGGCGGGGAGCCAAAAACGTCGTCCTGCTTTTCGATGGCGACAAGGCGGGTTTGAAGGCGGCGGTACGGTCGGCGGACATCGCGCTGCAGTTTGGGCTGGAGCCAAAAATCGTCAGCTTGCCCACGGGCAAGGATCCTGCTGACGTTGTCATCGGCGATGGAGTCGATGCCATGCACGAGGCCCTGAAAAGCGGGCAAGGCTACATCCCTTTTCTGAAGGGGTTGGCCGATGCCCGGGGCGGCGACCGGGAAGTGCGGGAACGCGCGCTCCGTCAGGCCCTGGGGACAATTGCCCGTATTGATGACGGCCTGCGTCGGGAGTACGTGCTGCAGGAGGCCGCCGAGACCTTTGGTCTTCAGGCGGAACTGTTGCGCGAAGCGGTGGAAAAGGAAGCGGCCCGGGCGCGACCCAGGCACACAGCGAATAAAAGTTCCGGCTCCCGGGGTACAGCCCCTGTGGCGGGCCGGGATGAAAACAGTGACCAGGCCGGGAGTGTTCCCGGCTCCGATGAGGTGACCGCCAACGTCAAGCGCCGAACCGGACCTCAGGTCAGGCGCTCTTTGGCCACGGTCAACGCGGAACCCATCGAGGCCGACATGCTCTCACATATCCTGATGGACGACTCGGGTAAGGCCGCCCGGGTTTTTCTGGCTGAACGCGGCGACCTGCTGCTCAGCCGTCCCGAAGCCCGTTTTCTGGTGGACGAACTGTCTGCCTGGGCCGAGGACGGGCACGCGGGGCGCTCTCCGCGGGACTTTGTCCTGGACCGGTGGAACGCGACCGGCGACAAGGTGTACCGTGATTTTATCAGCCAGCTGATCAACAAGGAGGACCGCCCGGAAAGCACCGATTTCATCAAGGTCATAAGGGATTGTCTCGGCACGCTCATACGGAATCTGAAACAGGCCGAGGCCCGACGGGGTTCAGTGCACACGGGGGAATAAGGCGCATATGGGAACTAAGAAATTCAATGCGATCATCAGCAAGATTCGCAAGGAAGCGACGGCCAAGGGTGGTTACATCCTGCACGGCCAGATCAACGACATGCTCGGCAGCGAATTCGACATGGACCAGATCGAACGGATCTACGAAAAGCTGGGCGAACTCAAAATCGACTATTTCGATTCCGAGGCCGAGGCCAAGGAAAAGATGTCCCGGCGCAAGAAGAAGGAAAAGAAGAAGATCGCCGCGGCCCGCAAGGTTTCACGGACCAACGTCAAGTATGACGATCCGGTTCGCATGTACCTGCGGGAGATGGGCCGGGTTCCCCTGCTGACCAGGCAGGGCGAGGTCAACCTGGCGCGGCGCATGGAGGACGGGCGCATCGCCATCATCGAAGCCACCCTTCGCTCCACCCACGCCCTGGGCGAACTGCGCCAGACCGCCAATCAGATGCTGGCCGAATCCATCCATGTCGACGAGGTGATTCAGCACGATACCAGCACCTGGAACGTACATCTTTCGGCGAAGAAGGAAGCCAAACGTATCCTGCGGGCGCTGGAAAAGATCGAAGGTTGGCAAAAGGAGATGGCAACCGAAAACGCGGAGCTGGAAACCTGCACCAACGCCACCCGCCTGGCCACCCTGACCCGGATGGTCCAGACCAGGGAAAAGAAGATCCTCGACACGTTCATGGACCTTCACCTGGCTCCGGCCCAGATCGAGCAGTTGGCCAACAAGCTCATCCTGGTCCATTCCAAGGTGTGTGATCTGCAGGCCCGGGTATCCCTCGCCGAAGAGGATGTCGGGATTCCCTTTGCCGACATGAGCGCGGCCCTGAAGAGTAAAAGCATCAAAAAGGGTCGGAAGGAAAATATCGAGGAGGCCTACCACGTCATCCGCAACATGCGGAAAAGGGTGGCCGACATCGAGAGGGAAATCGGTCTGACCACCGATCGCCTCAGCATGATCGGTACCGAGATCGTGATGGGCAAGCAGCAGGTGGACACCGCGCAGCGCGAGATGATCGAAGCCAACGTGCGGCTGGTGATCAGTATCGCCAAGCGCTACACCAATCGCGGGCTGGAATTCCTGGACCTGATCCAGGAAGGCAACAGCGGCCTGATGCGCGCGGTCGAAAAATTCGATTATCGCAAGGGCTACAAGTTTTCGACCTACGCCACCTGGTGGATCCGGCAGGCCATCACCCGGGCCATCGCGGATCAGGCGCGCACCATCCGCGTACCGGTTCACATGATCGAGGCCATCAACAAGGTGAACCGGGCCAACCGGCAGCTTCTGCAGGAACTGGGTCGGGATCCCAAACCGGAAGAAGTGGCGGTCTTCCTGGAGATGCCCCTGGAAAAAGTTCAGGGAGTGCTGCAGGCGTCCATGGAACCGGTCAGCCTGGATCGGCCCATCGGCGAGGACGAGGACAGCAACCTGAGCGATTTCATCGAGGACGACAGCGCGCCCTCGCCCGCGCGGATGGCGGCCCACAGCATGCTCAAGGATCAGATGCAGCGTGTCCTGAGCACCCTGACCCGCCGCGAGGAAAAAGTCATCCGCCTGCGCTTCGGCCTGGGCGACGGCACTCCGCGGACTCTGGAAGAGGTGGGGACCATTTTCAAGGTGACCCGCGAAAGGGTCCGGCAGATCGAAGCCAAGGCCCTGCGCAAGCTGCGCCATCCCAGCCGGAGCCGGAAGCTCAAGGGCTATGGGGAAATGGTTTGACCATAATTGCAGGATTCATTATCTTGCGCGTCCCGGTCGTGGGCCCATAGCTCAGTTGGTTAGAGCAACCGGCTCATAACCGGTCGGTCCCTGGTTCAAGTCCAGGTGGGCCCACCATGACCCGTCGGGATGCGGATCGAGGAAATTGCGAAGTCGACAAACGGATGGGCGATTAGCTCAGCTGGCTAGAGCGCTCGCCTCACACGCGAGAGGTCACTGGTTCAAGTCCAGTATCGCCCACCACCCGTTTTTTGCAGCGTCCCCGGGCAAGCCGGGGATGCCGAAACAGGTCCGGGAAGAAGACAGGCCGACGGCGGCCGGGTGCATCCGCACCTTTTTTTTTGTCCCGACCGACCTGTTCGCGCCCGGTCCGGACATTCTGTGCATGACTTGGCGCCCGCAGGTGGTAGACTCGGGGTTGTAGGGGGGAGGCCTCATATGGATCCGATGGTCATGCTCAATCTGATGGTGGAACTGGCCGGCCTCGAGGAGGAACTCACGGTCGCCAGGGCCACGATCGCCCATCATGGGCAACGTGACAAACATTTGCGTTCCCTGCAGGATGAATACGTGGCCGATGCCGCCAGTGCCGAAGCCGCCGGCCATGGGGCCGAGGTGGAACTGCGCCGCACCGAGGCCCGAATCAAGGACGTGGAGGATACCCTGGCCCGGAAACGGAACCAGGTGGGCGCTGTCGGCGACAGCCGGCAACTCCTGGCGCTCCAGGCCGAGATCAAAAACCTCGAAGAGGAACTCGATCGCCTGGAGACTTCCGGGCTCGCGTTGCTTGACGATGTCCGGATCAAGGACGACGATGCGGGGACGGCCCGTCGCCAGCGCGATGCCCAGGAAACCCGCGGGTCCGAGGAAATGGAAAAAATGGCGGGCGAGATGGAGATGGCCCGGGCTGCCGAAAAGGAAATTCTCCAGGAGATCGATCGTCTGACCGGGCTTTTGCCCGAGAGCGAGAGACGCCACGTCAAACGCCTGATGTCCCAGGTTCCCCCGGCGGTGGCCCGTGTCCAGTCGGGTGCCTGCGGCGGATGTTTCAGTCAGTTGCCGGTCCAAAAGGCGCTGGACGCGGAGCAGGGGAAGGCCCTGGTCCGCTGCGGTTCCTGCGCCCGGTTCGTCGTTCGCAAAGCCTGGAATTAACGCCCTGTTTGAACACCGGAAACCGAAGGAATGACATCCTGATGGCCACTCGCAAACCGGAAACACTGACCGGACTGTTGAAAACCCTCGAACGCAGCGGAGATCTGCGCTCTCTTGCACGGGAATGCGGTCTCTCGGTGCGGGAATTGAGACGCCGCCTTTCGATCTGGCGGAGAGAACTCAAAGATACCGATGATGTCGTTGTCACCGGAGGGAATCCGGCCGAGGATCCGGGGAAAGCCAAGGCTTCCAGGGTTGGCGGACGGAAAAAGGCCGATGCCGGCGATTGGCCGGAGCTGCCGGCTGCCGGAACCCTGGACAAGAGTCCCCTTCCGGCTCGGGGGCGACATATCATGGAGATTTTCACCGACGGAGCCAGCCGTGGCAACCCGGGGCCCGCGTCGGTCGGGGTCGTCTTCAAGCTGAAGGACGGCGTGGAACTCGCCGAGTACTGCGAGGCCATCGGCCGGGCCACCAACAACGTGGCCGAATATCGCGCGGTGGTCGCCGCTCTGGAACATTGCCGGCGCTGGAAGGTGAGAAGGGTTCATTTGAACATGGACAGCGAACTCATCGTCCGCCAACTCCACGGTACCTACCGGGTCAAAAGTCCGGATCTGCGTCCTCTTTACCAGCAGGTTGTGTTTTTGAGCAAGGGATTGGAGGAGTTCCAGGTCAAGCACATCAAACGGGCCCTGAACGGCCATGCCGACGCCTTGGCCAACCGGGCCCTCGATGAACCGGCCTGACCTTTCCAACACTAAATTCCTGTGACAAGGATCCCTAATCAGTCTATCATGGCAGGGTGAGAAGTCGGGGAGGCAGTCGCGTACCTCCCAAATCCATGATTCGGGAGGTCCGAGGAAAGTCCGAGCTCCACAGGGCAGGGTGCTGGTTAACGGCCAGGGGGAGTGATCCCACGGAAAGTGCCACAGAAAATATACCGCCGCGGTTTCGGCCGCGGTAAGGGTGAAATGGTGAGGTAAGAGCTCACCGCGCTTCTGGTGACAGGGGCGGCAGGGTAAACCCCACCTGGAGCAAGACCAAATAGCGGAGGATGAGGCTGCCCGCCTCGCCATACTCCCGGGTAGGTCGCTGGAGGCCGTCGGTAACGGCGGCCCTAGATACATGACTGTCGCCGTCTTTTTCTTCGGAAAAGGCCGGTAACAGGACTCGGCTTACGACCGACTTCTCACGTCAAACCGCAGGATCCGGACTGTTCCCGGATGGTTGTTCGGCTCCGGCATGTCCGGACCGCCGAAAGTTACGCGGAAGGCGTGAACTTTTTGAATCCACCTCTCGATAGATCCCATCACTCAGGCATCCTTTCAGGACGCCCCTGGCGTGTGCATTCCACCGTGTCCGACGATGTCGTGACCAGGATCCGGCGCGAGGTGCCCCTGGATTTCCAGGTCTCCGATTGCCTGCTTCAGGTACTGGCCGGCCGCGGTGTCACGGAAAACAGTGATCTGGAACGGTTCTTCCACCCCTCCCTGGACCATCTCCACGATCCCTTCCTGCTGATGGAAATGGACCGCGCCGTGGAGCGCATGTTCCAGGCGGCGCGCGACGGCGAAAGGGTTGCCGTCCACGGGGATTTTGATGTGGACGGCATCACCGGCAGCGCCCTTTTGTTCGAGACCATTTCCGCCCTGGCAGTGGGCGGATCCAAGGTCCACCCGGAAGAGGCCTTCATTCCCGACCGGGCCACCGACGGGTACGGCGTGGCCAGCCGCATGGTGCGCGAGTGGGCGGGCCGCGGAGTCACCCTGCTGATCACCGTTGACACCGGGACGGCCGCGGTGGAGGAAATAACCCTGGCCCGGGACCTGGGGATGGATGTCATCGTCCTGGACCACCACATCTTCGAAACGCGGCCTCCGGCAACGGCACTGGTCAATCCCCGCCGGGTGGGAGCGACCTATCCCAACGATGAGCTGTGCGGGGTCGCGGTCGCCTTCAAATTCGCCCAGGCCCTCAAACTGAAGGATCCTTCCTGTTTGCCGGACGAGTTTTTGGGCAGTGTCCTGGACCTGGTGGCCCTGGGGCTGGTGGCCGATCAGATGGCGCTTGTGGGTGAAAACAGGATCCTCGTGAAGAAGGGCCTGGAAAGATTCAACGATCGCGCCAACATCCGGCCGGGACTGGCGGCGTTGCTGGCGGTCAGCGGCCTGGACCGCGGTTTTCCCGTGACCACCGGCGATTTCGCCTACCAGTTGGCTCCCCGCATCAATGCCTGCGGACGTATCGGGAGGGTCATGTCGGCCCTGGAACTCCTATTGACGCGGGACCCGGCGACCGCACGCTCCCTGGCCGAAGAAGCGGACCGCACCAATACCCGGCGCAAGGAACAGGACATCCTGTTGAAGGGAGAGGCCATCGACATGGCCCTGCCGTTCGTGCGCCGCGGCGACCCCGGACTTGTTCTGGCGTCTTCTTCCTGGCACAAGGGCATCATCGGAATCGGCGCCGCCCGTTTGGTGGAACAGTACCAGTTGCCCGTGATCCTGATTGCCGAAGAAGGCGGTGAGGCCCGCGGTTCAGCGCGCAGCGTACCCAACGTCGATGTAAAATGTATCCTGGACCGTTGCTCCGAATTTCTGGCGCGGCACGGGGGACATGCCCAGGCGGCCGGCATGACTTTGCACTCGCGTGACATCGATGCCTTTCGCGAAGCTTTCCTCAACCAGCTTCTGGCCGAGCCCCATACCGGGCCATTACCCGAAGGATATGACCTGGACCTGAGCCTGGACGGAATGGGGTCGAATGAAGTGGCCCGGCTGGTGGGAGAGCTGGAACATCTGGAGCCGTTCGGGTCGGGCAACCGTAAACCCACCTTCCTGTGCGAGGGCCTGCAGCTGCAGAAACCGCCCATGTATCTCAGCGGCGGCGCCCACCTGCGCTTTGCTTTTCGCGGTCCCTCCCGCGGCAACGGCAACGAGACCCCGGCCTTGAGTCGCGAGTTCGTGTCCTTCGGCAGTGGCGACGCCTGGCGCCGGATGCTGGAGGAAAACAAGATGCAGTCCCGGGATCTGCTGGACCGCCGTTGGGATATCCTGTTCCAGATCGGCCGCAGCACTTTCCGGCCGCGCAACGGAAGCTACGATCCGGTGCAGCAACTTTTGGTGGATATCCGGCCCGCGGTGAATCAATGAGTCCCGGCGGGCGCACAGCCGACCTCGACCTCAAGGCCATGATGGAGGAGTTGTGGGCGAAGGTCCGTGTCTATAATCCCCAGGCCGACGAGGACAAGCTCTGGTTCGGTTACCGCTTTGCCAAGGCGGCCCACGAAGGCCAGATGCGCAAGAGCGGTGAACCTTTTTTCACGCACGCCCTGACCGTGGCCACCATCCTGGCCGACCTGCGCCTGGATGTCGATACCCTGATCGCGGCCATGGTTCACGACGTGGTCGAGGATACCGACTACGAGATGGAGGATATCCGCCAGCGGTTCGGCAAGGATGTCGCCCACATGGTGGACGGGGTGACGAAAATCAGCGGCATCCGGGCGGTGAACAAGGATGCCCGCAAAGCTGAGACCTACCGCAAGCTGGTGCTGGCCATTGCCCAGGATCCGCGCACGGTCCTGATCAAACTGGCGGATCGCCTGCACAACATGAGGACCCTGAGTTTCCTGAAGGATGACCGCCAGCTGGACATCGCGCAGGAGACCATGGATGTCTACGTGCCGCTGGCCAACCGGTTCGGCATCGCCAGGATGAAGTGGGAACTGGAGGATCTGGCTTTCAAGGTTCTGCAGCCGGAACGCTACTTCGAGGTCGAGGCGGGCATCAACCAGACCCGGGCCGAACGGGAACGGTTGATCCAGAAGATCGTCACACCCTTGCATGAGTCCCTGAACCATGCGGGCGTCAAACATGAGATAAGCGGCCGGCCCAAGCATTTCTATTCCATCTATCGCAAGATGAAGGAACAGGATATCGGCATGGATCGTGTCTACGACCTGCTGGCCCTGCGAATCATCGTGGACACCAAGGCGGATTGTTATCACGCCCTGGGCGCCCTGCACAGCCAGTTCCCGCCCCTGGCCGATCGCATCAAGGACTACATCGCCACGCCCAAGGCCAACATGTACCAGAGTATCCACTCCACCGTCCGGGTTCCAGGGGGGAAGTACATTGAAGTCCAGATTCGCACCGGCGACATGCACGACAGGGCCGAACTGGGAATCGCCGCCCACTGGCGCTATAAGGAAGGCGGCGGGGCGGACAAGTCCGATCTGGCCGAAATGGTCAAGTGGCTGCGTCAGATCATGGTGTGGGAAGAGGACGTGGCCGACGCCGAAGAGTTCATGGAAACCCTCAAGGTGGATTTTTTCCGCGACGAGGTTTTTGTTTTCAGCCCCGGGGGCGACGTTTTCCAGATGCCCCGCGGAGCCACCCCCCTGGACTTCGCTTTCCGCATCCACAGCGAGGTGGGATTCCGCTGCATTGGGGCCAAGGTCAACGGCCGGATCGTGACCTTGCGGAGCGAACTCCAGAACGGCGATTCGGTGGAAATCCTCACCAGCAAAACGCCCAATCCCAGCTCCAGTTGGCTGGAAGTGGTCAAGACCAGCCGGGCCAAGCACCATATCAGGCGTTGGATCAAGACCACCCAGTTCGAGGAAAGCGTCAAGCTGGGCCGGGAAATCCTGGAAAAGGAATTGAAGAGGGCCCACCTGAAAACCAAGGTCGACGACCTGGTGGATGTGTCGCAGCAGATGGGCTACACCGATCTGGACAAAATGCTGGCCGCCGTGGGCCGGGGCGAAATCACCCACATGAAGGTGGTGGGCCGGGTGGCTCCGGCACCGGAATCCAAGGCCGAGAAGGTCATTTCCAGGGGCAAGGAGATCTATGACTCCCTGCTGGGTCGATCGACCTCCGGCGTGCGGGTGGCGGGAGTCGACAACCTGATGGTTTCCTTCGCCCGTTGCTGTCAGCCGATTCCCGGTGATTCCATTCTGGGGATCATCACCAGGGGGAGAGGGGTTTCGGTCCACCGCGTGGGTTGTTCCAACCTGAACGATCCCAACCTGGGACCCGAACGGATGATCGAGGTTTCCTGGGATTCCGGACCTGATCAGACCTTCATGGTCAAACTCATCATCCAGGCCGTGGACCGGAAGAACCTGTTGATGGACATCAGCAATACCCTCAGCAATACCAATACCAATATCGCCAGCGGAGAATTCAGCGCCGAGGATGACCTGGCCAAAGTCACCATGGTGGTGGAGGTCCGCAATCTGAACAACCTGGAAAAGATCCTCAAGGCCCTGGGCAAGGTACGTGGTGTCCAGGGTATCGAACGTTTTCAGCTGGGTACCCGCAAAAACTGACGGACAGGAGATCCGATGCGCTGTGTCGTCCAGAGAAGTGGGGCCGCCTCCGTCCGCATCAGCGGTGAAACCGTCGGCAGTATCGACCGGGGGTTGGTCGTCCTGGCCGCTTTCGGTCCCCGCGACACGACCGCCGAGCTTTCCTGGATGGCCCGCAAACTGCCGGGCCTGCGCATCTTCAACGATACCGAGGGTAAGATGAATCTGTCGCTGCAGGATGTGGGCGGGGGAATACTGCTGGTGTCCCAGTTCACCCTGTATGGAAACTGCCGCAAGGGGATGCGCCCGAGTTTCATCGGGTCCGCGCCGCCGGACAGGGCCCGGGAACTCTATGAGGAATTTGGCCTCCTGTTGCGGCGGCAATGGCCCACGGTGGCCGAGGGCCGGTTCGGCGCGATGATGGAAGTTGATCTGGTCAACGATGGGCCCGTGACACTGGTGATCGACAGGGAAGCGTCCACCGAAGCGGAGTCGCATGATTGAAAAGCGGCACCTGACCCCCTTTGTGGACTGGCCCGAAGATCTGGTCCTGGTCCTGGCCTCGCGTTCCCCGCGACGGGCGGAACTGCTTACCGTCGCCGGCATTCCCCATGAAGTCGTTCCTGCGGGATCCGTGGAGGAAGAGCTGGCCGCTTCCCTTACCGGTCTTCACCATGATCCGGCCGCCTACGCCGTGGCCCTGGCGGTGGCCAAGGCCGGCGATGTGGCTGCCGGCATGCCCGGCCGCCTGGTGTTGGGCGCCGACACCGTGGTTGTCATCGAGGGCGACATCCTGGAGAAACCCGCCGATCGCCGGGAGGCGGTGCGGCTCGTGAGCCGGCTGGAGGGCAGGAAACATATCGTCATTTCGGCCGTCGCCCTGGTGGGAGGTCCGGCAGGCGACACCCCGGTGGTCGCCCATGAGGAAACGGAAGTCGAATTCCTGCCCCTCGACCCCGGGACCATCGAACGGTACGTGGCGACCGGCGAGCCCATGGACAAGGCCGGGGCCTACGGGATCCAGGGTTATGGGGCGATGATGGTGCGGGGTGTCCGGGGATGCTATTTCAACGTCATGGGATTGCCCCTGGCCCGGCTGGGGGAACTATTGAATGGAGTGCTGGCATGAGTTCGCTGCCTTTCCCTTTTCCGGTGGTGGCCTACAAGGATGACAGGATCGTCCTGATCGACCAGACCCTCTTGCCGGACCGGCTGGCCTGGAGAGAGTGTGCCGATATTCCCTCCCTTTGCCGGGCCATCGTCGAACTGGCGGTCCGGGGGGCACCCGCCATCGGTGTGGCCGCGGCTTACGGACTGGCCCTGTCCTGGCGACTGGCCGCTTCCCGGGGTGGAACAACCGAAGACATGTTGAAATGTCTGGAACACGACCGTGATCTCCTGGCTGCCACCCGTCCGACGGCCGTGAACCTGTTCTGGGCTCTGGATCGTTTGGGAAAGGTGGCACGCCGCCTGGTTGCCGGCCGGAAGAGCGCCGATCAGATCGGATCAGCCCTTCTGGAGGAGGCCCACCGGGTTCTGGACGAGGATATCGCCATGTGCCGGGCCCTCGGCCGCGCGGGGGCGGAGCTTCTGTCCGAAGGCGCCACGGTTCTGACCCACTGCAACGCCGGTGGTCTGGCTACCGGTGGATACGGAACGGCCGTCGGTGTCGTCTACGGAGCCATCGAAGCGGGCAAGACCATTCGGGTTTTTGCCGATGAAACCCGTCCCCTGCTGCAGGGAGCGAGGCTGACGGCCTGGGAACTGGTGGACCAGGGAGTCGATGTGACGGTGATCTGCGATTCCGCCGCCGCTACTGTTCTGAAGCAGGGCCGGATTGATGCCGTCATTACCGGCGCGGACCGGATTGCCGCCAACGGGGACGCGGCCAACAAAATCGGCACCTACCCGTTGGCTGTCCTGGCCGAACGTCATGAAGTGCCGTTCTACATTGCGGCCCCCGCTTCGACCTTCGACCCGGACACGCCCGACGGCGAGGGTATCGTCATCGAGGAACGGGATCCCGACGAAGTTCACACTTTCGGTTCGGTGCGGGCGACACCCGAGGGAGTCGCCGCCTGGAATCCCGCCTTCGATGTGACCCCGGCCGCCCTCATCACGGCCTTCATTACCGAACACGGTGTTCTGCGGCCGCCGTTCCATCAAAGCCTGGGGCCGGTTTTGAAAAGGTGAGATCCGGTGATCCGCAGCTCGTGGATGCCTTGTTCATGGGTTTTTGAGGGGACGGGGTTCCTTGACAAAGCCCTTTCCGTTTGCTAGCTTACCCGTCCTGCAACGGCCGGATTTTCCCGATTTATCCGACCTTGGGACCGCACCCGGAATGTGCCGACGATTTGTGGATTTTCGGTTCTTCTTGTTGCAACAAAACAGGTTAAGCGATCACTGGACCCCGCCTGCGCGACAGCGCTGCGGTGCGTTCTGTGGTTTTGATTCCCACGGCTAAGATCCGTGAGACCGGTATTTCGAGGAGAAAATCCGTGAAGACCTACAGTATGAAGTTGGATGAAATCGAAAAAGATTGGCTGTTGGTGGATGCTGATGACATCCCCCTCGGCCGTCTGGCCACCCAGGTCGCCACGTTCCTGAGGGGCAAACACAAGCCCACCTTTACGGCGCATCTGGACATGGGGGACAACGTCATCGTCCTGAATGCCGCCAAGGTGAAGCTCACCGGTGCCAAGCGTGAGAAAAAGGTTTACCTGAGCCACAGTGGATACATGGGTGGGCAGCGGGTGACCACGATGTCGTCACTGATGGATAAGCGTCCCGAAGAAGTCATCATGCGCGCCGTCAAGGGAATGCTTCCCAAGACCCGTCTTGGAAGCAAGCAACTGACCAACCTTAGAGTGTACGCGGGCGGGGACCATCCCCACGGTCCGCAGCAGCCGAAGATCGTCGAACTGCAGGGGTAATCCGCCCCGCATGTCCAAAGCTGCGGCTCACGGGGCCGCGCTTGCCTGGAGGAAGAAGAGTTGGAAGAAAGATATTATGCCACGGGACGCCGCAAGACCTCGGTCGCCCGCGTCTGGCTTACCCAGGGTACCGGTCAGATCAAGATCAACGACCGGACCGTGGACGAATATTTCGGTGAGGCTGTTCGTCAGCAGGCCCTGCGCCCGTTGACCACCCTGGGTGTCGAGGCCGAATTCGACATCTGGTGCACCGTCAAGGGCGGCGGAATCTCCGGACAGGCGGGCGCGTTGCGCCATGGCCTGGCCAGGGCTCTCGTAGTCGCCAACGAGGATTACCGCAGACCCCTGCGCAAACACGGATTCCTGACCCGCGATTCCCGTATGGTGGAACGCAAAAAGTACGGTCAGCCCGGTGCCAGGAAGCGGTTCCAGTTCTCCAAGCGCTAGGCCGGTTTCACCCGTTGCCGCGCTTGGCGACCCAAGGCTCCCGCGTGTCCGTTCGGGCCGCGGAGAGTCAAATCACACACCCGGCCGGAGGAGTGGATCAGGTGGCGCCTGGCTTAACCGCTCTTTGGTGTTTTTCCATCTCCTGTGATGGTCGGGGAGGATCAACCTTATGTTAACTGGAGGAAGTCATGGCTAACGTCGGTCTGAAGGACCTGTTGGAAGCGGGTGTCCATTTCGGACATCAGACCCGCAAGTGGAACCCCAAGATGAAACCCTACATCTTCATCGCCCGGGGCGGAATCTATATCATCGATCTGCAGAGGACGCTGCGGGCCCTGAACAAGGCCTGTGAATTCCTTAAGACGGTCGGGGCCAAGGGCGGCACCGTGCTGTTCGTCGGCACCAAGAAGCAGGCCAAGGTCGCCATTCGCGAGATGGCTGAAAAAGCCGGCATGCCCTATGTGACCGAACGCTGGCTGGGCGGTATGTTGACCAACCACCAGACCATCTACAAGAGCGTCCAGAAACTGGATGAAATCGAAGCCATGATGAACGACGGCCGCATGGAGAACTTCTCCAAGAAAGAGCAGCTGGAGTTCAGCCGTAAGTTTGAAAAGCTCAACACCAACCTGGGCGGCATCCGCAAGATGAAGGGTGTTCCGGACGCGGTGTTCGTGGTCGATACGGCCGAAGAGGAAACCGCCGTGCGCGAGGCCAGCAAGCTGAATATTCCGGTCATCGGCATCGTGGATACCAATTGCGACCCCACCTTGATCACCTATCCCATCCCGGGCAACGATGACGCAATCCGCGCCATCACACTGTGTACCCGGGTGGTGGCCGAGTCCATCGAAGAAGGCCGCAATACCAAGGCCGAGGGCAAGGATCAGGGCGTGGACATGGCTGCTCCGAAGGAAGCGCCGGCCGCGGCCAGTGCTACTTTGGCCGGAGACGACAGCAAGGTTGATGCCGCTGCCGCACCCGCATCTGAAGCTGCGGTTGAGCCCGCCGCCGCGGTTGAAGCCGCGGAAGGCGCGGATAAGCCGGCCAAGCAGGACTGACGCGAGATTATTTCGAGCGGGCCCGGCCCCAACCGGGGTGGGGCCCCCTTAACATTAATGGATCGGCGTTCCAAACGCCGAAGTCATCAACTCTCCCGCCGCGGCCCGGACCGCCGCCGG
>JAUVII010000292.1 GCA_030592845.1 Candidatus Krumholzibacteriia bacterium | reverse complement strand
TTCCTGGTGGAAGGGGACTTCAACGAACGACGGGACTTCGGTTTTCGGGTCCAGAACCGTTACGTGAACCGGTATTCCTTCAACGGGGGTATCGACTATTCCCGCAAGGACGGCCTGGGAGAGGGTACGCAGAGCCACGAATGGCAATTCCGTTGGAACCACAACCAGCCCACACTTTTCGACGATTATAAGTTTCGCGCCGACGTGAAAATGGCCTCGACCACCCTGACCAGCAACGACCTGGCGGGCTCCAACGACCGGGACATCGTCAGCGGCCAGATGAATTCCACGGTCTATGTCAGTCGCAACTGGTCCTTCATGAGCGCCAATATCAACGTCAAGCGGGATGAAAGGGTCAACGCCGAGGATCCCACCGATCCGGGCAGCAACAATCAGCTCTATTCCATGACCCTGCCCAGCCTCTCCCTGAATTTCAAACAGTTGACCCTGGCGCCGTCCCTGCGCGGGGGACAAAAGGGGAGTTTTATCGGGGATGTCCTGAGGAACACCTATTT
The DNA here is from genome assembly GCA_030592845.1 of Candidatus Krumholzibacteriia bacterium. GTDB lineage: Bacteria > Krumholzibacteriota > Krumholzibacteriia > LZORAL124-64-63 > LZORAL124-64-63 > JAGLCY01. Next base: position 2,808 of record JAUVII010000292.1, on the reverse strand, counting down.
TTCGCAGGGTTATTCCTTCCAGGCCTCGGAGACGGGCAGGGAACTGATTGATACCAAGGATTACCAGGCCAACGGGAACTGGTCCCTGAGCCTGCGCCCTCCCCGCATCGCCATATTCAACGTGAGTTTTTCGGCCCGCGCCGCGCAGGGTTGGAAGCGGCACGAAACCGAAGGTCGGATCTGGGAGCCGGACACCAATCTGACTGCTGGTGGAGCGTACCGCGATACTTCCTCCACCTTCGAGGAAACCTCGCCCAGCCTTTCCTTCGGGACCACCCTGGGCACCACCATGTACGGCATGGTTCCCATGAACGTGGGCCGGTTCCGCGCGATTCGTCATACCGCCCGGTTCAATTCATCGTGGAACGTCAGGCCGGGGTTGAAGGACCGCCAGACCTACGGATCGAGCATCGGGCTGGGATTCGACAACCGTTTCGATCTCAAATACATCAGCCAGGAAAACGACACCACCTTTACCGAAAAGAAACTGGACGGGGTGATCGACTGGACCCTGAACACTTCCTACAACCCTCAGGGAAGGTCGCGGGAGCGCTGGTCGGATATTTCGAGCGGTCTGACGGTCAAGCCGGGACAGAGCCGCTATCTCAGATTGAAGGTCAGCAATTCCATCGATCCCTACAGTCTGGCCCTGAAATCCACGAGGTTCACCTATAATCTGAGTTTTTCGGGACGCTTGGATGTGGGAGAAGTGGGGGCGATTGAAGAGGAGAAACGCAACAGCGCCATCGACCGGCTGGGTGTTGATCTTCAGGCCGAAGCCGACAGCCTGCGGGCGGAGGATCAGTATGGTGAATACGATGAAGACGGCCGCTTCACCGATACCTCGGAACAGGAACAACTCTTCGACGGTGAAGAAAGCAGGTTCTACGATTTCTACAACCGTTCGGGCAGGCAGTCGGGCCCGGATGGAAAGGATCCCACCGAAGGCGGGCGGTTAATCCCGTTCGATGTAAACGCATCATTATCTTATAGTTACACGAATGCGACGCAGACCAAGCGGGCAACGGGAAACATTTCGATGAACACCAATTTGACCCGGAACTGGCAGTTGCGATATCAGGCCTCCTTCGACCTTGCCTCGGGGATGGCCACCCGGCAGCAGTACAGCCTGCACCGCGATCTGCACTGCTGGAAATTCGAATTCACCCGCACCATCAGCGCGGTCGATTCGCAATTCGGTTTTCGAATCTATCTGAAGTCCATTCCCAGTCTCAAATTTGCTCGCGGCAGGGAGGACTACATGGGGTCCGTCGGGGGCGGATTCGGCGGGGGCGTCTTCTGATCCCCCATTAGATATGCCTGCCCTCACGCCTCTTTCCGGTTTTTTGAAAAACCCGGTTTTGATTTTTTCCCGCCAGGCCTGGAAATACTCGATTTAAATGTTGACAATCCCTTTGGGGCCGGGGTTTGATGGCCCTCTGAAAGGAGGTGATATGTATGAATAAGACGGAACTTACCGAACAACTGTCCAAGAAGACCGGAATGACCAAGGCCGCGGCCAAGCGCGCTGTTGATGCTATCTTCTCAACCTCTCCGCGAGAAGGGATCATCGCCAACGCAGTGTCCAAGGGTGATCGGGTGCAGATCACCGGTTTTGGGACCTTCGAACGTCGCAAGCGTAAGAAAAGGATGGGTCGCAACCCTCAGACCGGCGCCTCGCTGGTCATTCCAGCGGCCAAGTACCCCGCTTTCGTGGCGGGTAAAAGCCTCAAGGACCGGGTGCAGAAGTAACCGGACCATTTGGTGAAGGAAAGGGCGGCTTTCGGGCCGCCCTTTTCTCGTTGGGCAGGCCGGCGGATCTGGTCCGGCTGTTTCGCAGGTTGCCCCACCGCTGGGCTCCAATTATTATGATACCGGAACTTATGACGATCTCCGGCGGTATCAACCCGTTGGTGATCCTGGTTTGCCGCCGGGGTACGGCGGCATCCGTTTTACAGCATGCGAGAAAGGTTTCCGACATGATCAAGATCAAGGACCTGACCGGTGTCCTGCGTCTGGCGAGTTTGACGCTGGCACTGGCCTTCCTGATATCCGCTGTCGCCCCGGTTTTACCATGGACCAGCGCCCGGGCAGGCGAAGGTACATGGCAGGACCTGGTGTTACTGTACACCACCGACATCAAGGGAAAAATCGAACCCTGCGGCTGAAAATCCAACAAGCGTGGCGGGTTGGCCCGGAGGGTCACCTTTCTGGACGGAGTTTGGAGCGAAGAGCGGCCGATGCTGATGGTGGACGGGGGGGACCTTTTCGGACCCCGGAACAAGAACCAGAAATTCCAATCCGCCTTTTTGGCGGAAATGACCGGGGAGTTGGGGTACGACGCCATCGCCCTGGGTGAAAGGGACCTCAACTACGGGCTGCCTTTCCTGCTGGAAATGGTTGAAAAATTCGATCTGCCCTTTACCAACGCCAACGTGCGTTCGGGCCAGACCGGCGAGCTCATCCTTCCCGAGTTCCTGGTTGTGGAAAGAGGCGGCATCAAGTTCGGCATTGTCAGTGTCCTGGATCCCAGGCACAAAATCATATCCATGGCTGCCACCGATGAGGTTTTCGAGGTGGAGGATCCGGTGGCGGTACTCCGCGAACTGCTACCCCGGATGCGTGAGCAGGCCGATTCGATTATTCTGCTGGCCCATCTTGGTGAGCAGGGGGCCGGGGAACTGTTGAAGGAAGTCACGGGAATCGATATGTGTGTCATCGGGCACACGTCCCGCAACATCAATGCCGAACGTGTCATCCACGATACGGCAGTATTTGCCTCCGCCTTCGAGGGCCGGTACATCGGCC
>JAUVII010000326.1 GCA_030592845.1 Candidatus Krumholzibacteriia bacterium | reverse complement strand
GCACGTGACGGGGCGAATTTTCCTTTCGGATCCGCTGGCGCAGGGCATCCTGCAGATCCTGGTCCAGGGCAAGCCCTTCGCGGAGCACCACGAACAGTACGATTTGAACGTCGTCACCTTTTTCCAGACCCACGACCACGCTGTCGGTCACCTCGGCGAACTGCTCGACCACCCGGTAGATTTCCGCGGTGCCGATCCGCACCCCGCCCGGGTTGAGCACCGTGTCGCTGCGCCCGTGGATGACCATCCCTCCGGTCGGTGTGAGTTCCGCGAAATCTCCGTGGCACCAGATGCCGTCGAACCGGTCGAAGTAGGCCTTGTGGTAGCGGCTGCCGTCCTCGTCGTTCCAGAAGCCCGTGGGCATGGAAGGGAACGGGGCGCGGCACACCAACTCCCCCTTTTCCCCTGTAACCGGCTGCCCGTCGTCATCGAACACGGCCACGTCCATTCCCAGGCCGCGGCACTGCAGTTCCCCGCGCCTGACCGGCAGGACCGGACTGCCGAGGGCAAAACACGAGACGATATCGGTGCCCCCGGAAATCGAACTGAGCTGGAGGTCGGCCTTCACCTCACGGTAAACGTAGTCGAAGGATTCCGGCGCCAGCGGCGACCCGGTGGACAGGATGGCCCTCAGTTCGGACAGATCATGACTCGCTGCGGGTTTAAGACCCGCCTTTTCACAGGCCGCGATCCAGCGGGCGCTGGTGCCGAGGATGGAAATTTTTTCATCCCTGACATAATCCCACAGCACCTCGGCGGGCTTGAGCGGGTGTCCGTCGTAAAGCATCACCGTGGCCCCGGATGCCAGTCCCGACACCAGCCAGTTCCACATCATCCAGCCGCAGGTGGTGAAGTAGAAAAGACGGTCCCCCTGCTTCACGTCGCAGTGCAACTGATGTTCTTTCAGATGCTGCAGCAGGGTCCCCCCCGCCGAGTGGACCATGCACTTGGGCAGACCCGTGGTGCCCGAGGAGAACATTATGTAAAGGGGATGGTCGAATGGAAGTCGATGGTAATCGGGAACCGGACCAGCCGAAGTGTCCCTGTAGCCGTCCCAAGAAACCATGGAGCCGGGCAATTCCGGCTCTTCTTCGCGGAAGGCAACAACCACGGTGCGAACAACCGAGGGCAGCTGTTTTTGAAGAAGAGCGGCGGTGGCCAGGGAGTCGTGGCTTTTGCCGCCGTAGAAATAACCATCGGCGGTAAAAAGGACCTTGGGTTTGATCTGGCTGAAACGATCGAGAACCCCCTGCACCCCGAAATCGGGAGAGCAACTGGACCAGACGGCTCCCAGACTGGAGGCCGCCAGCATGGCGATGATCGCTTCGGGGATATTGGGCAGAAAGCCGGTCACGCGGTCGGACGGACCCACACCGTCGGCGGCCAAAGCCGACGCCACCTCGGCCACAGCCTGGCGTAGTTCCGCGAAGGTCAACCGACGGGTGGCGCCTGTTTCCCCCCGAAAGACGATAGCCTCGTTTTCGTCCGGCCCCCGCAGAAGATTTTCGGCGAAATTGATCCGGGCCTCGGGAAACCAGCGGGCCCCGGGCATACGGTCGCCATCGACCAGGATCGCATCCCCCGGACCGTCGCCCACTACCCCGGCAAATTCCCACAAGGCGCGCCAGAAAGCGGGACGGTCTTCAACCGACCAGCGGTAAAGATCCTGATAATCGTCCAGGCCGGCATTCAGGGCTTGGTTGACCCGCCGACGGAATTTCGAAACCTGGGCAGCTTCGACCCGGGCCGGATCGGGCGTCCACAGGACCGCGTTCCTCTCGGCACTCATCAGGCTTGTGGTCCCGAGGGATCACGCGCCGGAAGTACCATGCTGCGGACCTCGCCGAATCCCACCCTGTAGCCGTCACCCTGGCACCAGGCGGTCATGGTCACGGTATCGCCGTCGGCCAGGAACTTTCGCTCGGCGCCGCCCGGAAGAGTGATCGGCTCGGTGCCTTTCCAGGAAATTTCGAGCATCGAACCGTAGCTGCCCTTGTCCGGCCCGCTGATGGTTCCGGAAGCCAGCATGTCACCGGTGTTCAGGTTGCAACCCGTACTCGTGTGGTGGGCCAGCTGCTGGGCCATGGTCCAGTACAGATGTTTGAAGTTGCTCTCACAAACCCGCAGACCCTTGTCCTGGCCATCGGCCGTGATCTCCACTTCGAGATTGATATCGTAGGTACCCCGGTTCGATTCCTTCATATAACCGAGGGGCTCGGGATCCTGCGCCGGCGCGGCGCAGCGGAACGGCGCCAACGCATCCATGGTCACCACCCAGGGCGAAATACTGGTGGCGAAGTTTTTGGCGTTGAAAGGTCCGAGGGGTTGGTATTCCCATTTCTGGATGTCCCGCGCGGACCAGTCGTTGACCACGACCATCCCGAAAATGTGTTCATCGGCATCATCCACCGACACGGCGCTTCCCTGGGGATTGCCCGAACCGATGAAAAATCCCATTTCCAGTTCGAAGTCCATCAGGCGGCAGGGTCCGAACACCGGGGTTTCACTGTCCGGGGGCATGATCTGGCCGTAGGGCCGCACCACCGGCTGGCCCGAAAGAACGATGGAGCTGGCCCGCCCGTGGTAGCCCACCGGCAGGTGCAGCCAGTTGGGCATCAG
>JAUVII010000083.1 GCA_030592845.1 Candidatus Krumholzibacteriia bacterium | reverse complement strand
TGGTCAGTACGACCAGAACCGGATACCGGGGGGACCAGCGGGTCGGCAGGAGTGAAACCAGGGCCAAGGCTCCGCATGCTCCGGCCAGGTAGGCCAGGTACGGCACGAAATGGTCCTTCAAAAGAAGAACGGGCCCCAGGGAAAGCAGGGCCGCGACCAGTGACAGCAGGACCAGTTTTCGCCCCCTCCGCCAATGAACCACACCCACGATCGCCCAGGCCGCGAACAACATCCCGCCCGGCACCAGTTTCGGCCACAGAAGTTGGCTGGCCAGAATGGGCCCGGGAGACATCAGCCACCAGCCATAGATACAGACGTTGGTCAGTACACGTCCCACGTTTCCGGTGGCGTAGGCTCCGGTGGGATCGGCGGCGAAATGGTTCATCACCAGGACGCCTTCAGCGACGGCGGCGAACAGCATGAACATGACCATGGCCCAGGCAAAAGCCTTGTCTTCGAGGCGGACTCCGATGCCCATCCACATCATCCCCAAAAACAGAAGGGGCAGCCCGAGGCCGGCTTCCTTGCAGAGCATGGAAAGAACGGCGGCCAGGCAGGCCAGAAGGAGATTGCGGCGGCTCCCGGAATCGCCCACGCCGGCGGACAGCCATCGTTCGACCGCGACCAGGGCGAAGAAGGCGGCCAGCAATTCCTGAATGCCCGAAGCCCAGTACAATGGGGTAAAGGCCAAGGGGGAAACGGCGAACAGCAGCCCTGCCGACAGGCGCGCAACGAGACTCAGGCCGCCAAGGGCGCCGATGCGGGTCACCAGCACCGCGCTCATGCCGTGGAGCATCAGACGGGTTATGGCGTGGGCGTCGGAGTTGAGCCCGAACAGGGGCCAGGTCAAATCCCACCAGATGTGCTGACTGAGAACCCGGGCCGGGAAACCGCTTCCGGCGGCCAGGCCGTCCAGGCCGGCGGCACGGCCCAACTGGCCCCAGTCGTCCAGATTCCACCAGGAGCCCATGGCGGGTATCCGTCCGATCACCGCGGCAACAAAGACCGCCATTTCGATCAGGAACGGTGGATAGCTGGAGGAATTATCCGGGGTGGTTTGTTCGCTGGTCGCCAAAGGTTCTCCAGACCGGATGGGGAAGTTGATCGCCCATTCATCGAAGAGTCATGGTATACAAAGTGAGCTGGTTTTGAAACTGGAACCCGAGGGTGCTATTATATGCCTCGGATTACAACACTATTCCCAGTTTCCGAGGAATCAAACATGAGGAATGATATGCCCGGATATTCTAAGATCGTCTTTCTGACCCTGGCCCTTGTTGCCGTCATCGCCACCGGTTGCAGCAAAAAGGAAGAGGCCCCCGGTTCGATGGCCATGGGCTCCGAGGAGTTCGAGGCCTGGGAAATCGCGCTGGTGGAAATGCGCATCGAAAAGAACGAGGAATTTTCCAATGTCCAGAGGTCGCCCCTCGCGGCCGCGGATATCGATGGCTTCGAAGGGCTCAACTATTACTTCCCCAAGGCGGAGCTGCGCTTCCGGACGCCTTTTGTCGCCGAGGCCGGAACCGACACCGTGAGTCTGACCAAACGCAAGGGACAGGTCGTGCCCTACATCCGGCGCGGCAAGCTGGCCTTCACCCATGAAAACAAGGTTCACCATCTGGAAGTGTTCGGGCCCGCCGAGACCAGAGGTGGAGATTTTCTGTGGTTGCCCTTCTTCGATGCGACAAGCGGCAAGGATACCTATGGCGGCGGCCGGTATCTTGATGTGAAAGTCGATCCCGACGGCATGGTGGATCTGGACTTCAACTACTCCTACAACCCGCTGTGCGACTACAATCCCGACAAGTTCAACTGCACTCTGCCTCCGGCGGCCAATAAACTGCCCTTTGCCGTGGAGGCGGGCGAGCAGTCTTTCCACCCCGGCCACTGAGGTGGAAATCCTGCAGCAGATCGGACTTTGGTCCTGGTTCTTTTTCTGGTCCCTGCTGCTGATCGCCGCCTCACTGTTCGTCTATCTTGGGCTGGGGGGGACCTTCATCATCATCGGCCTGGCGCTGATCCACGCCCTGGTCACCGGGTTTGATCCCATCACCTGGAAACTGCTGGCGGTTCTGCTCGGGTTGGCCCTGCTCGGTGAAGGCATCGAGTTCGTGGTGGGCACCTTCTATGTGGCGAAAAAGGGGGCTTCCAAGGCGGGCGTCATCGGGGCCTTTATCGGCGGTTTGGCCGGAGCAGCCCTGGGTAATACCGTTATTCCGCTGTTTGGGGCCATTCTGGGCAGTTTTGTGGGGGGCTTCGGCGGCGCGGTCCTGGGTGAGTACTACAATCGGGAAAAACTGGAACCCAGCCTGCGCATCGGGGGCCACGCTTTCCTCGGTCGTATGCTGGCCATTCTGATCAAACACGCCATCGCCCTGGTCATGGTTTTTCTCCTGCTTCGCGCCACCCTTCCGGTATCCTGACCACCATTTGATTTTGGCTGGTCATGATGGCGGTTTTCGCCAAATCCTACTAGAATAGGGTGTCTTAATCCCCATTTCTCTTCCAGGCGGGAGCTGTCCATGATTGGTCGGACAATCGGCCCTTATGAAGTGAGCGAATTGATCGGTCGCGGCGGTATGGGCGAGGTCTACAAAGGCCACGATACCAAGCTGGGCCGCGAAGTCGCCCTGAAGGTTCTGCCGAGCGAACTTTCCAAGGACCCCGACCGCCTGGCGCGTTTCGAAAGAGAGGCGCGGGTGCTGGCCTCGCTGCAGCACCAGAATATCGCGGCCATCTACGGTCTGGAGGACGTGGACGGCCAACCTGTCCTGGCCATGGAACTGGCGATGGGAGAGGACCTCAGCACCCGCCTGCTCGCGGGGGCCCTGCCGCTGAACGAAATCGAAAAAATCGCCCGGCAACTGGCCAAGGGCATGGAGTTCGCCCACGAAAACGGCATCGTCCACCGGGATCTCAAACCCGCCAACGTCAAGGTGGCCGGTGACGGCCAGGTCAAGATCCTGGACTTCGGGCTGGCCCGGGCCTTTGCCGCCGAAACTTCAGGCGACAGCGGTCCCGGTTCGGCCTTCAACCCCACCATCACCCAGGCACTGACCGGTGTTGGCACCGTCCTTGGAACGCCAGCCTACATGAGCCCCGAGCAGGCCCGCGGTTACGAAGTGGACCGCCGCAGCGACATCTGGGCTTTTGGCGTCATCCTGTACGAGATGCTGACCGGCACCCGCCTGTTCGAGGGTGAAACGGCGACCGACACTTTGGCGGCCATCCTGCACAAGGAGCCCGACTGGGACGCCATCCCGGAAGAGGCGCCGAACCTGCTGGTTCAGATTTGCCAGCGCTGCCTGGTCAAGGACCCAGAGCAGCGCCTGCGCGACATCGGCGAGGCCCGGGTGGCCCTGGAGGGTTCGACCACGTCGGTGCTTGGCCTTACCACGGACTCTCTGAAGAAAATTGAACTGCCGGAATACTCAGCCAGGTCGGCGAAGCGGCCCTGGATGGTCGCTGCCGGGCTGGTCCTGGCCCTGGCCGCGGTCGCTTATCTCGGTTTCACTGGAACCATCGGACCCAAACCGGTTCCGACTCAGGTGGTCCGGTCTACGGTCAACCTGCCCGACGGGTTCAGCCTCGACCTGAATCCGGCTTCGCCCGGGCCGGTCAAGGTTTCCCCGGACGGCCGCCACCTCGCTTTTACCGCCACCGATTCGGGCGGCGCCACCATGCTCCATGTCCGGTCCCTCGATGATCCTGAACCGAAGGTAATTCCCGGGACCGCCGCGGCTGCCTACCCCTTCTGGTCGCCGGACAGCCGGTCGCTGGCCTTTTTTACCGACGGTAACAATCTGAACCGTGTGGATATCGCCGGCGGTCCGGTGGTGACCATCTGCAAGGCCGACAATGGGAAAGGTGGATCCTGGGGTGAAAACGGATCCATCCTGTTTTCCCCCAATCATGTTTCGCCCATTCACAGCGTTTCCGCCGACGGGGGAACCCCCCAGCCGGTCACCGACCTGAAGAAGGACACCGAGGTCCGTTCCCACCGCTTTCCGGTGTGGCTGCCGGGGGGAACCCACTTCATGTACATCGCCGTCAGCCGATCCGGCAGCGGGGTGGGACGCGTGGACAGTTTCCTGCGTTTGGCCAGCATCGACGGGACCGAATCAAGGGACCTCATGCCCTGCCAATCGTCCGTGGTGTATGCGGGTGGCCAGATTCTCACCGTACACGACAACATCCTGATGGCACGGCCCTTTTCCCTGGCCGACCTGGAATTTACCGGTCCGTCCCGCCCGATCTGCGACGAAGTCATGGCCGTGCCCGCGGCGCACCTGAGCGTGATGAGCGCGGTCGATTCGGGGGTCCTGGCCTTCGCCACCGGGGGAAGCGATTTCGGGAATTCGCAATTGTTCCTGATGGATCGGGACGGTCAAAACAATGTCCCTCTGGGTGATCCCCTGATGACCCTTGGACTATCCCTGTCCCCCGACGGGAAATTGGTTGCCCTTTCCATGCCTGATCCCCAGGTGGGCACCTTCGACATCTGGGTTCTCGAAATAGAACGGAACCTTCTGACCCGGCTCACCTTCGAGACGGAAAACGAAATGGGCCCCATCTATTCACCGGATGGCCGGCAGATTGTGTTCTCCTCGGACGTGCGGGGCCGCAGCGGTATCTACATAAAATCCGTATCCGGCGCCGGGGCCTCGGAATTGCAGTTCGAATCCCAAAGTGATTGTTACCCATCGGATTGGTCTCCGGACGGGACGACGATCAGCTATAACGAAGTCGATTCAACGGGATTGGTATCCATCGGCCTGTTGAATGTCGGACCCGAAGGGGGAACGAAAAAATTCCGGGAGAATTCGTTCAACCAGCTCCAGGCGGTCTTTTCCCCCGATGGCCGCTGGCTGGCCTACAATTCCAATGAGACAGGCGCCGCCGAGGTGTTTGTGGAATCCATCGCTCCAGGCGGTGGTCGCTGGCGGGTTTCCTCCGAGGGAGGGCTGGCCCCCAAATGGTCGGCCACCGGAGATCGGCTATATTTCAAGAACCCCGGCGGGGATCTCCTGGCCGCGGAGATAACGATTTCAAATGACGGGATCAGATTCGGCCGGACCACGACCATTGTTCAGGGATTGGAAGTGGGCGGCTTTCCCGGTTATAGTGAAGACAGGAACGATGGCCGCCTTCTGGTCCTGAAAACAGCCCCCAGCCGGGGAAATTCGACGATTTCCCTGATCACGGGTTGGCAGGGTCTGCTGAAGGAAAACCAAAGGAATTAGGGGTACACCGTGGATCTGACACTGGTAGGAATGGTCGACAACACCGAACTTCGTCACGCCCTGGTGGAAGGCAACCACTTGATCGGCCGGGCCGACGACGCGGCCCTGAAACTGGTCCAGCCCAGTGTGTCGCGGCGTCACGCCGAGATCATCGTCAACGGGACCGTGGCTACGGTGCAGGATCTCGGCAGCCACAACGGCACCATGTTGAACGGCGCCAAGGTGGCCGATCCCCTGCCCATCAGGGCCGGGGACGTGATCGAGGTGGCCAACATCACCTTCCGGGTGGAGGGCCCCGATGGCCCGGGAACGGGCGCGGCCGCCGGCATGTCCATGTTCAATGAATCGGTGACCATGATTCCGAGCCATGAGCTCAGCTGGGATGAGGTGCGGAAGGACCGCAAGGACAAGAGGGACCTGCAATCCCTTCTGTTCCGGGTCCTGGCCGAAGCCGGGGATCTTCTGACGATTCCCCGGGACCCCGGGGAGATGTACGAACCCATTCTGGATCTGGTGGAAACGGCCCTGTTGAATCCCGAACGGATTTTCATCCTGTTGCTCGAAGAGGAGCAGGAAGAACCGGTGACCAAGGCGTCGCGGGTCCAGGGAAACCACCCCGTCGGCAGCCTGGCCCTCAGCCGCACCATGATGAAGCAGGTCCTGGAAGAGAAAAAATCCTTCCTGACTTCCGATCCTCTGAACGATCCCGGTTTCGGCGGCATGATGAGCATGGTGTCCCAGGGCATTCGCTCGGCCATCGCCGTGCCCCTGTTCGACAACGCCGAAGTCATCGGTCTGCTCTACGCCGACGATTCCCGCGCGGGCAAGCGGTTCTCCAAGGATCAGCTGGCGGCCTTCACCCTGTTGGCGAACGTGATCGCCGTGGCCATCACCCATGCGCGCTACCATGTTCTGGAGCAGGAAAAACAGCTCCAGGACGCCCAGTTGCGCACCGCCAGCGAAATTCTCGACAACATTCTTCCCGCCGATCTGCCGCCCTGCGAAGGTTATGACCTTTTTGCGAGGATCATTCCCTGTTTTTCCGTGGGCGGCGACCTGTACGATGCCAAAATGATGGAGGACGGCCGTTACGCTTTCCTGATCGGCGATGTCGTGGGCAAGGGGTTGGGCGCCGCCTTGTTGGTGTCGCACATCTTGTCCTGGACCCGCTTCATGGTCGATGAAGAATGGGAACCGCAGCCCCTGATAACCAAACTCAACCGGCAGATCTTCGACTGCACCGACACGGTTCGTTTCACCACGTTCTTTCTGGGTTATCTGGAGCCGGCCACGGGCAAGGTGACCTATGTCAACGCCGGCCACAATCCACCTTTTGTGGTCCGCGCCGACGGCACGGTCGAAACCCTGGGGCCAACCGGGATGCCCGTGGGGATCATCGCGGAATCTCCATATAAAACCGGTGAAGTTACGCTGGAACCTGGTGACCTGATCACCCTCTACAGCGACGGGATCCCCGAAACCCAGCGCGAAGACGACGAGGAATACGGGGAAGACAGTTTCGAAAAACTGCTGGTCGCCGAGCGGGGAAATGATCTGGCCGAAATGTTCGACAAGTTACAGGTCGAGTTGAAGGACTTCCGGGGTGACACACCCATCGGGGATGATGTGACCCTGCTGGCCCTGAGGCGAAATCCGGCCTGAACCGGGAAAGCCCCAGGGTAGGGACAGAGGATTGCCCATGACCGCAAAAAAACTGTACTGCTCCCTGTTTCTTCTTCTGGTGCCCCTCTGTGCCCAGGCCGGCACAATTACCCCGGCGCTGGAAGATCTGCTGCGGAATCAAGGGAAGGACGACCCGATCAAGGTCCTGGTCGTGCTTGAGGATCAGGCCGATATCCCCCGGCTGGATCGCGACCTGCGGGGCTCCAAGGCCGCCATGTCCCAACGCCACCGCCTGGTGGTGGAAGCCCTGCGGGATGCGGCCGCCAGGTCCCAGTCCGGCCTGTTGGCGGACCTCGTCTCGAAATCGAACGCGGGCCGGGTTGTCGGATTCGTTCCGCACTGGCTGATCAATTCCATTGTTGTCACCGCCACTCCCGAAGCTGTCCGCAGTATCGCCGCCAGGCCTGACGTCGCCAGGGTCGAACCCGACCTCGTGGCCGTCCTGATCGACCCCGTACCGGGGATAAAGAGCATCCCCGCCATTGCCGATACGGGGGGCATCGGCATGGCGCCCGGAATCCGGGCGGTGGGTGCGCCTCGGGTGTGGAGCGAATACGGCATCGACGGGTCCGGCAGTATCGTCGGCATCATGGATACCGGGGTCGACGGAACACACCCCGCCCTGGCCGCCCGTTGGCGGGGGAATTTCGCGCCCGCCGAAGAATGCTGGCTTGATGCGGTCGGCACCGGAGACACTTCCTTCCCCGTCGACGGTCATTCCGTGGGCCATGGCACTCATGTCATGGGAACGATAACGGGTTTGGCGCCGGGGGATACCATCGGCATCGCGCCGGGTGCCCGGTGGATCGCCGCCAACACCATCCTGGGCAGTTTGTGGCGGCTGGATAACGCGGTTCTGGCGTCCCTGGAGTTCATGACCGATCCCGACGGGGATCCTTCAACTACTCATGATGTACCCGATGTGGTCAATAACAGCTGGGGTGTGTTCGAGGCCTTCGACGGCTACATCGATTGTGACAGCCACTGGTGGGACGCCATCGACAACTGCGAAGCCGCGGGGGTGGTTCTCATCTGGGCGGCGGGCAACGAGGGCCCCGGTTTCCGGTCGGTGAGATCACCCGCGGACCGGGCCGCCGGCCCCTACAACTGTTTTTCGGTGGGGGCCACCGAAACAACTCCTCCTTTCCTCATTGCCGATTTTTCCAGCCGGGGACCTTCGGGTTGCGGCGGTTCCCACGAGATCAAACCCGAGGTCGTCGCGCCGGGGTTGGATATCTACAGTTCAAAACCCGGCGGCCTGTACCAGCTGCTCAGCGGGACCTCCATGGCCGGGCCCCATGTCGCCGGAGTGGTGGCCCTGATGCGGCAGGCCAATCCGGACCTGGACGTTGTTTCGATCAAGGAAATCCTCATGTCGACGGCCATCGACGGGGGTGATCCGGGGCAGGACAATATTTACGGCCATGGATTCATCGACGCCTATGCCGCTGTTACGGCGGTATTGACCAATATCGGAACGATTGATGGCACCATAACGGACCTGATAACCGGTGCGCCGCTGGCGGGGGCCACCGTTGCCAGGTATGGCGGATTCAACAAGGCCGTTACCGACGACCAGGGATATTTCCGCCTGACGATGGTTGCCGGCGAGGCCACCTTCCTGGTTTCCCGATTCGGCTATTACGCCAACGGTATCACGGCGAATATCCAACCCGACGCGACCGCCACCTATGACATTGCCCTTTATCCCAGACCGACGGCCATTATCAGCGGCCATGTCCTGGGGTCGTATGGCCAGCCGGTGGCCGGCGCCAGGGTCACTCCCCTGGACATTCCCGTCGATCCCGTGGAAACCGATCAAGCCGGTTATTATGAGCTGGAGCTACCCAAGGGTGCGGGCGTGAACTACTTCCTGCAGGCGCAGGCCGCCGGGCTGGGCTATGAATATCATTCGGTGGAACTGATGAACGATCTTGTCCGGGATTTTCGCCTTAAGGAACAACTGGTCGAAGGCTTTGAAAACGCGGATTTTCGCTCCTTTCCCTGGACGGGAAGCGGGAACTCCGGCTGGACCATCGATTCGGTCACGCGACACCAGGCCAAGTTCAGCGCCCGTTCCGGGGCCATCAGCAACGACCAGAGTTCGGTTCTGTCCCTGGCCTATTTCGTCAGCGGGGACAGTTACCTCCAGTTCTGGACCAAGACTTCCACCGAGTCCTTCTACGATAACCTGATTTTCTACCTCGACGGGGTTCCGCTGGCTGCCTGGTCGGGGGAGAGGGACTGGTCGCAATTCAGGGTGCCGGTTTCGCGGGGCCACCACAATTTCACATGGGCCTACGTAAGGGATGTCGCCTATGCCGAAGGCGAGGATACCGTCTGGCTGGATTTCATCGAGTTTCCGACCACCGGAATTGAATTGTTCCCCTCCATCTCGGTAAATGCAGCCTCGCTGTCCGCGACGGTGGCGGCGGGGGACACCCTGAACGTGCCTTTCACCATTTCCAATCCCGGGGACTGGATCCTGGATTTCGAAATCTCGATTGGTGACCTGCTCAAGAATGGAGCCCCCGCTACGGACGATGATCCGCTTGTCCAGACCCAACTCAGCACCGGCGGGCCCGATGCTTTTGGTTACGAATGGATGGACAGCGACCATACCGGTGGGCCGGTTTACGACTGGGTGGAAATTGCGGGCGACGGCCAACTCGCGGGCACGGGGGACGACGAATTCCTGGGTCCGTTTCCCCTGGGGTTCGATTTCAGTTTTTACGGAGCCACATACGATTCGGTTAACATCTGCACCAACGGGTTTTTGTCTTTCAATTCGCTTTACCCCTCCGGTGATAACATCGGCATTCCCGAACCCAATTCCCCGAACAATATCCTGGCGCCCTTTTGGGACGACCTGAACGCAGATGCGGGCGGATTGATCTTTTACAAGTCGGATCCCGAAAACGACCGTTTCATCGTTCAGTACGAGCAGATGGCCCGCCGCGCCACCGGCGTACCGGAATCCTTTCAGGTCATCCTGAATGGCGACGGTTCGATTCTTTTCCAGTACAAGGATGTCCAGGAAACCGGTCACTGCACTGTGGGAATCGAAAACGCCGCCGGCGACGACGGCCTGCTGGTGCTGATCGACAGGGACAACCATCTCCGCGACGGGCTGGCCGTTTTGATCGAACCCCCGTTCGTCATGGCCCGGGCGAAGCCCGGCGTGGGGCAGGTCGTGCCCGGATCCACCCTTCCCGCCCAGGTTACCTTCGACGCCAGGGGACTTGAACCCGGAACCCACGTGGCGATCATGACCATCCACTCCACCGATCCGGTTGTGCCGGAGTTACTGGTACCCCTGCTGTTGACCGTGGCGGCGGTCAGCGCCGCCCCCGATGTGGATCTCCCTCGCGCCGTGGCTTTCACCGGGGCGGTGCCGAATCCCTTTAATCCCGCTACCAGTCTGGTATTCAGGCTTCCGGCGGATTCCGCGGTGGAACTGGCGATATTCGATGTATCCGGGCGGCGGATCCGATCGTTGTTGACGGGTCGTCTGGCAGCCGGTCCCCATGCGGTTCCCTGGAAGGGTCGCGACGACGCCGGCCGCAATGTAGCCTCGGGAACTTATTTTGCGCGCTTGACGGTCAATGGTGTTTCGAGCGTAAAATCCATGGCGCTGGTCCGATAAACCGTATCTTTATTTTTCGTCCCCACTCTCCAAAGGATGATCTTCATCATGCCCAAGACCATCTCCCGGTTACCCTCGGCGATTCTCCTGGTTGTTTTTTTGATGTTGGTTTCGACCCCCGTATGGGCGGTGACCATATCCGCCGGCTGGACCAGAAGTGATGTCGGTCTTCAAAACAAGGGGGACGGCCTGTTTGTGGGTGTCGGCAATGACATTCCCATGGCCAGCCGCATCTTTGATGCCGCGTATGCCCTGGAATACGTGCAGAAGGTGGGCAGCCAGCCGACATTTTTTTCAGATCCGGTGACCGGTTTCACGACCACCGATGCCGAGGTCACCCTGCACTGCGTACAACCTTCCATTTTCCTGGGCGCCCGGGTGCCGGACCTGGGTTTTGTGCCCCGAATCTATGTGGGAGGATCCCTGGTTTTGAAGGTGAAGGAATCCTGGTCCGAATTTCCCGGCGAGGCCCACCTCGAATGGGGCTACAAGAATTCCGATATCGCCGGTCACGTCGGGGTGTCGGTTGGTGTGGGACCTGTCACCGTCGATTTCCGCTACACCCAGGGTTTTACCGGACAGCTGCTGCATGACAATTCACCGCAACCACTGGCGGCGAAGGCTGAGGTGGGTCCCGAGGGGGCCCATGAGCCGGAAATCGGAGCCAAAATTTCCCTGATCCAACTGGGGGCGGGGTTCAGTTTCTGAGGGATCAGCCCTTGATCAGCAACATCATGCCCAGGGCGGCCAGCAGCAGGCTGACCAGGCGCTGGAAAGTCCGTTCGGAAATTTTCAAATGCATCCGGTGGCCGAGCCAGGCTCCGAACAGGACGGCCGGCATCACCATCAACGAAGACCACAGGCGCGGAGTGGTCACCAGTCCGCCGGCGACGTAGCTGGGTACCCTCACGAAAGTCATCAGCAGGAAGATGGTCATCAGGTTGGCCCGAAAAGCGCTTTTCCCCACCGCCGACAAGTGATACCAAACGATGAGCGGCGGCCCTCCGGTCCCGAACAGACCCGTCAGCAACCCGCTGATCAATCCGGTCGGCGGCGCGGCCACGGCCGGCGGGCTGATCCGCCCTCCCGTGGGTAGTTTCACGAAGATCAGCCCGACGGCGATCAGGAACCAGCCCAATATGGTCAGGATGACGCCCGGATCGGTCGTGCTCAGCAGCCATGTTCCCAAGGGTATTCCCACGGCGATTCCCAGGCCCAGACCCCCGATGGGCCGCCACCTGATTTCCCGCCGGGACCGCCAGGTCACGAAGAGTTCCGCCGGAAGATTGACCAGCAACAGAAGCACCACCACGTCCTTGATCTCCGGAAAGATCAGGGCCAGGCTGCCCACCGCGATCAAACCCGCCCCGAATCCGAACAGCACGTAGACCAACTGGGCGATGACCAGGATCACGCAGGTGGCGGCAAATTCGAGGGGGGACTGGAATATGGTGACGGGCAAGAAATCTCCGGTCTGGATGTGAGAAGGGGCCGTCCGGGGCACGCGTGGTTTCGACGCATTATCCCCGGACCGGCCCCGGTTGGCAACCGCCGGCTAGTCCTCGTTTCCCTGTAGGTCGGCGGCGTGAAGATCGGCAGCCTTGCGGATCATGTCGACCAGGTCCAGGATCATCGGGTCGTTGGGCATTTCGGCGGCCAGTCCGTAGGCCACCGGCACCAGGTCGACCAGGCGGCTTTCCTTGGCCCAGAAGCTTCCCTTGAGGATCTCGGCAAACTCGGCCGCCACGGCCTGCGCCCGCATCCGGACCGTGCCGGAGGCAAAGTCGCCGGTCAACTGGCTGAGCAGGATGGTCTGTTCGATTTCCTCGACCTGGCCCGCACGGGCGGTGTCGTGCGCCGGCGCTTCATAGCGCAATCTGACGGTGCCGACCCGGATGGCGGGGCCCTCATGTTCGGGTCCGCCGGGAACATGGGTCAGTTTCAGTTCGTAGAGGGCCGTCACCTGGTGACCCACGCCAACTTCACCGGCATCGACTGCGTCGTTGCGGAAGTCGCGGTCGGCCACATCACGGTTTTCGTAACCCAGCAGGCGCCAGCGCCGGACCACGCGGGAGTCGAACTCCACCTGCACCTTGACCTCGCGGGCGATGGTCTGCAGCATCCCGGTGAGGTTTTCGCGGAAGATGAGTTCGGCCTCTTCCTGGCGGTCCACGTAGTAGTAGTTGCCGTCGCCCTTGTTCG
>JAUVII010000263.1 GCA_030592845.1 Candidatus Krumholzibacteriia bacterium | reverse complement strand
GCCATCGCCGCGGCTTTGCTCTACTGGCTTGCGTCATCTGGACGTCTTGAATTCTCCCAATTACGAAGTATCTCGTGGTCACCGCGCACCCTGGGCCTGGTCACCCTTGGAGTGGGTGCTGTCGTGGTCGGACTGATGCTGCTTGGCCTCCGCCTGCGCCTCATGGTGCGAAGCGTCGGCATAGAACTGTCGTTCAGAAGGGCCTTTTCTCTCACCTCCATCGGTGCGTTTTCAGGTTCCATCCTTCCCGGGGTCGTGGGGGGGGACATAGTAAAAGTCGTTTATCTTTGTCGTGGTGAAGCCTCCAACCAGCGCACTTTTGCGACGGTGGCGGTAATGTGCGACCGCACCGTCGGTTTGTTTTCACTGTTCCTGCTTGGGGCCATCGTATCAGCCACCGCATGGGCCACCGATTCCCTGGTTTTCAGGTCACCGATATTCCTGATCGCACCGGCAGTGGTTCTGTTGGTTGTGGGCCTGGTGGCCATCTTTTCCAGGAAAGGGAATCCCGAAACAATTTCCTACGGGAGATGGGGCAAGTTCATACCATCTCGTATTCAGCAGGCAATATCCGTCGGCAGCCATTTCAGTCAACGCCCCCTGCTGCTTGCGGGCTGCATTGGACTTTCCCTCGCCAATCATATCCTGGTGTGTTGCACCTTCCTCATCGGAGCGGAACTCCTTGGCGGGATCGACATTTCCCCATTGCAACAGTTCCTGTTGAATCCCCTGGCCATGGTCATGAATGTGATACCGATTACGCCCGGAGGGGTGGGAGTGACCGAAAGCGCCTTCAGCTATCTCTATGAAGCGGCCGGAATTTCCATGGGAGCAACCATCGGGATACTTGGAAGGACCATTCAGTACCTTGCCTTTGCCGCCATCGGCATCCCCGCCTTTATTTTTCGTGGCGAGAAATGACGGGTTGGGGCACCGGGTCCAGACCGTTCCAGAACCACAGGTCAAAGTAGCGCGACTTCCCGCGCAGGGTGTAGCAGTCGTGGAAGTGCTGCACGAAATCCTTGGGGAAAATGGGCACATCCGGATCGTACCAACTCATTTTCTGGAACGGGGCCTGCGTCCGCGGAACCAGCCACAGGGCCACGCGGCCCTCGGTGAGTGCGTCATAGGTCGCTTCGGCGAGATCCATCCCCGATTTCGCCGTATCCATGACCGAAATGGGATCCAACAGGACGGGGTTGTCACGGAAGGTCAGCAGGGGTTGATACCATGTGTAGCGGTACCAGCGTTCCTCCCCACCCTGCGCCATGGCCATGGTCAGGCCATCGTAGCGATCCATGATCTCTTCCACATCAGCGACCATTCCGGGAACCTCGCTCACCTGCCAGGCGATCAGACGAGTTGCCCGATACTGGGTCACCGTACCGGTGAAAAGCACCGTGAAAACAACGGCAACCGCCGCCGACCTTGCCAAACGTGGTCCCCATGACTCCAGTCCGTCAGCGATGAGTGGCCGCACAAGACGACCTACCGCGAACATCGTGGGGGGGACCAGTGGCAGCATGTGCACTATTCCCGAACCGGGCTTCGCAGACAATACGAGGGCGACCCCGGCAGCCGGCAACAGACTCAACACAAGAAGGCGCTCGCGTCCCAGGTATCCGTGCCGCGATCCACGCAACCAGGCCACCACCAACAGCGGCAATCCAAGAAAAGCCGCGTACCCCAGCGGCATGACCAGGAGATCAAAATGAAATCCGTGTCCCGTTTCGTTGGCAAGCCATTTCAGATAGTTCACGCCTGAAATCTGCGGGTAGAGCGCGAACGGAGCCACGGCCACCACCACAGACCCCGCCAGGGCCCAAACCGCCGCTTTCAAACCAAGTCGCTGGGCCAGGATTACAATCACCGGCAGGAAATAGAAGAGGCTGTGGATCTTGAGGTTGATCGTGAAACCCGCCAACACCGCAACGCCGATGATGGCCAACCAGCGGGATGTCCTGGTCGCCACGTAGAACCCGAGCCCAAGGGAGAAAACCAGAAGCGCGTCAGGCCGGACCAGGTAGATGGAGAAACCCTGCGCCCAGTAGAAAAGCGCGGCGCCCGCCGTCACCACTAGCGCCGTCAAGTCCCTCCGTTGGCGGGAAAGGGCAGCGTAGAGAAAAATCAGGCTGCCTACCGACGCAAGGGCCGATGCTATTTTGGCCGACATCAGGGACGGACCCAAGAGCCTCAGGAACAGGCCGTTGGTCAGGAACACCGAGGGTCCATAGAGGACGCTGTAGCGTTCGGCCTGATCGAAGGATGTGTAGAGGGCCTGGCCCGATTGCACCTGCCACGCCAAGCTGGAAACCGCGGGTTCCACCTCGCCGGCAAACCCGTTCAGGGTCACATACCAGGCCGCGATGAACGTAAAACCTACGAGCACGAAGGCACTGCCGACTGCCGACCCGATGCGAACCCGTTTCAGGGTGGGGGCCGTCGTCCAGTCACGCATTCGGCCGGGTCCCAGCCACCAGATCACCCAGAAAAGGAAAAAAGCCAGAATCATGTGCTGCGCAAGGAAGACTAAAATGTCCAGGGCAAGCTGCATTGAGAGAGGCCGCCAAATTCGTAAATCACGCCAAACCAATACATTAGCTAAAGAACCCGGCGAGAAGTGCCCAAAAGCTAGAGGGGTATAGACTATGACATTTTTTGAGAAATTGTCAATGAATTTCCGTACATGGCAAGTTTACAGCCCCATTGGGGCTTCCCTTTACAAATCCCCCAAACAATAATCCATAAACATAATCAAATGTTAAGGTTCCTGAACTTTATGAGATGGTTGTCGGCCATTTGGTAAAGATAGGTGGCCACCCGTACGGAAACCTGGCTATTTTCCTCAGGGAAATCCCGTCCGAAGGCCACGGCCATTTCACCTACGGTCAGCTTACCGTCCATCAGGCCCCAAAGGCAGGAACCGCGCGCTTCGAGCGGAACCCTGAGGTACTTCTTGCTTTCCTTGATCCGGGGTTGAAGAAGGCGTCCCAGGATTCCTGAGCGATACCTGGGCTGCAGAACCACCACCTGGCCGGGTTTTTCACCGGAAGTCCAACCACAGGCTCTTTCAGGCACCAGGGACATAAAATCAACGCCGCGCCACTTCCGGGATGACTTTCTGAAAAAACTCATGGACGAAGCTTTCCTTTCCAGTGAAATCTATACTAAACTAAGTTTCCCAATGGACGTTAAACACAGTAGACTTCCGGTACAACCTTATCAGCCCCGACTCAAAAGCCCCGAATTGGGGAGGAATTCCATGGAAAACCAAATCTCCATCCGCGATCGCTGGCTGGGAGCCCTTTGCTACCTGTCTGTCGTGGTTTTCGTGCCGATGCTGTCCACTTCCAAATCCGCATTCCTGTCACGCCACTGCCGCCAGGGGTTCGCACTCCTGTTCATCGAAGTGGTGGGGGTCTTCTTCATCTGGATCATCGACGCCACCCTGGGCCGGCTGCCGCTGCTGGGATTCATCGTGGTGATCGCGCTACGCCTGGTCTTTTTCCTGTTTGTCCTGTCGATGTCGGTCCTCGGATTCACCAAGGCCATCTTTGGGGAAACCTGGCGGCTGCCGTATCTGGACGACCTGGCCGACAAGATGCCCATTCATTAATACCACGCAGAACGCCTAAATCAATATATTTCATCATGATGGAATCACGGCTTAAGTAAGTGCGCATAATGTATATTATGTTAAGCTGGGGTTTTTGGTGTAAAAATGGCCGGGAATCTGTAAGGCCCCCGGCCAGGTTTCAAGGCGTCGATAATCCATCATCCGATGATGTCGACCATCTTATCCCGAATCTTGTCTTCGTTGGCGGCGCCGATCAATGAGTCGACGATCTGCCCGTTTTTGAAAAACAACAATGTCGGAATACTGCGGATACCGAGTTTTCCCGCGGCTTGCGGATTGGCCTGGATATCCATCTTTCCAACCAGCATCCGGCCGTCGAACTCCGCTGCCAGCTTTTCAATAGT
>JAUVII010000316.1 GCA_030592845.1 Candidatus Krumholzibacteriia bacterium | reverse complement strand
GCCGGGGGGAACCGGCAGGGCCTCGGCGCCACGCAGAAGAAGACCGTCCTCGGTCTTGAACACCGGAGATGATTCGGCGCCGGATTCGTCCCGTTCCGCCAGGACAGTTTTCCAGTCACCTTCGGTGCTGAAATCCCGCACGTCGATGAGCTTGGTCAAACCGGTGGAGGTTTTCAGCATTCCCGGCGCATGGGCGTCGACACCGGTGTCCAGGATGGCCACGACCACCCCCCGGCCGTCCCATTCGGGATGGGCAGCTCGAAAGTCATCTGCACCTATCTCATTTGAGGGCATGTAGTTCCATGATTTTCCGGTTTCAGCCCCCGTGGGCTGAACGGCAAGCAGGGTCAGCATGACCAGGCCGGCAGGAAACAAACAAAACGCGCGGCGGAGTCCAGTAAATTGCGGCGTCATTATCAAAAAACCTCCGGAAGGCCCCGGGACTCAAGAAAGGGGTCGGGACATTGGAATTGGGAGAGATCGTCGCCCATATTATAGGATGCACATTGAAGCGGAACAAGATCGAGTCGAACCGGAAGGGTATTAAGATGAAAGACATCAGCAAACGGGGCATGATGACCCGCATCATCCACGCGGGGCAGCACGTCGACCCCCAGACCGGGGCGGTCGCCACTCCCATCTACCAGACATCCACTTTCGCGTTCCGGGACGCCGACCACGCCGCCGCCTGCTTCGGCGGCGAGCCCGGCTACAAGTACACACGGCTGGGCAATCCCACCACCGATGCCCTCGAAAAAAACATCGCCGAACTGGAGAGAGGTTGCGGCGGACTTGGCGCTGCCAGCGGCATGGCGGCCGTGAACATGGTTTATCTGACCATCCTGGAACAGGGCGCCCACGTGGTGGCCACCGAAAGTCTGTACGGACCCAGCCGGATGATCCTCGAAAACGAGTATCCCAGGTTCGGCGTGGAGAGCACCTTCGTGGACACTTCCGATCCCGAGAATCTGGCTGCCGCCATGCAGGACAACACGAAGCTGGTCTACATCGAAACTCCCGCCAACCCCACCCTCAAGCTGGCCGACATCAAGGCCTGCGCCGAGATCGCCCACGCCAAGGGCGCCGTAGTGGCGGTCGACAATACCTTCGCTTCGCCGTATCTGCAGAATCCCCTGGAACTCGGGGCCGACATCGTCCTTCACAGCATGACCAAGTTCATCAACGGACACACCGACGTGGTGGCCGGAATGGTCGTGGCCAAGGATCCGGACATGCTCGCCAGACTGGCCAAGGTCCACTATAATATCGGGGGAACCATGGATCCCCATCAGGCCTGGCTGGTGCTCCGCGGAGTCAAGAGCCTGGGGTTGCGCATGGACCGCGCACAGGAAAACGCCATGAAACTGGCCACTTTCCTGGAAAATCACCCCAAGGTCGATTGGATCCGGTATCCCGGGTTGGAAAGCCATCCCCAGTACGCGCTGGCCCGTAAGCAGATGCGCGGCGGCGGCGCCGTGTTCAGCTTCGGCGTCAAGGGCGGCCTGGAAGCCGGCAAGACGGTGATCAACAACGTCGAAGTCCCCACCCTGGCCGTCAGCCTGGGCGGCATCGAGTCGCTGATCGAGCATCCGGCCAGCATGACCCACGCGGGCATGCCGCAGGCCGAGAGGCTGAAGGCGGAAATCACCGATGATTTGGTGCGGATCGCCGTCGGTTGCGAAGCCTACGAGGATCTTGAGGGCGACCTGGCCCGGGTTCTCGACATGATCTAAAACGGGTCCCGGACCCGGAAAAGAGAGAGATGTATCAAAGCTGGGTCGATGCCACAAAGATCAGACAAGGAACCGATGAGGATATCTGGGCGGTGGACTACACCGCCCATCCTCTGTTGGACCCTGATTTCGCCACCAAAGGGTCGCGCCTGCTGTATCTGACCCGTCTCAATTTCCGCCGCATCATCCGCGACGACACGGTCTACCGGCAGGAGTTGGCCCGGATCTTCCATCCCCAGGTCATCGGCCGACCCGAGGACCCGAGTCTGCCCGACCTGGTCGCCCACACCGGGGAATACCTCCGGGAAGCCGACATCTACCTCGCCTCGACCATCGAACTGCTGCCCTCGGGTAACCGGGCCACCGTCCTGCCCCTGCCCCTGGTCACCGACTGCAACGATGTGCGCGACCTCATGGGGATCGCCATCCACGGCGAGGGTGAGCGATTGAGGTACGAAGCCCGGCGCAAGCTCTGCCTGGCGCAGATGCTGATCCAGATCGACCAATCCCGCATCATCCAGGACGGCCCCGCCCACAAGGTGCATTTCGAAGAGGTTCTCAACGAGGGCCTTTGGCAGCACACCAAACAGATCCACGATCTGAACATCGGTTACAGGATCAACGAAGACGGCTTCAACATAGACTACACCTCGCGCCCCGCCGAGGGGGACCAGCGCTGGGATTTCCGTTCCACCTTCGTCGAAAAGAAAAGCGGCCGCCGGTCGATCGGCCTGGATGTCCTGTACTACAACTGCCGTTTCAAGCGGTCGGTGACCCCCATCAGCTTCGAGATCGTCGACGGCTCACACCGCGTGCTGGAACAGATCCGCTGGGGAGGCATGCGCCAGGAGACCAGCGGTTCGGTGCTGTCCAAGATGATCCGCAAGGGCATCAACAATCCCGACGAGATCGGCGACATCATCGGGGCCATGTTCATCGTCAACGACAACGACGCCCTGACCGACCTGCTGGTGCTGCTCGATTCCTGTGTCGGCACGCCCTTCGGTTGGCGCAACGTTACCGACACCATCGGCGAAACTCCTGGCGGCAGCTCGCTGAATCCATTCAGCAGCAAGGACTTCAAGGTCTTCAAGGGTGATGT
>JAUVII010000223.1 GCA_030592845.1 Candidatus Krumholzibacteriia bacterium | reverse complement strand
GCACCCACCAGAATGTTGCTGGCCATGGTGGTTTCACCCGGGCCTTCACCCTTGCGGCCCCGCGTGAAGAGGAATTTCCCGTCGGATCGAAGACGTAGGTTTCCTGTTGCTGGTAGTCGAGAACGTAGGTGTTTCCCGCCGGGTCACAGGCAACATCGACAATGCGCCCAAATAAATAATCCTCATCTTCCGGTCCGGCGCGCCACTCTTCCTTGAGATGCCAGTACCGGATCGTTTGGGAGGGCAGCGGTCCGTTTTCCACCAGGAACGGTTCGGTCGCCCAAGTCGGGGAAACGGAGAGGACGATCAGAATGGTTGCAATTATCCGGGCCAATGATTTCATATCTGTGCTCCGCGCTGGGGTGGAACAAAAGAGCGTGTTTTCCTGTATAAATAAGATGAACCATATTTGGTTCCCCGGTCACCGCCCAGCATCCCATCCGAAAGGTAAATAGTGAACAGGAATCTTCGTCCCGCAATGCGCCGTCTGATGCGGCACTGGGTTTTTTCTTCGTTGTTGATGGTCCTGTCGGTTATGACCTTTCGCTCCGCCATTGCCGACTGGAACGACGTGCCCACCGGCTCCATGAAGCCGACGATCCTGATCGGGGACCGCATTTTAGTGAACAAGCTGGCCTACGATCTGAAGGTTCCCTTTCTCGGCAATCGCCTGGTCACCTGGGGTGCTCCCGAGCGGGGTGACATCGTGATCTGCTGGTCGCCCGCGGACGGCGCCCGGCTGGTCAAGCGGGTGGTCGGTGTGCCGGGCGACGTCATCGAAATGAAGGGCGGCCGTCTGATCATCAACGGCCAGGAGTTGGATTACCAGACCGCCGACGGTTCGGACTTCGACCGGGCCCTGGGTCAGGAAGCCGGACAATACAGATTCTATACCGAGGATCTGACCGGCCATAAGCACACGGTTGCCGCGACGCCGGGCAAACGCGCCATCCACAATTTCGGACCGGTTTCCCTCGGTCCGGACCAGTATTTCATGATGGGTGACAACCGGGACAACAGCGCCGATTCCCGCTACTTCGGTTTTATTCCCCGGTCGGACGTGGTGGGCCGGGTTGAAGGGATCGCGTTTTCACTGGATTACGGGGACCACTACAAACCCCGCTGGCGGCGTTTCTTCACCCGATTGATCTAGACTCAGGACCCCTTGCGACGGAACAGGTTCAGATATTTGCCGCCGGCCACCGGCAGGTAGATCTGTTCGTAGTTCTTCTGGAACTCCTCGTTGGTGACGATGTCGACTTCGCGGTTCAGGGGTGGGATCAGCTTCGTGCGCGGCTGGTCGGTGATGTCCACGTTGCCTATCAGGATATAATCGGGACGGCGCTCCAGGACCAGGGCGCCGTCGTGTTTTTCGTGCCCGGCGTAACCGTGGGTGAACTCCATGTCCTTGTGGGCGATTTCCGGATCGACAAGACCGTAGAAATCATAGGCCTTGAAGCCCGTGCGCCAGGGAATGTAGCCGGCGGGACCCAGGGCGATGACGGTGCCGCGGGGCAGTTGCGCGGCCATGGCGTCTCCGGCCAGGATCCATCCGCCCAGATTGGCCTCGCTCATGTGGATGGAAACCAGACGGCGTTCCTTGCCCCCAAAAGATGCGGGCAGCAGGGCCAGACCCAGGACAAGGGTGAAGACCGCCGCACTGAGAGGCCGGGACAGCCAGCCGGC
Organism: Candidatus Krumholzibacteriia bacterium; assembly: GCA_030592845.1. Lineage (GTDB taxonomy): Bacteria > Krumholzibacteriota > Krumholzibacteriia > LZORAL124-64-63 > LZORAL124-64-63 > JAGLCY01. The sequence continues at coordinate 3,274 of JAUVII010000223.1, read as the reverse complement.
TTCCGCCGCCAGGGCCACGGTGCCGATGACCATGATCGGAAGGATCGGAACGAAAAACCGGAACATGCCGAGCATGTCGCCGCCGATGACGGTGGTGTAGACCAGCCAGAAGATCACCAGGCCGGCGCCGTACAAGGTGTCGCGCGGTTTCAGGGTGGAAAAACCGCCGCCCATTCCGGCGGCACCGCTGACGACGGCCAGGGAGAGCATGTAGCTCAGCAGGAACGACAGGGTGTAGGGCAGGCCGGTTTTGAGTTGCCCGGCGAAATCGCCGGTATTGGCGTAGTAGGTATTGGGCAGCCACCATCCGTAGACGTCGTGGCGCCAGATGAAAAACACCGCGATACCCAACAGCAGGATCAGCAATCCCAGCCAGCGGCGCAGGTTGTGCATGAGGGAATCGGATCCCCCGGGAGCCATTGCCCAGATGGTGAAGATCAACGCCAGGGCGGGTCCTTCGGGCCGGGTCAGGACCAGCAGTACGCCCACGATACCGGCGCCAATCGGGTTCCGTTTCAGGGCCATGCGCCAGGCAAGGACTGCCCAAAGAGTGAACAGGGGCGTTTCCAGGCCGGAAAGCATCCAACAGGCGCCCGCGCCAATGGCGGCCATGAGGACCTGGGCGGACCTTCCGGGGATGGCGCTTGTCTCGGTGGCCCGCGGCGCCAGAATTCCAACGATGCCGGGAATCAGGGCCAGGACGATGGCCATGGCAACGGTTCCCATGATCCGTGCCCAGAGCAGGGGATCCAGGCCCAGTTTCATGCCGAAGGCGCTCAAGTGGACCCACAACAGGTTGCTGTAACCCTCGACCATTTCCCCGCGGTTGAAGACCAGTCCGTGCCCGTTCAGCATGTTCTCAGCGAAACGAAATGAAATAAAGGCGTCGTCGATGACGAAGCGGAAGGTCCACCCGTGCCCCACCAGCAGGGCCAGGGCAATCACGAACCAAAGGAACCCCGCTCCGCGTCCGCCAATCCTGCCTCCGGATCCAATCATGCCGGTGCTCCCGGTTCGTTGTCCAAAATTTCGATACCCACGCCCCGTCGACGCAGTTCCTCGATCATCCTGTCCCCGGACACCACCAGTTCCTGGCAGCGGGCGCCGGGAGCGTCGATCTCACCCGAGGCCAGCATCCACGCGATGATGGCCGCGGGATACCCGGTCATGCGCATCATGGCGGAAATGTCGTTGACCCCGTCATGACGATCGATGATGCGGACCGTTTTGCGAATCGCCTTCCCATCGGCCGTCCAGCCTTCGGCTTCGGCCAGCAGCAGGACAACATCCTCACCGGGCAGGTCCAGTTTTTTATCCATCAATCGCGCCAGCATTTCCCGCGGGGCAACTTTGCCATCGCCGAATATGAGGGGCGTCGCATCGCAGAGACCGAGCTCGACCAGGAGGCGGAACTGGGCGCAATGACCCTTGTAACGAATGGTCTTGTAGTCGAGGTTGGGCAGGCGGCCTTCCAGGGTTCGGGGCAGGGTGGAGGTGCCGCCGCTGGTCTGAAAAGCTTCCAGTTCGCCGAAGGGGGCGGGGAAGGTCAATGTTTCCAGTTCGCTGAGTGAAGGAACATCCTTGAGTCGTCCGTCCCGGATGACAACCGCCGGTTCGATATATTCGTTGATCAGGCCCTGGACCGAGAAAACGACTTTGTAGTTCATGGGGGGCAGGGGGCTGGAGGGAAGGCCGCCCACGCGGAGCTTGAGGCTTTCGGCCCGTTCCAGACCGTCCACCAGCCAGTATCCCAGGATACCGGCCAGGCCGGGGGCCAAACCGCAATCGGGAATGATCGTGACACCCCGGGCGGCGGCCTGGTCGTTCAATTCGAATTCCTGGGCCACGATATCGTTGTTGCCGCCCAGGTCCAGGAAATGCGCGCGGCCTTCGACGGCCATGGACGCCAGTTGGGCGTTGAACCAGTAGTTCACGGCGCTGACGGCGACGTCGGCCGCTTCCATGAGCGGCGCCATGACCGAGGCGTCGCGGACATCGGCACATACCGTGGTCACCCGATCATCATCCAGGCGGTCTTCCAGGGCGGCCAGGCTGGTCTGCCCGGCATCCACCACTACCAGATTTTTCGTGTCCGGGGCATGGTGCAGCAGGTCAAAGGCGATGGCGGTGCCCTGCAGGCCAGCTCCCAGCAACAGGTAGTTCAAGTCCATCTCCGATTGGTAGGGGCCTGGCGGTTCCGGTTCCTTGGAATCCATATTAAAACCCGGGAGCCATTCGGTCACGCAGCAAACCGAAAAATATTCCGGCGGGGCGCCCGGCGCGCGAATCATCCCTTTGACCTTGTCCCTTAATAAAGCTACTATCCTGTAGTTAAACCATGTTTCTCCCAATACCCAAGGAGTTCGCCATGTCAGCCAGGGCCGTCAGCAAGACGTCCGGAAAGGCATCCGGGAAAGCATCGGGGAAGTTGGATGCCAGCGTTCTTCAGAAAAATCTGCTGGAACTGATCCGCCGTACCTCGACCCAACTGCCGGGCGATGTCGTCCGCGCGGTTCACAAGGGGATACGCCGGGAGAAAAAGGATTCCACCGCCAGATACGCTCTCGAGGTGATCCGCGACAACATCATCATGGCCGGGGAAAAGTCCCAGCCTTTGTGCCAGGATACGGGTGTGATCATCTGCTACGCCGATCTGCCAGACTGGTGCGATGAGGGCACTTTTCGCAAAGCCTTCGAAAAGGCGGTGGTCCAGGCCACCAAGGTCGGCTACCTGCGGCAGAACTCGGTGGATTCCATCACCGGAAAAAATTCAGGAAACAATCTGGGTCCGGGCAGCCCTTCGTTCCATTTCCACCCGGCCAGGGGCAAGTCCCTGAGGGTGCGGATGATGCTCAAGGGTGGCGGGTGCGAGAATTCGAGCATCCAGTACAGCCTGCCCGACAACAGGATCGGCGCCGGCCGCGATCTTGAAGGCGTGCGCCGCTGCCTGCTGGACGCCCTGGTCCAGGCCCAGGGCAAGGGCTGCGGTCCGGGTATCCTGGGAGTTTGCATCGGCGGCGATCGGGGGTCGGGCTACATTGCGGCCAAGGAAACCCTGTTTCGCATGCTGGACGACAAAAACGATGAAAAGGTTCTGGCTAAACTGGAAAACAGGATCATGAAGGAAGGCAACGGCCTGAACATCGGTCCCATGGGCTTCGGAGGCGAGACGACCCTGCTGGGTGTGAAGATCACCCATCGCAACCGGGTCCCGGCCTCGTTTTTCGTGTCGGTGGCCTACATGTGCTGGGCGTTCCGGCGCAACGGTTTCATG
>JAUVII010000289.1 GCA_030592845.1 Candidatus Krumholzibacteriia bacterium | reverse complement strand
CGCACCGGCCGGGTTCCCGTCTCAACTGCTCCGATGAGAACCACCGTGACCGCGCAAAACAGGAGCCCGTCAGGCCGGGTCAGGGCGATCAGGGCGGCCGATCCCGACATGGCATAGGGCCACCACCACCTTCCACGCATCTGGAAGGTGAAAAACAGCCACATCAAAACCAGAAAGTTGAAGAGGGCCGTTTCCAGACCCGAGCTGGCCCAGGTCAAAAAGGAGCGGTTGGTTATCATCCCGATCTGAAGCAGGGCAATGATCCAAACGCGGGCACGGCGCCACCGGTCGGGCCAGTCAAGACGCCAGGCCATGACGGTTGCCAGGACCAATGTCAAAAAAGCAAAGGACAGGGAGATCCAGTTGGCCGTCTCCGGCGGTTCGATGCCGAAGACTCTCCAGACGCCGTCCAGAAGAACGACCCACAGGAAACTGGTGTATCCCTCCACCGGAAGAAACGGCGGGGCGTTCCAGACATAGCCGTACCCCAGGATGCTGTTGCTCACATACCGGAAAGCGATGTAGGCGTCGTCGGTCAGGAACCAGAACAGGCGCCAGCCGAAATACAGGCCGACCGCTGAAAGCAGGGTCGTCAGCCCCAGCACGCAAGTATCTTTCCCACGGTTAAACAAGCGCATGCCTCACGGTTTGTCCTTTGTCGCGGTGGACGGGTCGGCCGCCATGCGGCGGCATCTTTCCAGGTTGCGGACCGCTTCGCCATAATCGGGTTTGAGAATCACGGCGGTGTCGAACTGGGCGCACGCCGCCTCGATCCGGCCCATTTTCACCAGGGAAATACCCAGAAAATTGCGGGGGGCCGGCGCCCAGGGATCCAGGGCGACGGATTTTTGCAGGTTCTCCACCGCGTTGGGCCAGTCTTCCTGCCGGTAATAATTGTGTCCCACGCCAAAAAACATTTCCGGTTCCAGATCGACCGTTTCCTGGGCAAATGGTCCGGGCAACGCAATGGCCAGGACACAGAGCGCCAGTAGAAGCGACGTCCGAACCACACCCCCACCCCGGCGCGCCCCCTGGACGATCGACATCAACCCCTGGCCGGCCAGGACGGCCATCAGGGGGATGAGGGGTGCCCGATAGCGGGCTGAAATGAACACCAGCACCAGCGAAGCGCCGAACATCCCCACCAGGATCAGGAAGGGAACCGGGATCTTTTTGATGGAGCCGACCAGCCCGACCACGGCCAGTGGGAAAACCACACCCCAGGGAAACCCCCAGGCGCCCAGTTTAAAAACCAGGGCGCCCAGAAGAGGCGACCATTGCCGGTGAAGATAGATATCCAGGGTTCGGGGCAACTCGCGCGAAGAAACCAGCTGGAGGGTTTTTTGCCCCCACAGATGGAGCTGTCCCCCCGGGTTTTCCCTGCTGAAAGCCATCACCTTGTCGATGAAATAAGCCTGCCCGCTCCAGGGATCAGGCGCGTAACCGTTTCGTCTGGGCTCGGCCAGCAGATCCTCCCAGGGAAAACCCGGGCGGATGTTGATGGTTTTGTCGAAATCCCCGTTGTTCCCGATGAAGAGGTTGATGCCCCCGGACGGCGGCACGATACCCGGGTGACCCGTCCCGACATTGAGGACCACCCCCACCGGACCCAGGACAAGAAGGACCCCCGCCAGGGCCGGACCGACATTGCCCGCGATGCTTTTCCAGGACCTTTCCCGCTTCCCGGAAACCCAGGCCAACCAAACGAGAACCACCACCACGATGGGAACAAAAGTGGGCCGGGTCAGGATGGCCACCGCCCCTGTCAGACCCAATCCAAAACAGATCCGGGGCGCCGGATTCCGGTCGATTCGGATCAGCAACAGGGCCAGGGCAACCGTCAGGAAGGCGGTCCACCCCGTGGCCAGCAACCGGGTTTCGAAAAAAATCAGGGGACCGGAAAGAGCGCAGATCAGACCGGCCACCAGGGCCTGGGAGCGGCCGAACATCCGCAGGGCAAGCCGGTGGGTCAGGTAGCAGGTGGCGCCGCCCAGAAGAACCTGGACGACGATGGCCGCCGGGATCGACACCCCGAACACGGCGTAGGCTCCCGCCAGGAAAAACGGATAAAAAACAGCCTGCCACAGGAACTGCTCGGTGAACACCCCGTCACGGGCCAGGCCCGCGGCCAGTTCGTGATAGGTCCGCGAGTCGACCAGGGGCTGCATAAAGGAGGGATCATGAGAACTGTCCGCCAGGTAGACCAACCGCACAGCCACCGCCAGCCCACCGATCAAGGCCCCGACGATCACCTGGTTGTCCCACCACCGGGACCCTCCGCCATTCGCGTTGCCGTCGCCTGAACCCATGCCGCCCCTATCCATAAGGTGTTCGCTTTTAATTCCGATGATAGTAATGGCCGCAGGCCGACGACAACAACCGAATATCTTGCCAGGGTGAGGTGGGGCTGACCGAAGCTGACCTGGGAACAGGACGTTCGGCCGAGCCTTTCCGCAAAAAAAGAATCCGGGTAATCCGCAGCCCCGCCTGAAAGGCGGAGCGAGGACCTCCCGGATTCTTTTTTTGCGGAAAGGCTCGGCCGAACGCCCTATTCCCCAGCGGCAGCCTCGGCCTCAGCCTCCATCTCTTTCGCGATCTGTGCCGCCAAAGCGGACGCGATCTCGTGTTCCTGGATGCCCTCGATGATACGGTCATCCTCGACCGAAGGCTCCTCCACGGCCAGGTACTTGAAATCGTTCAGCCCCGTACCGGCGGAGATCAGGTGACCCATGATCACGTTCTCCTTGAGGCTGCGCAATTCGTCGCGCTTGCCGCGGGTGGCCGCGTCGGTCAGCACCCGGGTCGTTTCCTGGAAACTGGCGGCGCTGATGAAGCTGTCCGTCGTGAGACTCGCCTTGGTGATCCCCAACAGCAGCGGCTCGAAAGTGGCCGGCTCCAGCTCGGGTTCGCCCTGGGCCCGCAGATCCATGTTCTTCTTGGCGATTTCCCGGTTGTGCTCTTCCACATCCGCCTTGGTGACCTGCTCGTCTTCCAGGTACGGCGTGTCGCCCGGGGACAGGATCATGACCTTGCGCAGCATCCGCGAGACGATGATCTCGATGTGCTTGTCATTGATCTTCACACCCTGCAGGCGGTAAACCTCCTGCACGGCGTTCACCAGGTATTTCTGCACCTCGCCCACACCCTTGATGGACAGGATGTCCATGGGGTTGATGGGACCTTCGGTCAGACGGTCGCCGGCCAGCACATGTTCACCCTCGTAGGTCCTGATGTGCTTGCCGTGGGGAATGGTGTACTCCTTCTCCACGTCATGCTCGCCAACCACGGCCACCTTGCGCTGGCCACGGGTGGTGCCGCGGAACTCGACCACGCCGTCGATCTCGGTGACGGTCGCCGATTCGCGCGGCTT
>JAUVII010000281.1 GCA_030592845.1 Candidatus Krumholzibacteriia bacterium | reverse complement strand
TGGGTATCCTGCTGGTTTTCCTCATGCACAGCGCCAATCTTTTCGACCGACCCTCCACACCCGGCCTCCTGGCCCTGCTCCTTCTCGCACTCACCGCCGCACTCGCGGGTGTGCATTTCAACTGGCGAATGGCCGTCGTGGGGCTGATCCTCGCCGCCACTTTCGTGGCCGCGGTCATTGCCGAAGAGTTTTTCTGGATCCTGTTGATCATCGCCTTTGTGGCGGTCATCGTGATTTTCACCACACGCCGCAAATCAGTTTAAAAAACTGATCGAAGCAGATCAGTCGAAGGCTTCTTCGTTGCGGGTCTCGAAGTCGGTCAGGTCCTTTTCGTGGCCGACTTCGATATCCACGATGATCGACGGGCTGCCGTCGGCGAACATGACCTTGCGGTAGCCCGCTGATACTTCATCGAGATCCGCCTTGTCCTTGCCGATCTTCGCCGTTCCCTCCAGCACGCAGACACAGGTGAACCCGTCGCCCTTGTTCACGGCGATGGTGGTGCCGGTCAGCTCGATCCGGCCTTCGCTGGTCAGGATCAGGAGATCCTCGCCCTCGAAGGCGGGTCCGGTTTTCACCAGCAGTTCGCCGCCCGTGACCGTGGCGGTATGGATCGGCTGGTTATTGTCAGTCCGCGCGGGGATGGTGACGTCCGAATCGCGGATGATGCCGAACACCATGACCCTACCCAGACGTAGCTCGAGCTCGGCCGTGGCCGGCACCACAAAACGGGCCCCGGGTTGGACCAGATCCTTCAGTCCCTCGAAATCCGAAGCGTCCACCGGCTGACCGTTCACTACTATGGAACCCGTTCCCGTCACCGAGTGGAGGGTCCAAACCGGATCTCCGTTGAACAGCACCAGGAACGCCAGGATGGCCGCCAGGGAAGAAACGGCCGCCCCCCACAGCAACCGGCGGTTGCTTTTCTTTTCGAGCGGCACGACCTCGCCGAAGTTTCCGGAGATGAACTGACCGCGCAGACGCTCACGGAAGGCGTCTTCCGAACGCACCTCACCGAGGCCGCGGATGGCTTCCTGGAGCCGCCGTTCTTCCGGTGTCAGGTTCATGTCTTGCCGTTCGCTCATGCCAGTCCGTCCGGTAAAATTTCGCGCAACTTCAGCAAGGCCCTGGAATAGCGTTTGCGGACCGCGGCGGGTTCATCGCCCACTATTCCACTGATTTCCTCATGTGTCATTCCCTGCAGATCATGCAGGACCACCACCAGGCACATCGCCTCGGGCAGTTTCCCGATCGCCTCGCCCAGCAGACGGTCCCGATCCTTGTCGAGCACCTCCGCATCCGGAGCGGCGGATCCGTTCGACAGATCCACCGCCAATTCAGGTTTGTCATCCAGTGACGCCGTTTTCATGGCCTGCCGGCCCTCCCGTGAGCGCCACTTTTCCCGGCACAGGTTGGCCGTGATGGTCATCAGCCAGGGTCCGGGGTCCCTATCTGTATCGAGTTGATGGGCGGCCCGGTGCACGCGCAGGAAAACCTCCTGGGTCATGTCTTCAGCCGCGGTTCTTTCGCCCAGCAGGCGGTAGGCCAGATTGAAGATCCGGCTGAAATGGTGGTCGAACAGGGCGGCCAGAGCCTGGGGATCCCGCTGGCGGACCTTTACCAGGACCTCGGTGGTCAGTGGTGAGCCGGACGAATTGTTGCCTACACCGTCGTCGCGGTGTGACTGCGGTAAATCGCCCATGCTCACCTCCCATCCTTATTAGGGTTCCGGGCCACATTGTGTGACCGCCAACGCCATTGAAAATATTTTCAAAAAGTTGGTCACGTTTGCCGGACCAACTGCATAGACATGATTGAAGCGCCTCCCCGGGAGGGAACGGGCCGCAAACAGGTCCAGATAATCTAGCTTAACTCTAGGAGTTTGACATGTTGAAATATAAATTCGTCCTTTCCGCGTACGCTTTTGCTCTCGCCCTGACGGCCGTGGGCCTCGTGGCCCCGGCCGTCGCCCAGATCGGACCTCCCGGAGGAATGATCTACGCCCACGACATGGCATACAAGACGGTCGCCACTCCCACGGACCTGCCTAACCACGGAAATTTCGATGCGATTTACGTGCTGGGTGAGGGCTTTGCTCCCGTTTCGGAAGTCGCCCCCGGGGACCACGGTTACAACGGCGGCCGCTGGGAAGTCAGGATTGTGACCTTCACCGGAGCCTCGCCCATGCAGTACACCAACACGGAGGACATCATGGCCGCCGCCGCCCGCGGGGACATCGAGATCGGCGACGTGGTCAAACGTTTCCAGTGCCCCCTGGTCAGAAACTAAACCAGCCACGAGGCTGTTTAACATAGATGGACCGGGTCGCCCCCCTGGGAGCGGCCCGGTCGGTATTTCAGGAGGTTGGCCCCCCACTGGATTGCATCAAAGGGGTCAGGATCCTTGAAGAGACCATCCCCGGAATGACAGCAAAATTTGAATGCCCTTGTTCTTGGAACAACTCCATGATCAAACTCCATAGAGTCCCGTAAAGGACAGCCTCAAGCGAGGAGGCATTAACTCGTGGGAGTTCCTTTAGGACGCAAGCCTTTTCCAGGAGTTCGATATCTTGACTTCGAAGCTGTTTGATACGATCCCCGATCCAGGGAGCCATATTGGATTGGTTTTGTTGATAGGCTTGAAGGGTCCCCTGGTAGTTGTTCATGTATTCGCACATGAGTTCCCACTCTCGTTGAATACTTTGAAGTGGAGATAGCTCCGGGTCATTCCGAGTATATGCGCGAATCGCTTCAAGGACATCAATGTGGTAGCCCACCAATTCGTTCAGGATTTGTTGCTTGTCTGAATATTTTGCCCGCAGATTTTCCGTAGAAAACCCTGATTTTTCGGCCACCATCCTCATTGTTGTGCCCTCAAATCCGAATTCTGAAAAAAGATCATTGGCGGCTGTCAGAATTCCCTGACGACATTCTTCCCAGTCCCTGTCATAAAAAAAGTTTGGACCTGCTGACGTCCTCATCTGGACGTCCTCATTTGGGATTGCTTTCGGACAATCGCTCGATCCGTAGCCCGGTCTTCGTATTCCAGGAATTCCATCAGATTTTGGGAATTGAAGTTGATGATGGACTTTATTTCCCTGATCGATGTGAGCGGAATATTTGCCAGACCATCAGCAATTTTTTCGCACTCGTCTCGGAATCCCTCACTGGGGAGATTGCCATCAAGTAACCCAAGCCGATGTAATTCACGGGCTGATGTAGGTTGGTCAGAAAAAAGAAGATCCCGAGTCTTCCTGAGCCCAATTAACCCGGGCAGAAAAAATCCCAGGCCACCACCTGGGGGCATACCCAGCTTTATATGTGACGGCTGAAATGTCATTTCATCGGTTCCGAACCGGTAGTCTGCAGCAAGGCCGGCACCAAAAAATGGCGGGGCGACATCTCCCTCAAACCCGAATATTAGGAGTTTACTGAATTTTGAAATCTTCCGGACAAACTGGTTGAGCGTGATAATCTGTCTTTCAATCTGGAGCGAACTTCCGCTGTATTTTG
>JAUVII010000195.1 GCA_030592845.1 Candidatus Krumholzibacteriia bacterium | reverse complement strand
CCACTGGTGGAAACATCCTCGGAACCGAAAAATGCGACGAACAGGGAGGCTACAGTAAGAAAGGCGGCAAAAATCAGCCGCCAGATCAGGAGTCTTGCATTGGGATCACGGCCGCCGGGCCCGGCGGAATACGAGCGAACCCGGCTGCCGTTATTCGATTCGGACAATCCCATTACCCCACGATGCTGGACATCTTGAACATCGGCAGATACATGGCGATGAGCATGCCACCGACCATGGTGCCCATGAGCACGATCATGACCGGTTCGATGGCCGCGGTCAGGTTATCAACCGCCGCGTCGACTTCGTCGTCGTAGAAGTCGGCGATCTTGGCCAACATCTCGTCCAGGGCGCCGGTTTGCTCACCGATCCCGATCATCTGCACGACCATGGGCGGGAACACGCCGCTGGCCTTCAGGGGAGCGGCGATGGTGTCCCCCTTGGCGATACTCTTCGCGGTCTCCTCAATGGCCTCCTGGATCACCCGGTTGCCCGCGGTGCGGGAGGTGATGTCCAGGCCCTGGAGGATAGGCACACCGGAACCGATAAGGGTACCCAGGGTCCGCGTGAAACGAGCCACCGCGGACTTGAGCAGAACATTTCCGATGATGGGAATTTTCATGCCCCACCTGTCGGTATTGCGACGGCCGGTGACGGTTTTGCGGTACGACTTGAAGGCGTAGGTAAAACCTATGGATCCACCCAGCAACGCCCACCAGTAACCTCTAATGAACGTCGAAATGTTCATGACGAACTGCGTGGGACCGGGCAAATCGCCGCCGAAGTCGGAGAACATCTTGGCAAAAACCGGAATCACGAACATCAGCATGAAGATACAGGCACCGCCGGCCACCGTCAGAACGATGGCGGGATAGGTCATGGCGCCCTTGACCTTGCGCTGGAGTGCGTCGGCCTTTTCCAGGAAAACGGCCAGGCGGTTGAGAATGACGTCGAGAATACCCCCGGCCTCACCGGCGGCGATCATGTTGACGTACAGGTCGGAAAAGATCCGCGGATGCTTTTCCAGGGCTTCGGCCAGGGTCGAACCTCCTTCAACGTCCGCGGTCACCTTCAGGACCACGGTCTTGAAGTGCGGTTTTTCCAGCTGACGTCCCAGGACATCAAGGCATTGGACCAATGGCATACCGGCGTTGACCATGGTGGCGAACTGCCGGGTGAAAACCGAAAGGTCCTTGACCGAAACTCCCTTTTTCTGCAGGAATTTGATCTGGATGTCCTTCGGTTTCTTCTTGATCGAAGTGATCACGATCCGGCGTTTACGCAGGTACTCACCCACCGCCGCCTTGTCTGTCGCTTCGTATTCGCCGTTCAGGGTTTCGCCCTTGGCGGATTTACCTTTCCAGATATATGTCATGGCGCTCACGGGATTCCTCCCCTTCCTCAAGTAGGCATGCCGGCGGGTTCACCGAGCATGGCCAAAAGTTCCTGGGCGTCACTCGTTCGGCCCAAAGCTTCATCCAGAGTTATCCATTTGTTGATCACGGCGTGGTGCAGGGACTGATTCATGGTCTGCATGCCGTGCTTTTGCCCGGCCTGCATCAAACCGTAGATCTGGTGCGTCTTATCATCACGGATCATCGCCTTGATACCGGGCGTACAGACCATGATCTCCATGGTCATCACGCGGCCGCCACCTCGAGCCCGCGGAATCAGCTGCTGGGTGAGCACACCCGACAGGCTGAAGGCAAGCTGCGCCCGCACCTGGTTCTGTTGTCCCGAGGGAAAAACGTCCACGATACGGTTGATGGTTTCGAAAGTACTGTTGGTATGCAGCGTGGCCATGGCCAGATGGCCCGTCTCGGCGATGGTCAGGGCCGCGCCGATGGTTTCCTTGTCTCGCATCTCACCAATGAGGATCACGTCGGGATCCTGACGCAGCACGTACTTGAGCGCGTCGGGAAAACTGTGAGTATCGCTGTTGACCTCACGCTGGTTGATGATGCAGCTCTTGTGCTGATGCACGAACTCGATCGGGTCCTCGATCGTGATGATGTGGCCCTTGCGATTGGTATTGATGTAATCGACCATCGTGGCCAGGGTCGTGGACTTGCCACTGCCGGTGGGACCGGTAACCAGGATCAGGCCCTGGTTCTTGGAGATAAGCTCACGGCAGATGGGCGGCAGACCCAGTTCCTCGAAAGTGTTGATCTCGTAGGGGATCTGCCGGATGGCCATGGCGGTCACGCCCCGCTGCTGGAACACGTTCGCGCGGAAACGGCTGATTCCCTGCACACCGAAGGAAAAATCCAGTTCCTTGTCGTTCTCGAAGCGCTTCTTTTGCTCTTCGTTGAGAATGCTGTAGGCCAGACGCCGGGTCTCATCACCGGTCATGACCGGAAACTGGGAAGGGTGGACCATCCCGTCGATACGGTATTGGGGCGGGATGCCCGCCGTCAGGTGAAGATCGCTGGCCCCTTTGGCCACCATCTCTTCAAGAAGCTCTCGCATTCCTATCACTTTAATTTCTCCCTCGACTTGTCGTGCGGTCGTGTGGCCCGGTTTTCCGCTATTCGGCAACGGCGGTCTCGCGCAACACTTCCTCGACGGTGGTGACACCCTTGGCGACCTTGATCAGACCATCCTCCCGCAGGGTCAGCATCCCCTGCTTGATGGCCATTTTCTGAATTTCGTTTGTCGGGGCCCGATCCAAAATCAACTCGCGAATCTCCGGAGTGATCGGCATGACCTCGTAAAGCCCCTGTCGTCCCGAATAGCCTGTTCCATTGCACTGATCGCAGCCCTTGCCCTTGAAAACACTGGTGCCCGGCTGCAGCAAAAGGTCCTTGAGCGCTTCCTCGGACAGCGTTATTTCTTCCTTGCAGTTTTTACATATCCGCCTGACCAGCCGCTGGGCCATGATCAAAACGGTCGACGAAGCGACCAGAAACGGCTCGATACCCATGTCGATCATCCGGTTGATCGTGCTCGGGGCATCGTTGGTATGCAGGGTCGACAGAACCAGATGGCCCGTAAGCGCCGCTTTGGTGGCGATACTGCCCGTTTCCAGATCTCGAATCTCACCAACCATGACGATATTCGGATCCTGGCGCAGGAACGCTTTCAGGGCCGCTGCAAAAGTCAGGCCCACATCCTCACGGACCTGCACCTGGTTGATCCCGTCGATGTTGTACTCGACGGGATCCTCGGCAGTCATAATGTTGCGCTCGGAGTTGTTAAGCTTGGCCAGACAGGAATAGAGCGTGGTGGTTTTACCGGAACCCGTGGGACCGGTCACCAGGACCATGCCGAACGGCGCGGCGATGGCCTCGTAGATGTCGTCGATGGCCTTTTGCTCCATGCCGAAGTCGGCGAGGTCCAGGTTCAGATTGCCCTTGTCCAGGATACGCATCACGACTTTTTCCCCGAAGATGCAGGGCAGGGTCGAGACACGGAGGTCGACTTTCTTGGTCCCGATCTTGAGTTTGATGCGGCCATCCTGGGGAATGCGGCGCTCGGCGATATCCAGTTCGGACATGATCTTCAACCGGCTGGTGATCGCGTTCTTCAACTTGATGGGCGGCTCCATCACCTCGGACAGGATACCGTCGATCCGGTAGCGGACCCGCATGCTCCGTTCGTAGGGCTCGATGTGGACATCACTGGCTCCCAGCTTGACCGCTTCCGCGAGCAGGGTATTGACCAGCTTGACGACCGGGGCGTTTTGGCCTTCCTCGCCGGTTATGTCGTCATCTTCCATTTCCTCCACCAGTTCGATGTCGTCCTCGATACCCTCCATGATCGAGGCCAGCGAATCGGTGGTGGCGTAGAATTTATCAATGTATTTCTTGAGGGCCATTTCACCGGCGACGGCGGGTTGCACGTCCAGGCCGGTGATGAATTTGATGTCGTCGATAGCGAAGATGTTACTGGGATTGGCCATGGCCAGGGTCAGGACCCGGCCGGCGCGGCAGATGGGAAGTACCTGGAATTTCCGGGCCACGTCGCCGGGAATCATGTCGATGCATTCCATCTCGACGTCGGTCTTGGCCAGGCTCAACACGGGCAGATTGTAGATCTTTCCGACAAACTCGGAAAAAGTGGTCTCGTCGATGAGCCCCAGTTTGATCAGGGCCTGCCCCAGGGACCCACCGTTCTTTTTCTGGTTTTCCCTGCCTTTGGCCAACCCGGCCTCGTCGACGAGCCCCGCCTCCAGCAACTGGGCGGCGATCTTGTCCTTGGCGGCAGTGGTGGAACCTGTATTCATGTTGCGAATTCTCCGCTCTTGTAAATCCACATATCCAGATCAAAACCGGCTTCGAAAGCCGGAAATCAGCCATCTAGTCCGCCTCCGTCGGACCTGATGGTCCCGGCGGTTCACTGGTACCACCTCTTTTTCGGAAGGGAACCAGCCGACTTTACCTAGTTTTATGGGAATCTTCGGAAACGGAGTCGGCGGCGGCCTCGATGGAAAAGTCCACCAGGGGCTCCAAACGTGCAGAAAGCTTCGGTCCGATACCCTTGACCAGGCGTAAATCCTCGGCAGTACGGAAAATGTGGCCTTCCGCCCGGACCTCCTGGATGCGCTCCGCCAGGACAGGCCCCACGCCGGGCAGAAGGGTAAGGCTGTCCACACTGCAGGAATTAATGGGCAACGGATCGGTCAGAACAGGCTTGGGAGCTTTCTCGGCGGCCTGGGCATCGGCGGCGGTAAGTACGAATTCATCCAGCCACAGGCGGTCGCGCCACTGCCCGTCAGGGGTTATCAGCATTTTGTGGCGGATCAGGCGTCCGGTCATCAACAGGATGAAGGCCAGGAGAATTCCGACGGCCTGGCGGCGGGTCAGTAGCGGAATTCCCAATGGAGACGAAGATCCAGCTCCTGGCCGGGACTGTAGGCCCCTGCGGTCATCTGATCCTTTTCCCCCGCCAGATTGCGGAAGGCCAGGGACAGGTTCACCCCGACCAGACGGAAGCCCACCAGAAGATCGTGGACGGTCCTTTCGGGCAACCGGTAATCCCGGGTCACATCCCACGGGTCGGCCATCTCCATCCGTCTCGTGCTGAAAAGGGCCAGTTGCAGAATCCCGTCCTCCTGGAAAAAATGGTTCTCCCACATCAGGTGAAGACGGAGGTACCTGGCCGGGGGCAGGAAACTGGCACGCGCCTTTTTCTCGTCGAATTTCTGCCACGTTCCCTCCATCCGCACCCGGCCCCAACCCAGGAATCGTCCTTCCCGGCCCAGGCTTCCGGTCACCCTGGCGGCGTCCATCTCCAGCCCGTTGGCCCAGGATCCCCTGTCCGCGCCGGGGACTTCGGCTTCCCAGTAGATTCCCTCCGTCAGCCGCCGTACGCTGCCGTCGATTGCAAGATCGATTCCCAGGAGGCTGTGATTGAGGATCAGCCCCGCCCTCAGGGTTTTCTCCCGTTCCAGGTCGGGATTGGGCAGCAGGGAAAGACTCCGGTCGTCGACAACATGAAGAATAGGTGTCAACAATTCGTCACTGCGGGGAGCCCTGCCTCCAAAGTAGAGGTCAAGGTTCCACCAGGGAGCCGCCGAATCTGCACCCCAGGCCAGGTCCAACTCAGGCCCGAACCCGGCGAAATGATCCCATAGTCCCCCCACGCCCAGAACAAGCCGCGATGGGCCGAACCTGACCCCTGTCCTGGCCACCATCACCACGTTGTTGCCGTTGCCCTGTCCGTTGCCCACGGCCCCGGCAGCCCAATCGGCGGATGTCCCGGTGTCGTAGACGGACCAACGGGTAAACAGGAGTGAAAGGCCGGTCAGGGACGAATGTTCATTCGGACCCCGGGTCGGGGCCCGGTTCACTTCGAGTCTCACCCCCTCCCGTCCGGTTTCGACTTTTCTCCTGCTGCGGTCCACTCCCACGGTGTCGCGATGACCCCATTCGATGTCCCGGTTTTTCCAGAACAGGGAAGTCGTCCACAGCCAGGACCCGGTGCGGGCTTTCATGGTGGCGGCGATCCCGTCATCCCATATTTCCTGCTGTTCGGCCCCCAGGACGGGCAGACTGTCCTTGGTCTTGCGGCCATTGGAATATTCCACCACCAAACTGTTCTCGTCGTCCAGATTACGGAACAAACGGGTGCGGCTTTGGCGGACCTTGCCGTGGCCGGGAAATCCGCCGGGCAGGGTTTCCTGAAAAATCTCGTCCGGATCAGGTGTGAAGTTATATCCCTCGTTGTCCAGGGATTCT
>JAUVII010000333.1 GCA_030592845.1 Candidatus Krumholzibacteriia bacterium | reverse complement strand
CTTCAACCAGATGGCCGACCTTCTGAAACCCGGCGCGGTCTACGTGGTCGGCCTGAGCCTGACGAACTACGAACACCTCATGCACGAAGAAGACCTGTGGCAAACCGCGCGCGGCCGCTGCAAGGTCAGCCAGCTGGTCAATTACCTGCCGCCGGAACCTGGAACCGCCACCGGTCGGGTCGAAACCGTGATCAGCCACTTGACCGTCGAGCGTCCCCGGGGCACGGAGCACTTCGACGACACCTACGGTCTGCGGACATTCGACCAAAAGCAATGGCGGGACCTCATCAGGAGATCCCGCCTTGAACATGTTGGAAGTTTCGACGCCTTTGCCGAGCCGGTTGAAGAACGTGTCCTGAACTATCAGTTGGAAGTTCTCATCAAAAACTGAACTCCCGGTTATTTTCGGTTGGTCGTCTCGACCTTCCCTACCCCCATTCCGACTTCCTGAACCGTCCGGAGCCAGTGGTCTTCCAAAGGCATTGCGTCGCCTTCCGGAGTGATGAACGACGCGCGCACGTTGGAGAATCCCATCATCATGTAGTAGGACCCTGTCCTTAACGCGCTCGTGGAATAAACACTCGCCTGATTCCAATATCCCCTGGCCAAAAATGCCCTGTTTACCTTCGAATTATCCATCGCCCGCGGATCATCCCGCATCGTCAGGACCGTCAGGGCCCAGATGTACGGATTGTCCGTGCTCCTCTCACCGGTCACCAACTGCTGAGCAAGAATCCGCGCCCGCTCCTGTTCTCCGAGCATGCGATCGGTGTACAGCAGCATGATCTCCTCTTCCGGTTCGAGATCCACTCCCCACCCCGGGGCCAACAAAGCTTGGGCCTTGGCCAGTTCCTTGCGGTCGATGTAGGCCAGAGCCAGCATTTTCCGGGTCTCGACATCACCCTCCCGCCAATAGTCGGCCTCCATTTCCGCGACCGCCGTATCCATGTCCTGATATTTCTCAGCCAGCGAGTCGGGCACCGTGAAGAAGTTTTCGATATCGGCCTCCAGTTGGGCCAAAAGCAGGTCGGAATCCACTTCCATTGAAGTGACCATTTTCCCGGAATCGGTTTCGTATTCCAGGTCCCTCGCAAGGGAGGGCAGCTCTTTCTGGCTGCCGCCCATGGTCATGTGCCCCTGCCCTGACATTTTCAACAGCCGCTCGACTTCGCGGTTGTCCGGGTCGATCCGCAGGGCCTGATCGAGATCCAAGGCGGCCACCAGATAATCCTGGTTCTGGTAATGGTAAAGACCCCGGTTGTAGAGGCCCGAAACCGATTGAGGCTCCAAAGCAAGGGCCTGGTCCATGGCCACGATGGCCCGGTCCCGAAGTCCCAGATTGGCGTACACAACCCCCAGCGAGCGCCAACCGACGGCTGATTTCGGATCCTTCTCGACCGCTTCTTCCATATAGCGGGCGGCCGGCTGGTAACGGGCGTTCTGCAGTTCGAGCATGCCCAGCAACAGGCTGGTGCCGGTATCGACTTCGCCCTGCCGACGGAACTCTTCACGCGCCGCCTTGAGCTCCACATGAGCCCCATCGAAATCATCCCCCGCGAAGTAGATGCGGCCCCTCATGGCCCGGCAAACTTCCGGCCTGATGTTGCGCCGCTCGGCGATTTCCAAAGCCCGGAGCGCGCGGCCGGCGGCCTGCAGTTTCTGGTCCTGAAAAATGCCCAGGGACATCTGGTTCATCTGGATGGCGATAAAGGATAAGGGAGAGCCCGCCACATAGAATCGATTCCCGAAACTGGTGTAGCAGGGCATCCGGCCATTGGGCACATCCAGCACAATGGGCCCCATGTTGTACGCCCCGACGGGGTAGTAGCGGTCGTATTTCCGGGTGATGTACCCGATGGCGTAATAGACCGGAGCATTCTCGGAACCATTCAGTTCGGCAATGAGACCCAGATCCTCCCAGAACCTGGAGGAATGGACCAGCACCCCGCGGTAGGGATAAAGTTCATTTTCCCCAAAGAGGGCGAAGGCCATTTCGTAATCGCCGATGGCCATCAGCGCCTGGGACTTGATCCACAGGTTGCCGTAGGCCGATGGCTTCATTTCCAGGCCGATAGTCAACAATCCGTGTTGGGGATACTTCAGGGGCGGCATGCGCACCGCAAGACTGACCGCCTCCGAATAGCGGCCCGCTCCGGCCAGCAGCAATCCCTTGATCAGGACCAGATCGCGGTCACCGTGATGGAACTCGAGCCCTTCCTGCACCGCTTTGAGGCCTTCGTCCCAGAGGGCCAGATCGCGCAGGGCCCAGGCCCGTTCCCGATAGATTTCCATTTGGGTTTTATCACTCACGGGCTGGCCGTATTCACGGCGCACGTCCGCGGCCAGCCGCGCGGCATCGAGGTACTCCAGTCCCTTGTGGACGTCGCCGGCTTCGCAGGCCAGGCGCCCACGCGCAGCCCAGGCTTCGGCGAAGGAAGGATCGATGGCGATTGCATCACGCAGATGCACCAGGCTGTTGCCCAAGCCCACCCCGCGGTGCACCCGTTTGCGGACATT
>JAUVII010000128.1 GCA_030592845.1 Candidatus Krumholzibacteriia bacterium | reverse complement strand
GCCGCTTTCCTCGACAGCCTTGTTGGCGCTGCTGCAACCCGAAAGGGCCGCGACCAGCAGCACCACCACAATAACGGTAACACCATTGTTACGAATCTTCATTTTTTTGATCTCCTTGAGGTTTCCCAATATTCTGGCTGGAAATACCAAATCCGTAGTCGGGAAGAAACCGGATTTGAAGGGGATAATCTGTGATTCGCCTTCGCCAGGCATATCTTAACTTGTTTAAAGCAGCTGCCTTACAGAGGCTTGCGCTAAATGAGTCCCCCACCGCACTACCAGCCCTATATCACGAGGAAAGATATCTTCTTTAATTTTTAAAGACAACCTTAATTGGGCCCTGGACTGGCCAAAATCCGCGGCCGGAAAATCTTCCACAAACTCTACCCTCACGAAGGATTTCAAGTAAGTCGGTGATTTCCAAGGTCAAGGGCCCCGATGCTGTATAGCACCAACCCTCTGGGACTATTGGAATACTTTTTTAGCATGAGATGAAGACTTTTTAAACTTCCAGGGGCTCCGAATTTAACTTCCAGCGGATAAATTTTCCCGCCGCCAACCACGTAGAAAGTCATGGTTGTGAGGGGTTTTGCCTATCAAATCCCTTCTTTCCCACCCCTTTATTCTATTGTCATCTCACTGAGCCTGGTAGATCGTCTCTCCTTCTTTAATCGTCTCGACGACCTTGATCTCCCGGATCTCGTCCACCTGAGCAACCTTGAGCGGGTTTCTGTCGAGAATGACAAAATCAGCCAGCATGCCCTCTATTATCCTGCCGCTTCTGTCTTCCTCGAAAAACTGCCAGGCCGGACCGGTTGTCAGGGCCTGCAGGGCAGTGTAGGCGTCCACTCTTTCGTCCGGTCCCACGATGACACCGGTCCTTGATTCGCGCTTCATGGCCGTCCACATGGTAAAGAACGGATCCAAAGGCGTTACGTTGAAATCGGTGTGGTTCGACACGACCAGGCCTCTTTCTTTCGCCGTCTTTATTGGGCTCATATTGAAGGCCCGATCCTTGCCGAAATTCATGATATGGACATCGCCCCAGAAGAACGTGTGGTTGGTAAAGTAGGATGGGGTCAACCCCAGTTCCACATAGTCATCCATTTGATCGGGCGCCTGCAGATTCGAGTGAATAACCGTCACCCTCCGGTCGTCTTTTGCGGTAATACCCGCTGTCCTGACAGCGTCGATGACCATGTCTATCGCAGCGTCGGCGTTGCAATGCACCTGAAGGGGCAGATCATTATCAAGAGCCGTCTTGACCAGCTTGTCGAATACCTCTTTGGGGGTGGTCGGCTCCCCTCTCCAGTTGGTTTGTCCCGCCGGTCCACCCGTCAGATAGGGTTCCCGGGCATAGGCTGTTTTCCCCTGCGGTGATCCGTCCTGGGTGATTTTCATGGCCGCGATCCTGAAGTGGTTTTTGTACTCACTGTCGAATGGAAATTTTGGGTTGTGCAGCCATTCCTCGATTTCCGGAAACGCGATCAAGGCGGCTATGTCGATGAAGAGCTTGTTTTCCTCCGCCGCCTTTTGCAGGAACTCGATGTCCTGGATGAAGGCGAATCCCTCGATGGCCCTGGTATAGCCATTCCTGGCGTAGTCCATTTGAGCCTCATCGATGATATCCAGGCGGTGCTCCTCCGTTGCTTTCGGGAGCTTGTCGAACACGGGGATCCAGGCTGTCTCCATCAACAAACCGGCAGGCTCGTTGGAGTCGGGTAATCTGGCGATGATCCCGCCGTCGGGTGTGGGCGTATTCTCATCAATCTCGAAAATCTCCAACGCCCTGGAATTCAACACGGCGCCATGACTTGACACGTGAATCAAAACGACCGGATTGTCAGGAAAATCTCCATCCAGATCCGCTTTGACCAGATGTCTCTTTTCCTTCAGGCCGTCCTGGTCATACCCCCAGCCAACGATCCAGTCCGTATCGCTTAGCCCCCGCTCCTGCTTGAAATTTTCCAGGTTCCTGATGACATCAGCAATCTCCGCCACGTCTCCCACGGGTGGTATGGCAAGATTCACCTGGTCCACCATCTGCACCGCAAAGGCAAAATGGCTGTGGGGATCGAGGAAGGACGGCAGCATCGTCTTGCCCTTCAAGTCGATCTGCTCGGCCTTTCCCTCGAGGCTCGCCAAAGCGTCTTCCTTGCTGCCTACAAACGCGATTCTGCCTTCTCGCCGCACAACGGCTTCGACGTATTGAGGTTCATCGCCGTCCATGGTGATGATGTCTCCGCCGTAATAAATGGTTTGTTGGAGTTCACGGGTTTCAGCGACGGCGTTCGTCTCGCCTTCTTCCTGTCCCGAGTCGGTGCAGCCGACCAGGATTGCCGCTGATGCTGCAAGAACTACCAGTTTTTTGATTCTGGCTTTCATTGGCCTCTCCTTATAATTAACGCTCGACCGGAAACACCTTGCCTTCAAAAACCGTCCCCCAGACAGGAATATCCTTGAGCTTCATTGTGTTGACCTTGTACGGGTCCTTTTCCAGCACCACGAAATCCGCCATCTTTCCTGCGCGTATCGAACCGATCCTGTCTTCCCAACCCATGATCCAGGCGGCATCGATGGTGATCGCCCGCATGGCGGCGTCCACGCTGATCCGCTCTTCCTGAACATTCTCATTGCCGTTGATGGTGCGACGATTGACCGCCGTCCATGCCAAAACCAGGGGATCGAGGGGAGCCATCGGAGCGTCGGAATGGAGCGCGAACGGAACACCCAGGCGTTCGAGTGATCCCAGGCGCACCATTTGCCGGCCGCGGTCTTCGCCAAGCCACTTTTCACTGTAGATGTCGGCCAGGATGTACTGGTAATACGGATTGGCCGAGACAACCGCACCGAGGGCCTTGATCTGGCGGTTCTGGTCCTCGGAAGTATAGGCGAAGTGCTCGAGCGAGAAGCGGTGGTCGGTTCGTGGCTTTTCATCCAGCAGCTTGCGCAGGATATCGAGCCAGGCCGCCGTGCTCCCATCGCCGTTGACGTGCGCGTGGATCTGATACCCTTCGTTCCAGAAAGCCTGCGCCCACTCGGTGGTGACCTCCAACGGCACCATCCACATACCCTCATGTCCATCCATGTAGCCGGGGAAATCCACCTGGGAGGCGCCTGAATAGATGGCCCCATCCATCATGATCTTGAAATGCCCGTCATACATGACACGATGGGTATTGCCCGCGGTCCACTCTTCCACCTCTTTGATGGCGTCGGGAATGGAGACGCCGCGCGCCAGGAAATCGATGATGATCGGGGTCAGGACAAGCCGCCCGGGTGCTTCGTTACCTTCGGCCACCTTGCGAATCAGTGCTGTTTCACCGACAGGGTCGCCATAGATCCCAATTCCCATATCCATGACTGTGGTGATGCCGCCCTGATGCATCATTTCCAGGAAGGTCTCCATACCCTTGCCGTAGCGTTCGGGGGCAAACAGGAAAAGCATTTTGGGGAACAAGACCTTTTTGGCGCCATTCTCCCAGAAATGGCCCTTCTCCCAGTCGGTCTCAGGCTCTCCTTCGGTATCGGCCTCGGTAACACCAAGCAGATTCAGGGCCGCGTCATTGCCTATCAGTTCATGGAAAGACCGCTGCCAGAGCATGACGGGTTTGTCGCCGAACAGTTCGTTCAGCTCCTGGCGGTAAACCGGACCATGCCAAAGCTCGTGATAGCCCCAAGCTATGAACGGAATGTCAGGATCGTGCCCGGGATCATCATAATGGGCGGCTACGAGCTCCTGAAGACGGGTCACGAAGGCTTCCGGTGTTTTTGCCCCCGGGAATTCACCGGTGGGAAGCGACCAGTCATCAGGCGCAAGAAATGGAAACTGGGTCAGGACCGCGGGAAGTGACGGATGCACATGCGGGTCAATGAAACCCGGCATGAGAATCTTGTCTTCGAGGGTTCGGTCGATCGTCGCGCCGCGTTGGTCGATCCATCCCTGAAGAGATTCGAGTGTTCCGACCGAGACGATGCGTCCATCAGCCACGGCGACAGCTGTGGCCTGCGGCATGGCCGGCTCCATGGTGATGATCTTTTTTGCGACATATACCGTAAGTTCCGACTGGATTGAATCGGCAGCCTGTGCCGTCAACCCAGAAAAACTCATTATGGCCAGCATGAATAATATGAAAAAATTCTTCATCATCCCCTCCCCTGGTAATCGTGGATCGACACCGAAATACCATTCCGCCCTGTAAATCCCAGCCGGAACCATATCAAATGGAAGATCGGAACTAAACCACTAAATCCCTCCGGTTTGCCGAGGGCGAAGAGAGGTGCCGACAAACCCAGACCTGGCCAAAACTGGAGGTGGGAAAATCGTCCACGATTTCCAGCCCCGCGTCCCGGAATTCCTCTTCACGGGATGCGGCCAGATAAGCGGCATAATGCGGGCCTTCCACCCACTCGATGAACCGGACCAGGAAGTTTCCCGGCCTGCCATAGTCAAAAACAATCACATAATCCGATGCGATACGGCCGGCCTCCTCCAAAACCTCTTGCCGGAATTCCGCATCGACTCCATGGAGAAAGTACCCCATCGAGACGATCCCGAATGACCGGTCCTGAATCCCATCCAACTCAACCAGATCCATCTCACGGAATGTTACGGAAGGAAATTTCTTTCGCGCCCTGTACAGCAGACTCGCCGCGAAATCGATTCCGGTTGTCGGGTGGCCGCGCTCAGAAAAAGCCGCGGCCAGGATACCCGTACCGGTGGCCAGGTCCAAAACGCTCAAGCCGGATTCCAGATCCAGTTTCCGCAGAGCTTTTCGGTAGGCAGGCGTCAGGTTCCGCTCGATGAACGGATAAATCACCGAGACCAGGTTGAAGAACCGCCTGGTCCGGCTTCGTTCACCAGGATTGCTGCTTCGACTACTGATTCTCGCCATACCCTTCACGGAGAAGATCAAGCAGGTCGAGGGCATCCATCTCGTTGGCCGCGGCGATGTCTTTCAGGGTATGACCTGGATCAACCTTCACCCCGGCGGCCTCCAGGATCGTCACCGCTTCGGCTACATCGCGGTTGTACGTCTGGCAGAATGTTTCCAGCGTGAGCTTGCCCGAACCCGTCGGCATCGTGGTCGGGATGGCTTTCGGGCCCGTGGGACGCTGGTCTTCCGGACCCTTCATGATTTCAAAAAGGGCCTGCGGGGATAAGCCGTGGTCATGAGCCAGATCGGCCATGACGACATCGGGGTCGGTGGCCACAATTCCCTCGGCTTCCAGGTTGGCCTTGGCTACCTCAGGGTCCAATCCGACGTTTCGCAAGAATACCCGGAAACCGGATTCCTCGGCATGGCCGTAGGGAGGTTCGCCCATGGCCAACGCACCGTCATCCTTGATGGAATCACCGAGATCCTGGATCCATACCAAGGGAGGAAGCCCGGTCAAGGTCAGGGTCGCCACGACCGCGGTCACACCCAGGGCAACGTTGAAATTCGGCGTGAAGAGCCTGAAGTTCCGGGCCTTGTCCTTCATGTAGCTGGTCACCGGCCGCCAGTTGAAATAGACATGGAAGGAGGCCGCGATGAGCATCAGCAGACCCGCGTTCGTGTGCAGGTTGCCCCACTGGGTCTTGGACAGGCCCAACAGGGACCAATCGCCCCAATAGGCGATCCGACCCTGGGGAACGATGTAGAGGATGATGCTACTGGTCAACATCATGGCGATGGCAAGGAACAGGGTCAAAGAAACGATGCGGCGTAGACTCAAAGCGGGGCCTCCTGATAGCAGTACTGTTGAAGTACGAACCTCAAATCAACATCACGCGCGTCCAAACAGCAAGAACAAGGCCCCCGGGGTGCCATGTTATGTTAACCTAGTATATTGCTATAAATTCAAATCTTTGGTAAAATAATAATCATTCCTGTTTGATTTCATTAACGGTTTGGGGATCAATAATGCGTGGTACTTCCATTCTCCACCGGTTGGCTCGCTGGGCCTGTTTTTTGGTTCTTTTCGCTTCACTTTCTTTGGTTCGGCCTGCACTACCGCCCGCCATGGCCGGCCCTGCTTTGCCCGACACCATCTACTTGATGGGTGGTCCCGACCGCCAGGACGGCGACTTTCAGAACGACATCAACCCTTCAATTCCCGATGATGAAGGCTGGCAGTTGCCCTACCTCGCCGAGCCCCCGCTGTGGCATATCGACACCGTCAACGCCGAACTCCTGGACCCTGGTCAGACGAAAAACCACGCCATGTGGTGCGGGCAATACTATCCGCCATGTTCGGGTGAAGATGAGCCCGATCCGGGCTATGGCGCCACTCTCGACGAATGGCTGGAATGGACCGGCACCGTGGACAACCCCGCACTGCCGACAGATGTCCGACTGACGGCCATCCTGAATTATGACACCGAACCCGGTTATGATTATCTGTACCTGGAGGTGGCCGACGCTACCGGTTACGCGAGTATTGATAATTACAACGGCACGAACAAGATTGGCGGCATTTTTTTTCCGGTGAACGCCGATCATGTTTTCACCGTCCCGGCCGCTGATTATCTGGGCGATAGCGGGAATGAAATCCGCTTGCGCTGGCGCTTCCGGTCTGATGGCGGATTCAATGATGCCGATTGCGCCTGGCCCACCATCGGCGCGGCCCAGATAGACAACATCGCTGTCAGTTTCGACCAGGGCGGCGGTCCCATCCTGCAGACCTTCGATGATTTCGAGGCCGGCAGCCCGGTCAACTGGTTCCCCGACCGCATCAACAACTGTGGATACGCCAGGATCTGGCCCCGGCTCAACGACGCGGGCTTATGCGAACCCGGCAACGATACGCCACAGTTGGCCTTCATCGACGACGGCACCCAATGCGATGACGCGCCCAGTTTCGGCACTGACATCACCTACGGCCCCGACGGAATGGTCGTGGAGTCTCCCGGCGTTCCCCATTACCTGGGCGCCCCCGGGGAATTCTGGTCACCAACCATGGAATTGCCGGACATTTCGGTCTACGAAAGTGTCAGAGTCGAGTTTGATGCCTATCTGGATCAGGCGTCCGGTTTTGTCAGAATGCGTAGATCCAGCGACGGTGGATTTAGCTGGTTCCCCTGGTCGGGAACTTCCAGGGCAAGTGCCTGGTCCCTTGACCAGCGCTTCTCTTCCGGTATACCTGTGAGCAAGCGCTATTCCGTCGAGTTCCACAGATCTATCCGCGAGGGGACCAACCTGATCCAGATCTCTCTCGGTGTTTGGAAGGAATCCGGATACCCCGATTCACCTGCGCCCTACTTCGACAACGTGGCAGTGAAGGTCTACCGGAACTCGGGCCCCATTCTGAACGAAACCAAATCTGAATACCTCACCCTCTATATTGCCGACAATTTTCCCACTTCGGGTGCGGTCGATACCATCGATCTGGCCAACAACGACGTACGTCTTGACCCCATCGACCGGACGGTGTCCCTGCCACGCACGGGTTCAGTGCTGGCCGGACCGCCCGAAATGCACTGGATGCTGGATCCAAATCCTCTTTTCGACCCCTACCGGACCAACCTTCCCACCAACCCCATCGTCGGGGATTACGTGGATGATGTCTCCGACCCCAGCGGCTTCCCCACCTCCAAGTACCGGTTTAACTTCCCTCTGGACGGCTTTGTTTTTCCCGGCGATGAACTCCATTACTACTTTCGGGTCCAGGATGACGTTGCCGGTGACATCCGCACAGTTATCCAGCCCGCCGACACGACGGGTTTCGGCAACTTCGATTCAAATCAAACCGGAATGGCGGGATCGTTTCCCCAGCGTTTCAGATTCCGGGGCCTGCCTACTTTGAGAGCCGCCGACCCCGACTCGCAGCCGAAGATCCTGATCTGGGACGCTTCGAAAAATGCGGCCGAGACCGATGACCTGATGCTCTCCCTTGCCCAACTGGGTTACCGGCCAGGCAGGGACTACGATCTATTGCGGAGTGGCACTCTGGGCTGGAATAATAATTCGAGTATTAAAACGGGACATTTCGGTTACACGACGATTATCGCTGTCAGGAATGACGAAATGTATTCCCATGATTCGAACATTGATACCTGGATAGAGCTCGGGGGCCGCAATCTCCTGCTGATCGGCAACAATATTGGTACGGCCCCATCCGGCGGTTATCTACTGCCGGAATCCCTCATCGGAGCGGCCATGGAAGAACATTCTGTGCGTCCATTCATCGATGACCAGGCTTCACCGGGTCTGGCCGCGACCGCCGCCGTACCCGGGATCAACGTTCCCCTGGTCGCCCACGGTTGCGGTTTTCCCCGGTTCGACGGCATGGCCCTGCGGAACACCGGGCAGGCGCTCTACGATTTCACCACTCCCGACGGAACGCCCGGCTCCTACCCCTATCACGCGGCCATTTACAATTACATCCCCGCGAACGATGCGCAGGTCATCACCGTGCCCATCGCTTTTTCGAGGTTGGTCTCACCCGACCACTTCGGCGGCGGCCTTCCGGCGCGCACGGTTTTCCTGGACCAGGTGCTGACGTTTTTCGGCCACACCGGAACCAACGCTCCATCACCCGTACCGGCGCTCGGGGAATTCAGCGTGCAGGCCTATCCCAACCCTTTCAACCCGCGCACGACCATCGCCTTCAATCTGCCTCAAAATTCAGCGGTGGATCTTCACATCTATGACTTGGCCGGGCACCGGGTGAAGACCTTGCTGGATGGGGAGGAATTGCAGGCCGGACCAAATTCAGCGGTCTGGGGCGGGCGGGATGCCCAGGACAGGCTGGTCGCGGCAGGCGTGTACTTCTACCGTCTTGAAGCGGGAGTCCACAAGGCCGTCCGAAGGATGACGCTGATAAAATAAGCCCCCCCCGGGGGGCCTTATCCCGCGGGGGAGCCCATACTCGTCGCTTAGCCGAAAATCACGCGGCCTTGGGGTTTTCCCCGTACTGATTCGTTCCCGCATTTCCCTCCAGGACACAGAAATAGAGCAAGGCAAACCCGCCGATGACGGGTACGAATGCTATCAGGTACCACATACCTGATCGATCAGTGTCGTGAAGCCTGCGCACGGTCACGGCGAGGCCGGGAATTAGAATGGCCAGGGAATAGATTCCACTGAGAATACCATACCCGGTTTCACTCATCAGGCCGATCTGGCTGTCGATAAGCGCCAGGATCAACACAATGACCGTATTGATCAGCACAAACATCCAGTATTCCTGGCGGCGGGCACGCCCGCTGAACACGGCATACTTTTTCAGGACTTCCAAATACCAACCCATTCCATTCTCCCTTGGCTTTAATTCACTTCAACGGTCGCGACATGTCCAAAATGACCGGACCGGGAACATTACTTCGGCGCATTTTCCGGAACCTGGAAAATACCCCGCAGATCCTCGCTCGAGGAAATCATCTCATCGACAAAACTGGTCTCCCCCGGGCTTCCCTTGTCCGCCCACAGTTTCCACTGGTAGATCTGGCCCGGCTCCAAGGCGGGGGTGCCTGGTCGGCTGTCGAAATCATAGACAACGCTCACGGCTTCAGCCCCGATGACATCATGATTGACGGTCCCATCGGCGTTGAAACCACCCCAGAGGACATTACCGTTGTAG
>JAUVII010000042.1 GCA_030592845.1 Candidatus Krumholzibacteriia bacterium | reverse complement strand
TGTTGATCCAGGCCTGGATGCCGTCTCCACTCTTTACCAGCGACGTGCGGCAACCGTCCTCAACCACATCATAGAGACCCACCTTGAAAAAACTCGAAGCCAGGCGTTGGTGAACAAGAGTGTGGGCGGCCTGTTCGTCGGGAACTTCCTGATCGAATACGAAAAATCCGCCATTGATGATCGATGAGTTGAACCCTTCGGCCAGGAACGCTTCGGGGGTGGCTTCATTTCCTCCCGGCTGCATCCGTTGAAAGGTCATCTTCCGACCCAGGGTCGCCGATTCGAAACGGATGTTGTTCCCCAATCCGGTAATGAGACGGCCATCGGGGAGATTTCCGTAAAACCACCGGGGATCCCCGAGAGGCGCGCCCCTGACCTTCATGAAGGCGGCGATTTCCTCGGGGTTCATGCCGCCCCCGTCCGGCAGAAGCATCTGCCCCAGGGAAACGTCCGCGGGCATCCACCCGTAACCCGGCATGAAGGCTTCGGCGAATACGTGACGGCCACCATCCAGCCAGGCGTAGGTAACCGTGCGCGCGGGAATCCCGATCGACCGGCACAGCGCCGTGAAGAGGATACTGAACTGGCCGCAATCACCGGTCCGGGCTTCCATGGTCGAAATTGCATCCCGGTTCTCCGTGCCATCGGGGACAAAAGCCAGATTGTGAATCAACCAGTCATAGAGCAGACCGCCCTGTTCCCAGGGGTTCATTTCCTGCCCCACGATTTTGCGGGCCTGGTCCAGGATCTCGTTGCCGGTCTGGATCCAGGTCTCCTGGGCCGTGTATTGCCGGTACAGGTCACTTGATTTGTCATAGGGTTGAATTTGGGCGGGATCGATGTCAAACCGGACCGGTTTCTCCGCGACTTCGAGGTCGAAGTGGAAAAATCGGTGGACCGAGGGCGATTCGGGATCGACCCGGCGCACCTCGGGTTCCACCATCCACTCGATGATCCGGTTGCCCGAAACGGGATCATCCAGGATCGCGGCCGGTTCGGGCGTAATGTTGGAGACCTTCACATCCTGGCCGGGCCACTCGGGTGGAAGGGTCACCCAGACCACGATGCGGGCATCTTCAGCTATCTCGTGGATATTATCGACCACGTACCAGAAACTGCCGCGGTGTCTGTCCCCGGCCACGGCGATTCCGGTTATCCCCGGAAGGATACTGAACACCGCCGCTGCAAAACACGCGAGCCATCCCCAGTTTCTCATGACACGGTCCTCCCGGATAACCAGATCATGGGTCCCACCCACGCGGGATCCCCATCCATCCTATTTGTAACTGAACAGGACCGTCCAGATGATCGTGACCACAAGGATCATCCCAATGGTCAGAGCCACATAGCCGAAGGTCTTCAGCGCTTTGACGAAGCCTTCGGGCAGGGGATCGACCATGTGCTCTTCCAGACGTCCTTCACTGACCAGCTCCTCGTATTCGCGGGGCCTGTCTTCCTTGAACTCATCAAGGGTCATCCGGCCGGTGAAGATCACCGGATCCATCGGGAACCGGTCGGGCCGGAAGTGCGTGTTGAAGAAGTGAATCGTAAAGATGAACCCGGTCGCCAGCAGGGCCTCGTCCGAATGGATGATGGAGGCCACATTGATGAACCAGCCCGGCAACACATAGGTGAACAACTCGGGGAACCACAGGATGAGTCCGCTGACCCCGATCATGCCCACGCCCCAGAAGACCGCGAAATAATCGAACTTCTCCCAGTAGGTCCAGCGGCCGTACTGCGGCCGTTCGCCCTTGTGCAGGAACCACTTCATGGTTTGGACGAATTCCACGCCGTCCCGCTTGTTGAACATCATGCCGCCGGGGCCGAGTATGAATTCGCCCCAGGACTGGCCGGCCTTCTTGCGGCGGCAATGGGCATCGTAGATATGCCGCGTGAAGTAGAAGAAGGTCAGGATGGCGCCCATGCGGTGCAGGGTGCCGGCCGACTGGAAACCGCCCAGGATGTGGGCCAGCCACTGTGCCCAGGGCAGATAGGAGAACTTCAGCGTCATGCCCGTGACCGCCAGGGTCAGGAAGCTGATGATCACCGTGGCATGCAGCATCCGCTGCAGACGGTTGAACCGGCGGAACTGTTTTGCGCCCTTGGCCTCCTTGCGCAGCTGGCGCGAATGTTTCATGGCCTGGAAGCTGCGGGGCAGCCACATCAGGGTGTGGAGGCCGAACACCAGAAAGGTCCCGATCAGCAGCGAGGTCATGAACAGCCAGGTGTAGTGGATGACCGGATACTTGTCCTTGTCGTGGTGCGTGGCATGGGTCAGGTATCCCGCGAACTGCCGGTGCGCGCCCGGATGACACTTGGCGCAGGTTGCCACGATGTTGTCGCGCGATAGGGTCGAATTCGGATCATCCGGAGGCAGGATATTGTGCTGGCCGTGGCAATCGTGGCAGCTCGCGGTTTCGGTGTAACCGAGGGCGAACACCTTGCCGTGGTAGGTCTCGAAATAGGTTTCGGTCACGTCATGGTGGCAGACACCGCACGAGTTGGCGGTCTGCAGCTTGAAACCCGCGGCGTCGATGCGGGCGATTTCGTGCGAACTGTGGCAGTCGTCGCACATCGGCAGGCCATGGCCGTCCTTGCTTTCACCCGTGAAGTGGATGCTTTCGCGGAAGGTGCGGTCGATCCCCTCATGGCACTTGCCGCAGGTATCGGCCACCTGGGCGCGGCCGACGGTGGAGCCGGCGGCCTTGCTGGGAAGAATCGCATGAGTGGAGTGGCAGTCGACACAGGTCGCGGTAACCACCAAACCGCTCTTTTCCAGAGCCTGGCCGTGCACGCTTTTCTTGTAGTTGGCCACCATGCTGTGGTCCGAACCTTCATATCGCTTATCCGCCACACCCCCGTCATCGTGGCAGGTTCCGCACAGGTTGGGGATATTCCTGACATGGGTCCGGGATTCCGGATTGTCCTTCTTCAGGACATCGTGTCCCCCATGGCAGATCAGGCAGTCCGGTGTATCCGGATCACCCTGTTGGTCCAACTTTCCATGGATGCTGGTCTTATAGATCTCCACCACTTCAGCGTGGCAAATGGAGCAGTCCACGCGGCTGGGAATGGTGTCGCAGGGCCGTTCGTGATTGACCGATGCCCCGGTATGGCACTGGATGCAGGAAGCCTTCTTGTGGGCCGACCCGCCCAGTACCTCATGGTCCACGAACATGGATTTGCCCTCGGTGCCGGGGCCGGCGGCCACCAGATCGTCCTTTTGGTGGCAAACCAGGCATTCGTTGTCGGACATGCCCTCGTCGTAATAGACCCGCCGGACTTCATGGGGCTGGTGGCATTCGATGCAGACCGGAACCTTGGACGGGTCCTTTTCCCACAAATTTCCCTGGATCACCTTCTGGTGAACGATTTCGATCAGACCGTGACATTGCTCACAGGTGGCCGCCACGTTGTCGCGGTGGATGGATGATTCGGGATCGAGGTGGTTGCGGACGTTGTGGGCCGTGTGGCAGTCGGAGCAGACGGCGGTTCCGGTCAGCCCGCGGCGGTACAAACCCTCGCCGTGGATGGACAGGGAATAGTGGGTCAACACGCTGTCCTGGGAGACATCCGCGTAGTCACTGACACCGGCGCCCTCCTTGTGGCAGCGCCCGCACATGATGGGGATGTTGAACTTGTTCACCCGGGAGTTCGGGTCCTCGGGAGGGGTGATGTCGTGGGCCCCGTGGCAGGACCAGCAGCGTGGAGCCAGGGGAACGCCCTCGATCACGCGGACGCCGTGGAGACTGGCGTCGTAGATCTCGGCCACGTCGTCGTGGCACATGGAGCAGTCGACATCCGCGAGTTCCTCGTCGTGATCGCCGTCGAAATCCTCCAGGTCGGCGTGGCAGTCGATGCACCCGATGTCTTCCCGGCCGTGAATCGAATTATTGAACTGGTCGATGTCCACAAAGAGGGAAATGACCCGGGCACCCTCGTTTTTGGTCATGTCCTCGTCATCATGGCAGTCCAGACAGTCTTCCGCCGTTTGGCCCAGGACCAGGGCTGGTCCCGCCAAGACGGACAGGATCAAACCCGTCATTAGAAAAAACAGGGCTCGTTTCCCCTGAAAAATTCCGGTGGAAATCGTTTGGAAGGACATCTGGAAAACTCCCGAGAGGAGGAGGGACTGATGATTTTGTGGTCAGGGCAAATTATTGGGCTACAAACCCTACGGGTCAAATAGGTTATCATCTTATTTGAGAATAAGTTGCAGGATCATAATTGAATGGGAACAACCGGCCAAGAGGATGAAAAAAGTCTTCTTTTAAGTATCGAATATTATTTAGGTTGGTCGAGTAATTACGTTATCAGTTTAACATTTGAATTTGATTTTCGATCTCACAAGGACCATCCCACACGGTTGCGGCCTCTAAAATGTCCTTTCCGGGAGGGTTCTCATCCGGAGTCGTGGGACCACACCGGAAGATTGATCACATAGGTCGTTCCGGCCCCCGGTTCGCTCTCGGCGGCCATGGATCCCCCATGCCGGTCCACGATACTGTTGCAGGTAATCATTTCCCAATCCATGCGCACCCGGCTGGAGTCGGATTTGAAACCCGGCTTGAACAGTGCCTGCAAAGCATCCGGTTCGTACCCGCACCCGGTATCCCGGACCGTGATTTGAATCTGGTCGGCTATCTGTTCGGTCCTCACCGTCACGGTGCCCGGGGGCGTGACATCCCGAACTGCGTGCATGATCAGACTCAGGAACATCTGGTTCAATTGTGCAGGGTAACCCAGGAGGGATTCCATCTCTCCCAACTCGAGATGGAGTTCCACACCCTGGGGTAAACTCCGGTCCATGAGCTTAACGGTATTGCGTAAGCCTTCGTTGAGATCGGTCTGCTGGAACTCGGCTTTGTCCAGCTGGCTGAAAGTCTTCAGACCGGAAACCAGTTCGCCGATGCGTATCAAAGCGGTATCCATACCGGCGACACCCTTTTCAAGTGCCTGCATCGCCTTCTGATAACGGGGATCGGAGATTACCTCGCCCAAATCGGAACCCGTGGAGCACTTTTCCAGGATGATCCCGCGGCTCCGTTCCACCACATCCACGGATGAGGCCAGGGTGCCAAGGGGGGTGTTCAATTCGTGAGCCAGGCCGGCCACCAGTTCGCCCAGTACGGCCATCTTCTCGGACTGGATGATCTGACCCTGGGCGGCGATCAGGTCCGCTTCGGCTTTTTCCCTCCTGGCGATGTCCCGAATGAGGGATGACTGCATTTCCCTGATACTGTCGGCCAGTTCACCCAGGGCATCGTTCGAACGGTGGTCCAATTCCAATCCGAGATTGCCGCCGGCAATTGCCTGGGCAACGCTGCTCATCCGATTCACCGGCCGCACGATGGCCCCGATGACCAATATGGAAATCACGACCAGTACGCCGAGGAAAACCAGGCTCGTCACGTTCATGATCCAGCGCACCCGGCCGATCCGGACACCTGTCCGGTCGATGGCGTTCTCCAATTCCTGATTGGTATCGTCGACGATTTTCGCCAGCACTCCGTTCAGTGATTCGAAGCGTTCATCCATCAATCTCACCCGAACCGGAATGTCTTTCGGGATTTCGGAATCTATTCCGCCCCGGTCGATCAAATCCATCGCCGCGGCTTGCCCTAAACTGTAAAACTCCTCGAAATCCACCCGCAGGGGTTCAAGACTGCCCGCCAGACCCGGAACACCCTGGCAACTAAGAAGTGTGGCGCGGAAATGGGTCGCCACCGAATCAGCATCTCCCACCAGGTCCGCCTCCAGGATCAACACTGCAGAAGTCAGCATCTGGCGGATGGTCAGAAGGTCCGTCTCCAGATCGTGACTCAGTTCAAGGGAGTGGAAGAATTCATCCCGCATGCGATCGATTGTCTGAGCACTCTTGGTGGTGGCGCGTTGGGTAAGGGCAAAAATCACCGAAAAGGCCAGCGCGGTGACCAGGGGCATGAGAAAAATCTTATGGCTGAATTTCATTGATGCCTTCTCGACCGCCGACCCTCGGACCCGGATCAGATGAAGGTTCTCAGAATATCATTCTGCAGACCGGACAATTTGCCCTGGGCCCGATCGATCTCGGCGATCTTTTCCTGGAGGGTCTTGACCAGGTACCGGCGTTCCAGTGCGTTGCGCAGGACAACCAAAAGGTTGGTATTGTCCCAGGGTTTTTCGATGAACTGGAACAACCCGATATCGTTGATCGCCCTGATGGCACTGTCCTTGTCCGCGTAACCCGTCAAAAGGATCCGGGGCGCGTGGGGATGCTTTTCGCTGAACCGGCCCAGCAGTTCGATGCCGTTCATTTCCGGCATGAGAAAATCCGATACCACCACGTCGACCGGGCCGTCCATCGCATATTCCAGTGCAGCCGCCGGCGTGGTAAAGGAACGGAGGTTGTATTCCGTTTCCAGTTCCAAAAACGATTGGAGACTGTTGAGAACCATCTCCTCGTCGTCGACGAGCAGTACGGTGGCATCGCTTTCAACAAAGGAGGCGGCTTCCTGAATCGAATCGTCATTCACAGCGGTTCCCCTCAACTGGTTCTGGTGATCCCGACCACCGTCAGATCATCCCGGTATTCGCGAAGGCCGTAGGCCAGGGCCCGGTCGGCCAGGGACTCGAGAAGATCCTGTCCAGCGGTTCCGGCCAGATCCGCGATATCCTCTTGCAACCGGCCTTCACCGTAGAACTCATCTTCGGCATTCTGGGCTTCGGACAGGCCGTCGCTGAAAAGCAACAGGCTGTCGCCGACCTGCGGAGTCAGCACAACTTCATTGCCGGGATTATACATGGCTCCATCCACCAGGCCCAGCAAAAGACCATTCGCAGGTTGGAGCTGCATGTTTCCGGTTTTTTCCACGAGGATGGGATGCGGCAATCCCGCCCCGGCCAGCCGAATCCGTCCAGCAGCCGGTTCCACCACCGCGACGGCGGCCGCCACTGGAATTTCCCGGGGCAAACCCTGGAATAAAACCTCGTTCATCCTGGCCAGAATATCTCCCGGTCCCAAATCTTTACCCGCCAACCCGGCGGTGGAAAACTTGAGAAGCGCCGTCCCCAGCGCGGCCTGGACACCGTGCCCTGCGCTGTCCGCCACCACAATCCCCAGATTGCCTTCGGCCAGGGACACAAATTCGTAGAAATCTCCGCCCACCGCCATGGCCGGCCGATAGACGACACTCAACCCGAAGGGATCGGCCCCAGGTACCTCCTCGGGCAGGAACTTGGCCTGGATGGTGCGCGCCCAGTCCAACTCCCGCCGCATCTCTTCATCCCGCGCGCTCAGTTCATCCCGCTGGTGGAGCGTCCGGTCCAGTTCCTGGATCTTGTCATGCAGCGCCGCCCGCACCCCCTTGTGGGCCAGCGCGTTCTTCAGGGCCAACAGGAACTGGTCGTTGTCCAGGGGCTTTTCCAGATATTGAAACAGCCCCACCTCGTTGATGGCCCTGATGGCGTTTTCCTTGTCCGCGTAACCCGTCAGCATCAGGCGGGGAATTTCCGGATCCCGCCGGCCGACCTCCGCCAAAAGCTCCAGTCCGGTCATGCCCGGCATGAGAAAATCCGAGACCACCACATCCACCGGTCCGTCCGCCAACCGCTCCAGCGCTTCGGCACCCGAGATGCAGGTAACCACCTCGTATTCCGTTTCCAGTTCAAGGAACAAGGCCAGGGCCTGCGTGACCATGGGCTCGTCGTCCACCAGCATGATGACCGGGTTGCGCCCGTGAACCTCCACCATCACGAAGCCCTTTCCGCGAGTTCACGCAGCTTGCGCGTCACCGTACGGATGATGCCCTTGGCGATACGCACGTCATCCGAAAGCAGATCGTTGAATTCGGTGCGATCGATGCGTATGAGCCTCGTGTCCTCGGTGGCGGTCGCGGTCAGGACCCGTGGATCGTCGTCGAAAAGAGCCCAGGTGCCAAAAGACATCAACCGGGCCGCCGTGGTGACCTCCCTCTCCCCCTGGTGCAATCGCACGTTCCCGTCCAGGACAAGATACAGGGCGTCGGGGCTGTCGTTCTCACGGAACACCGTGTCGCCCGCCAACACGGGTACCTCGCGAGCGATGGCCGCCAGCGCGGCCAACTGATCGGTGGGCACCTCGGCAAAAATATCAATGTTCTGCAGCAACAGCACTTTTTCGATGGGGGACAGCATTTCATCTCCGGATTTTTTCAGATGGTGGGAGGCCACAGGGTTTTCCACACGACCACCGGCAAAAATAGCACAGGCGGCCAGCCAGGGGTCACAGTCCTTGCTCAAATAATCCAGGGCTTCGGCGGAATTGCGGACAACTTCCCCGAAATCCAGGCCGTCCATCAGCCCCGCTTCGGTCCAGGCCTCGGTGGCCGGTTGCTCGTCGATCAGGGCCAGGACCATCCGCCGATGTTGACCCGTGAGCAGATTGTCCAGGAACTCCTGGGCATTGGCCCGGGGAATCCGCCTGCCGCTCATCACTCCATGGTAGGAGTTGAGCACATCCCGCAGGGGATATAATAGTCCCAACAAACGGAACACACTCTCGAGCCGGAGAGTTCGGGTCTCGACAATCACCCGCTCCAGCAGGAGGTCCCTGTCCCGTTTTCCCGACAACAGATCGCCAAGGTGGGAAAGGAGGAAAAACCGCTGGGCCTCGATCGCAATTTCATTTGATACGATTTCCGCGTCGAATGAAAGGGACGGGTACCTGGAACGTAGCTTTCCCAAGGCCTTGAGGACCAACAAACGGAACTCGGGCCGGTGGGAGGCCATATGCCCCAAGAGTATATCCACGCATTCCTGCTCGGGCACAAGCTCAAGGATCCTGGGAATTTCCTCCCGGGCCCGGACGGATTTTTCATCCGACAGGAAAAACTCTTCCAGTTCCACGATGACGCCCACGTCCCGGCGGGCCAGTTCCGCCAGGGAGTTTCGGGCGAAGACACGCAAATGCGGATGATCGAGTTGCCCCAACAACCATTCCAGGCGGCTGAAGTCCCCGCGGGCTCCCATTCCCACAATGACGGCCTTGGCTACGGCCTGATCCTGGTCCTTGATCAGGGCCTCCCACAAATCCGGGGAACAGTCGGCCGGGCTCCAGGAAAGGCCGGCCAGAATCTCACGCCCCTCGGCTCCATGGTCGGTATCCTCATTCAGTATGGCATCGACCACCGGTTCCCCCACCAGGTCGCGGTAGGCCGCGCCCTCTTCGTGGTCGGCAAGGAAAGCCAGCGCCGCGTTGCGGTCCACTGGTCCCCCCTCCAGCAGGCCGGACAGAAAAACGCGGGTTCGATTTTCCTGGGGATCGTGGGCCACCACACAGGCGACGGCCGCGACCCGCACTCCCAGGTCCGGGTCCGCCAGATATTTCCTGGCCCGGAGAGCATCGCCGGGATCTCCGTTCAGACAGAGGACCTCCAGCGACCGGCGGCGCACCTCGGTCGAGGAATGAGCCAGCAAGGGCCGCACCGCCTCGGCAAGCTGGGAAGACCTGACTCCCTGCAGCATGTCCAGGGCATAAATGACTTCCCGCAGTTTATCACTGCCCAGGGCGTCCACGAGAACCTTGACCGCCGAGGCGTCATCGATGCACACTGTCAGCCCGGCCAAATCTATTTCCCGCCGCGACAGGGCCAGACGGAACGAATTCACATATTCCCGCCGCATCAAAAAGGCCAGGACAAGCCAGGCAGCCAGCAGCACCAGCGTTACCAGAGTGATCCGGCTCAGATCCCATTTAAAGACCAGAGTCAACAGAAGCAGAAACCCGCCGGCCATACCCCGGGCCCACCGGTCCACGAACATGTCGATGAAGACCTTGGTCCGTTTCTTCAGAGCCAGGGGAATGGGCATGAACAACAATTCACGGCTGGTTTTGTCCACCGAATACTTCAGGGTCATGTCACTGCCGCGCATGATCATGACCGCAACCAGACCGGGCATCAGGAACATCCCCATGACGCCCCCGGCCAGCACGGCCGGCAACACCAGAAGAACACCCCCCACGCCGAGCCAGCGGATCAGGCGGGTCGCGAACAACGCCTGGACCAGAAGTGACAGCAGACTCATCCTGCCGTAGAAGCGCCCGAGGAACGACGTCAGTTCCGCTTCATTGCTGAAGACCTGCCAACTGACGTTCTTGAACTGGAAATCAATGAAGGAACCGGTCATCACCGTCAGGACGATGATACCCACCGTCAGACTCAGATGGCGCGACTTGGCGATGGACCTGATGATGCCCGGCAAATCCCCGCTTTTGTCATCATGCTTGAAGGAGGTTGAGGCTTGTTCCATGCCGGTCTTGTTACTCCGCCAGGCCAGGCGGCTCATGAATCCGGCGGCCCCCAGCACAAAGATACTCACCACCAGGAGATCCCGGGTGGGCAGACCCCAGTTGCGGATCAGGATACTGGTGACCTCGCCGCCGACGAATGCCCCGGCGATCCCCCCCAGTCCCAGCAGTGGAAAAATCCGTTTGGCCTGGGCCGCGTCGAAAACTCCATTTGCCAACAGCCAGAACTGGCTGGTGATCAGGCCTCCGGCAACACCAACCCAGCTGTAGAAAAGATAAAACACCCACTCCTGGCGCAATCCGATCAGTATTCGCAGGACCACCAGATTGGCCATCAGGATCAGGATGGTCAGGGCGGTGAGCCGGTCCAGCCGCCGCTTGAGACCGGCCCGCGCGTAGGCCGCGGTAACAGGCGCGGCAACCAGGGCGGTCAGGATGTAGGCCAACGGCAATTGGGCAGGGCTGATCTCGGTTAGAAAGAGGGAATCACGCGCGGGCTTGAGCAGATAGTGGAAGAGCAACAGCAGAAAATAATTGGAGGCCATCAGGATGGCGATCCGCCGTTCTCCCGGACGAAGATCAGGTAGGATTCCCGACAACCATTTCATCAGCGGTCGGTGGGCGGTGTACCCTCGGCTGCCGCGGGCAGGGTAACCACGAAAACAGCTCCACCGGAATCACCATTATCGGCCTTGATTTGCCCCTCATGCCTTTCGACTATTCGTTTGGATATGAACAAACCCAGGCCCGTTCCCTTATCTTCGGCCTTGGTGGTCCACCCCGGTAAAAAAAGTTTCTCCTGGCTGCCGGCCGGCAACCCGGGCCCGGTGTCGCTGACGGTGACGATTACCTGGCCGGTATCCACGCCGCTGGTCACGGTGATTTTGCCCGTCCCGTCCATGGCCTGTCCCGCATTCTGGATCAGGTTGAGAAATACCTGGCCCAGCGGACCCGGCCAACCGCTGACCGGAGGAATTTCTCCCAGCTGCAAATCCACCTCCAAACCCTGTTTCAGTTCATGGGTCAACAGGATCAAGGCCCCCTTCACCAGCCCATTGACATCGACCGGTACCGGATCCTCATGGTCGCCGCGCCCGGCCAGACGCAGTTGGCGTACCAACTGCCCGGTCCGCTCCAGGGCCTGCTCCAGAACCGGTTTGCTGGAATCGACGATATTCAGGGCCTTCCGAACCTGGGCCAGCTTTTCCACGGCGGCGGCATCAAGAGGCAAATTTTCCAGGTCCGCCAGCACGACGGACATCTTGTCGATGGCACGGCGGTCCGTATCCAGGCTGCAGGCAACGGCACCGAGAGGAGTTTTCAATTCGTGGGCGATGCCGGCCAGAAGATTTCCCATGGCGGCCATCTTTTCCTGATTCACCACCGAATCGGCCAGAAAACGCGCCTGGCGGTCCCTCCGCCACAGACGGATCGTCTGCACCACGAACAGAACAAGGATCAGGACCAGACTCGCGTCGATCAGGTAATCGATCAACTCAATCACCACCCTTCCCGGTGACGGTGCGGGATGTCATCTTTTCAGATCCGAAAATGGAATGGATCTCGCCCGCGGTCAGGTGCCTGATGCCGCCGACGGGAAGGTCACCCAAACGGATGCCGCCGATCCTCGTTCGCCGGACAAAAACAACTTTGTGCCGCAAGGTGCTCAACATCCGGCGCACCTGTCTGACCCGTCCTTCGAGCACGACCATGGTAACCACCGTGCGGTTGTTCAGGATTTCCACGATCTTCACCGAAAGCGGCTTGAACAGCCCCATTTTGGGCAGATGGACTCCCGCGATCATCACGGCGATTTCGAGATCCGTCAGTTCGCCCTCGACCTGCACCCGGAATTCCTGTTCCAACACCTTGGACCCGGTCACGAGATTGTTCCAGCGCCGGTCGTTGGAGATCAGCAGCAGACCGGTGGTTTTGCCGTCAAGTCGCCCCGTTGTCAAAAGTCCCGGAATATTGCGGGGGAAAAAATCCGAAACCAATCTCCGTTCCGGCCCGTCGCTGACCGAACAGACCACCCGGACCGGTTTGTTGAAGGCATAATAACTCGGCCGCAGGAGGGTCAACGGTTTACCGTCCAGACAAAGATGACTCCCGACCTCGAGCATGCTGTTCGGATCAAAAATGAGTTCATCGTCGACGGTAATCCTCCCGGCGACCACCATCTCACTGGTTTGAATACGGGTTCCGTAGCCGGCCTTCATCAGGGCCCGGGCCAGCCCCATGGCGCGCTCGCGTTTCCAAGGCACCCCACTGGAGGCATACGAAGGATTGTGTGTAGGTTTCCTGGCCA
Organism: Candidatus Krumholzibacteriia bacterium; assembly: GCA_030592845.1. GTDB lineage: Bacteria > Krumholzibacteriota > Krumholzibacteriia > LZORAL124-64-63 > LZORAL124-64-63 > JAGLCY01. The sequence continues at coordinate 7,741 of JAUVII010000042.1, read as the reverse complement.
TTAAATCCGGATCCCGTCATCCGCACCGTTGGTGCGCCTTAGTTGAACGTCGTCCACAAGAACATGATCAGGGCGTAGGTCAGCAGAAGGGCCGTGCCCCTCTTTCGGCCTATCCTGCCCCGTCCGAGAATGATCATGGTAAACACCATGAAGGTCAAAACCAGCATGCTTATCATTTGTACCTGCAGTTGGGAAAGCTGCAGGGGAACTCCGGCGACCGGCGGCAGGCCGCCTTCCGCGTCGAGATTCCTGATCAGTCCCACCGGGCCGGCCACCGCCAGGATATTGAAAAGGTTGGATCCGATGATGTTTCCCAGGGCCAGGTCATCCTGATTGCGCATGGCCGCCACCACGGTGGTCGCCAGTTCGGGCAGGCTTGTACCCACGGCCACCAGGGTCAAACCGATCATGGTTTCCGAGATACCGATGCTGACCGCAAGCACCAAGGCCGAGGATACGATGAAATGTCCACCGGCCGCCAGTCCCACCACGCCCAGAAGACTCAATCCGGTCCCTCGGACCACCTCGCGTGTCCGGTGATCAGGGTCGATGTGGGGCAACTCTTCGGGCACCTCGGTGACCACGGCGCCACGATCCCGGTTGGTCAGGGTCCACCACATGAAAAACCCGAACCCGGCCACCAGCAAAAGAGCATCCCAGCGGCCCAGTTGCCCATCCCAGACAAGTATGGTGAACAGGATGGTGGCCCCCAATAACAGGGGAACTTCCTTGCGGGACAGCCCTTTTTCCACGATCACCGGACGCAGCAGGGCGGCCAGGCCGAGGATCAGGCCCAGATTGACCACGTTCGAACCGATGACATTGCCCAGGACGAGTCCCGTATTGCCCTTGAGGGCTCCCGCCAGGGACACGAACAGTTCAGGGGCCGAGGTTCCGAAGGCGACAATGGTCAACCCCACCACCACCGTGGGAACCCGCAATACCGCCGCCACCCGCGAGCCGCCGGAAACCAGCAGCCAGGCACCCCCGACCAGCAACCCTATGCCGGCAAGGAAAATGATGGTCTGCCAAAGGTGGGGTATCACACGCTCTCCTGAAATTCCGGGACCAGGGCCAACGCGCGTACCGGCGAGGCCTCCGTTCCCTGCAGTTTCAGCGGCATGACCATCAAGGTGAAACCCCGCGACGGCAGGGCGCCCAGATTGGCCAGGTTTTCCAGGTTAATCATTCCCGCGGGCGCGCAGATGTCATGGGCCGCGCGGCCGTCAAAGGAGTCCAGGCTCGGCGTATCGAGTCCCACACCCTTCAGCTGTGAGGCCGCCAGCAATTCGGCGAGTTCCGGAGACAGGTAGGACCACTCGCGATAGAACCGTTCGCTGCCCCAGTGTCGGTCCCAACCGGTGTCGAACAGGACAAAATCCGTCGCAGCCAGGTCGATCCCCTCGCAAACTTCCGGTCCCAGGACCTGGACCGTTTCTCCGTCCCCGGCCCGGATCACCACCCCCTGACCAATGAACCGGTCCAGGGGCATTTCGTCGATGCCCGGCTGCCCGACCAGAAAATGAAGGGGAGCATCGATATGGGTGCCCACATGACATCCGAATTCCATCGAACTGGACATATGGCTGTCCGGCCCATGACGGCTATTCCGGGGAATGCCCAGTGGCTGTTTGTCGCCCGGCCACTGCGGCATGTCCGGAACGATCGTGTGCGTCAAATCGATCAATTTCAAAGGGTATGCTCCAGGGCGTCCCGGTCAGCCGGAATGAAAGGAATCCACTTGAATATTGCGGCGCAGCTCACTGACTTCAAAATCCGAGGCGAAAATAATGCGTTCCGCCGCGTCGAGCAGTTCGTCCACCAGGGATTCTCCGTTGGAAACGGCGCCAACGGCAATAAAACAACGCTGGATGAGGTCAGGCGGGCCGACCTGCGCCACGGCCAGATCCTGGTTTTTCAGCTTTTGCACCAGGGCCCGCAAGGGGCCCCGCCGATCCTTGAGGCTCCGGGCGGCCGTCATCACCAGATCCGCCGTCAGGGTGCCTGTATAAATTCGGACATCGTCCACAAGGGACCTCCCGGCTGCAATCCAGCAAACCTAAGGGATAACAGGCGGAATGTCATGGATGAAAGCTGGCCGGAGGGGTGCCGGGACCACTATCGGAGCCATCTGGGGTAATCGGGGCAAATTTGGACCAATCTGGCCCAATTCCTGCTCATAAACCCCTGTCATGGAAAAACTTCGACTCAAATACCCAACCGATCCCGGCAGGACCGCCCGCGCCTTTATGCTTTTGGCGGCCCTTTGCCTGGCTGCGGGCGGTTGCCAGGAGCGGATTGAATATTCCCGGTCCGACCTGCCCGTGGATGAACCCCTGACACCCCACCCCCTGGTGGAGCAGGATCTGGCGGAAATCGCGGATGCGGGGGTCATCCGCCTGCTTACGCGATATAACTCCAGCAGTTACTTCATTCACCGCGGAGGCCAGGCCGGCTTCGACTACGAATTGGCCTGGCGGTTCGCCCGTGAACACGGGTTGACCCTGGAGGTGGTCATTCCTGAACCCGGGGAGGATCTCGTCAGCCTCCTCAACACCGGGCAGGGCGATCTGGTCGGCGCCGACCTGGTGCCCACCCCCGGCCTGGAACGCTGGGTATCCACCACCCGGCCCACAAATTTCGTGCGCAAAATTCTGGTCATGCCCGCGGACTCCCGGCGCGCGGCGGATTTCGGCAGCATGACGGGATTGAAGATCACCCTGCCGGCCGGCGATCCCTTCCGGGACGAGTTGCAAACCCTCAAAAAGACGATGAACATCCAGTTTTTCGTCAACAAGGGCAGACCCGGAGACCAGGCTGAGGATCTCTTGGCTTTGGTCAACCGGAATGAACTCGAGGCCGTGGCGGTCAACGACAACCTCGCCCGCAGCGCCCGCACCTACCTGCCCAACCTGAAGCTCGGGGTCCACCTCGGAGAACTCCAACCCACCGCCTGGCTGGTGCGGAACAACAGCCCCGAGCTAAGGTCGGCGCTCAACAAATTTTTGAAGTCGCACCTGAATGTGAACGACACCGGGCGTATCCGGCGCAGCCGGATGTACGGCACAATCTATGACCGGTATTTCGAGAATCCCCTGTCCATCAAACGGTTTCAGGACCCCGCCCACCGGCCGGACAAGAGCGGAATCATTTCCGCCTACGACGACCTGATCCGCCGCAAGGCCGAAGGGGTCGGCCTGGACTGGCGCATGGTGGCCGCCCTCATCTACCAGGAATCCGAGTTTTATCCGGAGGCGCGCAGCAATGCCGACGCCCGTGGCCTGATGCAGGTATTGCCCCGATTCGCCGGCGTCCAGGCGGACAGCCTTTTTCTGCCCGAACCCAACCTGCGGGCAGGTCTGCGGATGTTGAAGAGAACCTTCAACACCTACGCCTATCTGGATTCCCTGGACAGGTGGCGTTTCACCCTGGCTGAGTACCACGCCGGACATGGCCACCTTACCGACGCCCGGCGCATGGCCATCGAGATGGGCCGGGACCCCAACATCTGGGACGGTTCCCTGAACGTCACGTTGCCGCGCCTGATGGAGAGGAAATATTTCAGCAAGACCCGGCACGGTTTCTACGGGGGCGGAAAGACCGTCGATTATGTCGAGGAGATAATGAACCGGTACCGGATGTACACCCGGCTGGTGGCCCGGTACCCGGAAGTGAAGATCGATAAATTTCCTTTGGGATCAACCAGCGGGACCCACCACGATATCAGTGCCATTCCGGACCTGGCAAGGCCGCCGGCCCCGAAGTAACGGGATCATCAGATCACCATCACTATCTCCGGCCTATTGGTCAGGGCTTCGAAGACCGCATTGCGTTCGGATTCATCCTGCACATTCAAATTGAGACTCAGGCTCACGTACTTTCCTTTCGCGCTGGTGCGGGACATGCCCAGTTCGAATTCCCGGTCCCCTGAATTTTCATTCAGGCAACTGTCCAGGCACAGCTTCACCGCCTCGCGCATGGCATCTTCATCCAGCCCGATGACCTTGTAGCCCCACAGGCAGGGATATTCCACCACGGGCTTTCCCTTTTCCTTTTCCGGCATGGGTCCTCCATCTTTCCCGGGGGATTGGTTTCCACAGCCGTCATTGTCGGATATTTTTCATCCCTCCACAACCCCGGATGCCGGTTGGCCCCCACGGCCGCCTGTGCTAGATTTCACCCGTCCCCGACCAAAAGGATGGATCATTGTTTTCCGTGAACTTGCCGCCGACATGGACGAGAGTCGCCAGCCGACTGTTTCTGGCCGCCGCCACCACCCTGGTCATCTGGCCGGCCGACGGCCTGGCCACTTCCACCCGTATCAACAGCCTGGGCGGGTCCGGAGGTTTCTTCGAGGACCAGCAAAACGTCCTGCGCTGGTGTGGAAGCCTGGGCGATTACCCTGATTTGGCGATCATCGAAACCGGACACTTTGATTTGACCAACGGTTACGACGACGATTGGGGAAGGACCGTTTCCGGCCCCGGCGGTGGCGTGCACGCGCGATTCGACCAGGCTGGACGCTGGGGAACCGGCGGGCTCTATTTCCACGGCCGCGCCGACGACAGCGACCCGGGCAGCCTGCACCGCGGTTACCTGGGCGGCAGCGTGACGGCCCTTTATGCCCGGGATATCGCCGGCATTTCGGCGGGCATCATGTTCAGGCACACTGCCGACACCGACTTTCAATCCACGGCCGATCCCGGCTCACCCGCCGAAAACACCTTCGAGCGTTCGCGTGATGATATCGGCCTCGGCGCGAGGCTGGATATCTCCCCGCGGGCCTACCTGGACCTGGCGGGAGACATCCGCCACATCGGGGGCCGTGCCTACGGCCACAACCCGACCGATCTCGACTGGGACACCGGCGACCTCGATTCCTGGAACAACTACGGCCTGCGCGTCCGGGCTTTCATCGGACTGAACGATCGTCTTACCCTGACGCCGCTTGCCGAGTATATCCATGAGGATTTCACGGGCACCTCCTTCGTCGGGACGGGTCTGGTCAATGAGACATCCCGCAACATGGGACACATCTTTCGCCTCGGCGCGGGATTGAACTTTTTCGTGGATGCCGACAACTTCCTGCTTTTTTCCGCCGAATACCTGAATGGGAAAAACGATCACACGGTTCGTGATCTCGACGGAATCACCGATTATTTCTGGCAGGAGGATTATTCGGTGCTGCTGATGCGTCTGGCCTTCGAAACCCGCCTGGCCCACTGGATCACCGTGCGGGCGTCGACCGGCTATGAACACGTCGACAATCAGGGTGACCTCCCCAATCCCCCCACGGGTGAACATATCCCGCTGGGGCTGGGCGCGGGACTTCATGTGGGCAGCCTCGTGCTGGACCTGGCCCTGACCGACCGCGAGCCCCAGGGAGTTTCCCGTTACAGCGCCACCCTGCCCGGTGTTGAAAGCTCGACCTGGCTTTCCATCACCCTGAGCTCTGGATTTTAAGGCCGGGTAAACGAATGGTGCTCTCCGTCCGTCCTCTTTTTTGTAGCGAGGAGGACCATGATGATTGACGAGCAAAGCAGAAAAGATGATCTCGAACTGGCGCGGGCCGCCATCGATGGCGACGAAAAGGCCTGGCGCCGCATCTACGACGACACCCACCATCAGCTCTACAATTTTCTCTGTTACCAGACCGGCGACTGTGACGCGGCCCGCGACCTCATGCAGGAGACCTACGTCACGGCCCTGCGCCGGCTGGACACCTACCGCGGCCAGGGCACCCTGCTCGGATGGCTGCGCGCGGTGGGTTTGAGAAAAACCCTGGACTGGCGGCGTCGAATTTCCCTGAATATTCGCAAACTGGCGACCTACGCCCGCGAATACACCCCCCTTGCTTCATCCGGCGCGGAGGAGACGTTCCCCGGCCTGGGCGATGGACTTCAGGCGGCTTTGGACCGCCTCTCTCCCAGGCAACGGGCCGCGCTTCTCCTCCGCGAACTCGAGGACCAGCCGTTTTCGGAAATAGCCGCCACTTTGGGCTGCGGCGAACCGACGGCCAGGGTCCATTACCACCGGGCGTGCCGCAACATGAGGAAGTGGCTGGAACACGGCGACGATCTCGTATTCAGCGGCAACGCGGAAGGAGCGGCATCATGAAGCGCTTTTTGAAACACGACCGATACGAACTCAGCGACAGCGACCGCGAAACCATCTGGCACGGCATTCGCCGGGAGTTGAAGTCCGAAGATCGAACTTCGGTATTCCGAATCACCCGCCTCAGGCCCGCATTGACTGCCGCCGTCACCGTGGCTGCGCTCGCGGTGCTCGGCGTCTGGTGGATCGATTCGAACCAGGCGGGCAAGATGGGGACCGCGCATCCGGGACTGCTGGGCCGGGCCCATGTCGAACTGGTTCCCGAACCGGAAACCCGTCAGGAAAAATTCACCGCCAAGGCGGACGACGAAACTTCGGCAAAACCCCTGGACGAAGTCCGGATCGTCAAGGAACAGGCAGCTACCCCTCCGGCCACCGTTGGGACCGAGGAGTCCAAGCCCAGCGACGTGGAGGGTGCGGAATACATGGTCGAGGTCAAGAGCTCGGTCACCGAACATACGGTGAGCCCGGAAAAATACGACCAATACGCCATTGACTCGGTCAAAGAATCCATATCAAAGCAGGCAGGCGTAGTCTCTCGTGCGGGTGAGTTGTACGTGCGAGGTGGAAGGACCGGCGAGGTCTCCATGAAGATTGATGGTGTCGCCAACACTCCCGCGCCCGTTGCCGAAGAGGCCCGCAGGATGACGCAACAACCGGCCACCGAACTTCCTTACGGCGGCTCGGTGACAGGCGGAACCAAACCGCCCAACGGCGAGCAGGTCGAGCTGATGTACTTCGAGCACACCGGCGTCAATCCCTTCGTCGCCACCGAGGACGACTCCCTTTCCACCTTCGCGGTGGACGTGGACAACGCCTCCTGGACCGTGGCCCGAAACTACCTGAGCCGCGGCATCATGCCGCCCAAGGACGCCATCCGGGTGGAGGAATTCGTCAACGCTTTCGACCCCGGCTGGGCCGGGCAATCGGACGATGTGTTCCGCATCCACAGCGACGGCGCGGTTTCCCGCTTCGGCGACGGCTACCACCTGCTGCGAGTCGGCCTGGTTGGAAAGTCCCTCGGGGACGAGAGTCGGAAGGCCGCCAACCTCATTTTCGTCATCGATATCTCAGGCAGCATGAACCGGGAAAACCGGTTGGGCGCGGTCAAAAAATCCCTGCACATCCTGCTGGATGAACTGGGCGAAGGCGACCGGGTCGGGCTGGTGGTTTATGGGTCGCGGGGCGAGATCAGGCTCGAGCCTACGGATATCAGCCGCCGCGAAGTGATCATGCAGGCCATCGACGGATTGATCAGCAACGGTTCGACCAACGTTTACGAGGGTCTGGAACTTGCTTACGGTCTGGCCCGGAAGAATTACGAACCGGCCAAGGTCAACCGCCTGATCCTCTGTTCGGACGGCGTGGCCAACAACGGCGGAAGCACCGAGGCCGAAGAAATCCTCTCCCTGGTGCGCAAGGCCTCCGACGAGGGCATCACCATCTCGACCATCGGGTTCGGCATGGGCAACTACAACGACGTCCTCATGGAGAAGCTCGCGAACAAGGGCGACGGCAACTACTACTACGTGGACCGCCAGGAAGAGGCCGAACTCATCTTCCGCGAAAACCTCACCGGGATGCTGCAGACCATCGCCCGCGAGGTCAAGGTGCAGGTGGAGTTCGA
>JAUVII010000144.1 GCA_030592845.1 Candidatus Krumholzibacteriia bacterium | reverse complement strand
TTCATCTCGAAACCCTCCCTTTGAGGCCTTACAGGCCGACGATGGAAACTATCAGCATGGCCATGACTACCGCCGTCGCGGTTGTGACCAGGCCGGGTATCATGAAGCTGTGATTCAAAAGATATTTGCCGATGCGGGTGGTGCCGGTCTGATCGAACGAGACCGCGGCGAGAACCGTCCCGTAGGTCGGTAGCACAAAGAGGCCGTTCACCGCGGGGTAGAGCCCCACCAGCAGACCAACCGACATTCCCGCCGCCACGGCCACCGGCATGAGTGTGACGATCGTGGCGGCCTGGCTGAAGAGCATGATCGAAAGCGTGAAGAGGCCGAGCGCGTAGACCCAGGGCTGCTGGTTGATCAGTTCCGAAATGCCCCCGACGATGAACTCGCGATTGTGCTCGAAAAACGAGGAGCCGAGCCAGGCCACACCCAGGATGCTGATCACGGCGGTCATCCCGCCCTTCATGATGCTGCCTTTCATGGCGACTTCGGGGCTGGCCTTGAAGATGACCATGATGAAACCCGCGACCCCCAGCATGATGATCATGATGGCCGCGGCCATGTCCACCTGGTCGTACTGCTGCACGCCTTCCACCAGCATTTGGTATTGGGGGCGCATGTCCTCGAAGATGCCGAGCAGCACCACGAATACGATCCCGAGGAGGAAGATCAGGGTCGAGCCCTTGGCGCGGGTCAGGGCGGAGCCTTCGAGTTCGGCCAGTTCCCCGCCGGTCGATCCGGTATCCTCGGTATCGTCCACGGAAATTCCTTCTTCGGCGAGCGACTTACCGCGCCAGGCCACCGAAAGCGCGCCGACCATTACGGCGATGAGGGTCGAGGGCACGATCACCATCAGGATCTTGGGCAGACTGACGCCCAGCGGCGCGAGCAGCCCGAGCACCGCCACGGTGACGGCCGAGATGGGGGAGGCGATCAGGCCGTGCTGGGCGGCGATAACGCTGATCGACAGCGGTCGTTCGGGTCGCACGCCGGCCTTGCGAGCGGTTTCGGCGATGACCGGCAAAAGGGCGTAGACCACGTGCTGGGTTCCGCAGGCGGCGACGAGCACATAGGTGGTCAAGGGAGCAAGGAAGGTGATGTTTTGGGGGTTACGGCGAAGGACTTTTTGTGCGAGCAGAACCAGATAGTCCAGCCCGCCGGCGGCCTGCAGGGCGGCCAGTGCGGTGATCACCGCGATGATCATCCCCAACACGGCGGCGGGCGGTCCGCCGGGAGGCGCGCCCAGCACGAATACAAAAATGATCAGCCCGATACCGGCGACCGCACCCAGGGCGATCCCCCCGTAGCGGGCGCCGACCACGATGCACGCCAGGAGGATGACGAGTTCCAGCCAGAACATGGTGGCGATCCTTATCATTGAAGGGATGTCCACCGGCCACGGGCGCAGGATGAACTCCAGGAAAAACCCAGATAATCGATATGTTTTTCAGGGTCATATGGGACCCTCCCGTGCTTCGGCAGTGGAACATATCAGGAGGGAAACTGTCAATGATTGGGTGTACAACTGAAGCGGTTCCATTACCTTTGACGCTTGCCCCTGAATTGAAAGGATAATGATGAAATTACGAACCGTACTATTTCTTTTGGCGCTCCTCTTGTGCTGCTCGGGTGTTATGGCCCAGGACGCAGACCAGGAGGCCGCCCTGGCCAAGGCCAATCAGAATCCCGTGGCCAACATGATCATGGTTCCCCTCGAATTCTGGCACCATGAGGGCACGAACGGGACCGGCTTTACCGCGGTCGCCAAACCGGTAATACCCGCGTCTGTCGGGGGGATGAATCTGATCAACCGCTTCATCGTGCCCTACGCTTCCATCTCGGGGATATTGCAGCTGCCCGATACCGAATTCGGAAGCCCCGCCATTGGAGAGAAGGGCCTGGGCGACATCACCTATCAGGGCTTTCTTTCCCCCGCCAATCCCGGTTCGCTCATCTGGGGCGCGGGCCTGGCCCTGCAGATGCCGACAGCGACGAATGATGCCCTGGGATCGAACCTCTGGTCCGCCGGCCCAAGCCTTCTCGCGCTGAAAATGCAGGGGAAATTGGTGCTTGGTGTGCTTGTCATGAACGTCTGGGACTTCGCGGGATCGGGCGACGGCAGCATCAACAAGATGACCATGCAGCCAATTCTGAGTTACCAGTTGGGGGATGGCTGGTATCTGACATCCACTCCCGCCATCACGGCTACCTGGAACGCGGACAGTGGCGAAAAATGGAATGTGCCTCTGGGCGGGGGCTTGGGAAGGCTGCAGCGGATCGGTAAACTGCCCGTGGATCTCAAGATCGCCTACTACAGCTACGTATCCAAGCCGACCTTCGGGCCCGACTGGAGCGTGCTGTTTGGCGTCAAGTTCCTGATTCCGACCGGGGAGTTGCGGGCGTCGATGCAGCAGTGATAGTGGTACCCCCGGGGGGCCTTTTTGCATGGATATCAAATATCCACGCATTGTCAGTCGCTTATCAGATAGTCATTCACCGGATGCAACAAAGTCGGCTCGAATGATTCCTCGTCAGCTTCGACCATCAAGGCTGCCGCACCCGGATCGGACGGGCCCAACTCACGGGACTTATCCCAGGCCTGCCTGGTCGGCCATTGGGCATAAGCAATCCATGATCCATCGGCAGCTTTATGCAACCGGGACCCCAGCGCATTCCGCGTTTCAATGAAGGATTTGGTGATGGTGGCCCAGGCCTGCTGAAACTGATCTTCCATCCCACTGCGGATTCGCCAGCGGTAGATCACAGCGAAGCCGACTCCAGGTGAATCCATGGTGCTCCTCCAATTTCCAATACTGCAGTGATATAAAATAACCCTGCAAAAACAACCCCCCGGGGGGCACTTTCTGCAGGGTTATTATATATCCACACAAAGTTATTCGCCGGGTTCGGGCCTCGGGGGTTGTGGCGTGGATCCCCCGCCCATATCCATGCGCGGATACGGAATCTCGATACCTTCTTCGGCAAACCGCAGGGCCACCAGCCGCGGCAGATCCTTCAGCAGGGGCCACCAATCTTCATTGCGCGCCCAGGGCCTGACCGCGAGCTCCACCCAGGAATCTTCCCAGCTCGACACGAAGACCGCTGGTTCAGGGTTGTCCAGGACCCGACCTTCACCTCGGACCAGATCCAACAGGATCTTAATGGCCCGATCGATGTCCGCGGTATAACCCACCCTTACGGTGATGTCCGTCCGCCGCAACGGTTCGACTGAGCGGTTTTCGATGATGTCCCCCCAGATCATGCGATTGGGGATCAACAGGCGGCGGCCGTCGAAGGTGACGACCGTGGTGTTGGCGATCCACATGGCCTTGACTGTTCCGACCACGGTGCCGGTGCGGATGGTGTCGTCAACGTCGAAGGGGCGGGTGGCCAGGATGAAAAAACCCGCCGCGAGATTGGCCAGGGAATCCTGCAACGCGAAACCGATGACCACGCCGGCCACACCGGCACCCGCCAGGAGGGTGGTCGGATCGGCACCCACCAGCCAAAAACCGAAAAACAGGCCGAAGATGGTGGCGATCGGACCGAGAAGGCTGTCCCCGAGTTGGACCATGAGCCGGGTAAGATTGACGATGCGCACCAGGCGCATGAGCCACCAGATGGCCCGGAAGGCCAACCGGAAGAAGAAGACCGAAGCAACGATGATCAGCAGTTTGACCAGGAAGGTGGGGCCTTTTTCCTCGAGCCACTTGCCCAGGTCCTCCAGGAAATCCCGGGCAAGACCGATCATGACCCGCGGATCCAGGACCCTTTCGGTGATCTCGCCGGTGGTCTTGATGATGAACTGGCGGTAGGAGGTGGTTTTGAAGCCCCGCTCGCCCAGCATATCCACAGTGGTTCCCAGACTTTTGGCCACGCCCTGGACGCGGGCTTCGGCATATTGCAACCGGGTGCGGTCGGCCCCGATTTCAGATTCCGGCGAACCGGCCTTTTCACCGGTGGCGATCTTCTTTTTCAGGGTTTCCCGGGCGTCCACGGAGATCTGCAGTCGACCAACCAGGTTTTCCGCCCGGTTGTTGATGCCGCGGTCAAAGCGCTGCCAGGTCTTTTCGGCGTCGAGGCCCAGGGTTTCGCCATCCTGAATGATATCCATCATGGCGGGCATGATGGCGTCAAGCCGTTCCCTTGCTTTACCGATCCGGGTTTCCAGGTCGCCCAGTTCCTCAGGGGGGGTGCTGGAGCGTTGTTCGCGCAGCTCATCGATTTCTCGACTCCACCAATTAAGCGACTCTTCATAGATGTCGAATTTGGCGACGAGAAAATCCAGGGTGCCCTTGCGGACCTTTTCAGTTTCCGGATCCTCGGGATCCATCTTGGACAGAAGATCCATTAATCCGGGTTGGATGCTGTCGATGGTGTCGATATGACGATGTCCCTGAACCCGGAGCAGCTTGAGCTGTTCGTCTTCCGAATCCTTGATGCGCGACGCGAGAACCAGGAGGCTGTCCAGTTCGGTGGTTACGGCGTCCAGGGACTCCTGGGCGCGTTCCAGGTCAGTGGGTTCAGTTTCGACCTCGACGGTATCGGCAGGGGCTTCGGCTTCCTGCGCGAAAGCCATGCCCGGAATGACCGCAGCCAGAATCAGCGCCAATAAAAAGGCGGATAGAAAACGCATGGTGCTCCCCTGGAAAAAAGACAGGTCCGTCAGGACGAAGGCCCAGTGTAGTCCGGATATTCCTTTTCCTCAACCAGGTCGCTGCCCAGCAGCTTGTTGAGGTCGTATTTTATCCGGGCCCGCTCATCGTTCTCTTCATAAACCGAACGCGCCAGGCGGATGAATTCCTCGTCGAACGTGCCGGCGGATTCCTGCCGGCGGATGTTGTCCTCGATTTCCCACAGCCGTTCATTGACAGCCTTGAGCCGGGGCAGAAGATCGCCGGTATCGGTCGCGCTCAGGGGTGAGGCCGCCCAGGTTTTGCGCAGCATTTCAAGCTCACGGTGAACGTTGACCAGTTTTTCCTCGCTCTTGATCCGCTCGGACTTGATTTCCAGGATGGCCATCTTGTCCAGAAATTCTCCGACGGATACTTCGACTTTCAGGGCCATGACGCTTCCCCGGTTGGTGGTTTCCAGTTTATATTGCTGATTGCACAATATGGGAACTCCCATGGGGATCAAACAGGATTTTCTGGAGAAACCGGCTGCCGCCACCTGAACCGAGAGGCGCGATTTGCTGCACATCTACATAGACGGCGACGCCTGCCCCGTAAAAGACGAGACCTACAAGGTGGCCCAGCGCTACGGTCTGAACGTGACCCTGGTGGCCAACTCGTTCATGCGCGTTCCCAGCGGAAGCTGGTTCAAATTCCAGGTGGTGGAGGACGGGCCCGATGCGGCCGACGACTGGATCGCCGAAAACGCAGCCAAGGACGACATTGTCGTCACGGGCGATTTTCCCCTGGCCGCCCGCTGCCTCGACAACGAGGCGCGGGTAATCGGACACAAGGGCCGGGCCTTCACAGAGGACAACATCGCCGATGCCCTGGCCTCGCGGCACCTTCTGACAATGCTTCGTGACCAGGGGGAGATGACCAAGGGCCCGCCGCCGTTCACCCCGAAGGACCGGTCGAAGTTTTTGCAACGCCTGGATCAGACGGTCAACGAGATCAAGCGGGATTGCGATTGAGGTTGGTAGAGCATTTGGTTGTGGCTCCAAGTGCGCTGGGATATTGGAGATCACTGCAAAAAGTGCCCTGGGGGTATTTGCCTGAGTTAATCCCCTTGTTTTCAACATGTTAGCGTTCAGGGACTGGTTAATGTCGGTGTTTTGACAACATATCTATTGTCAACCAACGGGATTTGACAACATATCTATTGTCTCCAGCCGCCCCCCGGGGGGCGATTTCCGCAGTGATATCCAATATCCCAGCCCGTCCTGAGCTGCCGTCAAGGCATCAATCCCGCCCCAGGAGCGCCCCAACCTTCGCCAACACTTCCTCCAGAACCGACGGGGATACATGCGCGAACTTTTGAGCCCGTCTGACCCGCCAATCCAGACTCTTGATCTGGTCGGACAGAATCACGCCCTCCGCCTTGCTTCCGGGCGGCAACCCAACTTCGAACGGATATCCCTTCACCAGAGAAGTCAGCGGGCAGAACAAGGCCAGCCCGACCCGGCCGTTGTAGGATCGGGGGGAAACCACAAGCGCCAGCCGCCGGTCCGCCTGTTCGTGACCCGCCTGCGGGTCGAACTGAAGCCATACCAGGTCTCCCCGGTCGGGCACATATTCACCCGAAGGCCGGGGGGCTACCAATGTTCACCGCCGACGGCGTCTCCGGTATCCGTTTCGCGGTGAAGATTGGATTCGGTAATACCGGCCAGTAGATCATCAAGGGAAAAAGAAGCCTGGGGCGCGACCCGGATGACGAGGTGGCCGTCTTCCAAACTGAGGTCCACTTCCGATCCCTCGCTGATTTTAACTTCCCCGGCAAAGGATTTGGGGATTCTCAAACCCAGGCTGTTTCCCCATTTAACGACTTTTGTGCGCATAATTGTCTCCTTGTATATACAAAGAGTATACCTGCGCGGCCCCATCAAGTCAAGCCGACGGCCCGGGAGGTCCTAATCGTTCTTTTCAAGCTTTAATAGCGTCTTTTTGGCCTCCAACCCACCCGCAAATCCTGTCAGCTTGCCATTGGATCCAATGACTCGATGACAGGGAATGACGATGGGCAGGGGATTTTTCCCATTGGCCGCGCCCACTGCGCGCGAGGCCTTGGGGTTGCCGGTTTTGGCGGCCAACTCGCCGTAGGTGATGGTCTGGCCGAGGGGGATTTCCCGCAGCAGGTCCCATACCTTTTTCTGAAAGTCCGTTCCCCGGGGATTCAGCTTGAGATCGAACTCCTTCCGCTCGCCCCGGAAATAGGCGCCCAGTTGGGCGGCGGCCTCGGCGAACAGCTCGGGCTTGCGCACGCGGTTGGATTCCGGATCGGCCTGCCATTTTTCCTTGGGCAGACGGATGCGGGTCAAGGCCTCGCCATCACATTCCAGGGTCAGTTTTCCCAGGGGACTGTTCAGTTCGGCGTACCAGATCGTGTCCATGATCATTCCTTTGCTCAGCAATCTAATCGTTCAGGCTCGTCCACAAATGCAGTGCGGCGTAGGAGCGCCAGGGCCGCCAGTTTTCCGCGCGGGTCGCAAGGTCCACCCCGGGTAAGGCATGTTTCAGGCCAAGATCGGAGGCGGGGAACCCATCGGGCTCGCCCAGGGCGCGCATCGCCACGTATTGGGCGGTCCAGGGACCGATGCCGGGCAGCGCGACCATCCGCGCCGCGAAATCCTCGACACCCAGCGGAGCGTCGAGAACAAGCCGGCCATCGGCGACCGCAACGGAAAAAGCTTTAACCGTTTCGGTGCGTTTGGTCGTCAGGCCCAGACCGGCGAGATCAGCGGCGGCCAACACACCGGGAGCGGGGAAAATGTGGGTCAATCCATCCCGTGGTGTATCAAGGGCCGTGCCCAGTCGCTCCACCAGGCGACCGGCGATGGTGGTCGCCCCCTTCACGGAAATCTGCTGGCCAAGGATGGCGCGAATCGTCATTTCGAAGGGATCCCAGGCGGTGGGCAGCCTGAGACCGGGTCGACGCTTGACCAGTGGAGCCAGCAGCGGGTCTGTCGACAAGTGGCCGGCGATAACTTCGGGGTCGGCCCCGCAGTCGAACATGCGTCGCACCCGGGAGACCAGACCGATGACACCGTCCAGATCCGACAGGGAAACCTTCATCATTAAATGGTCGCGGCCGGCAACCGGAGCCACTTCGATAATCCCGGCGGCGCCGTTTACCGAGATGGTGCGTCGGTAGGCCTCGGGCGTGACGTGCTCGACCCCGGGAATCGCCCGGCCCTCGAGAAAAGAAATCAGCGAGGGCCAATCGAAGGGCGGACGGTAGGCCAGACGGTAAACCAGGGTATTCTCCGAAGCCGAAACCGTCTTCGCCCGTTGACGTAGCTGTGTGGGGGTAGCGCCGAACACCTGCTTGATCAGAACGTTGAACCGCTTCACGGAACCGAAGCCCGATGCCAGGGCAACGCGGGCCATGGACAAAGAAGTCTGTTCGATCAGGTTGCGGGCGAAGTGCACTCGCCGTGTCTGGGCCACCGCGATGGGAGTGGCCCCCAGATGATTTTTGAACAACCGGGTAAGATGGCGGCTTCCCACGCCCAGGCGCAGGGCCAGGTCTTTCACGCTGCCGTCATCCAGAGCGCCTTCGGAAATGTAACGCAGCGCCCGCGAAACGGTAGTCGAGGTGCCCAGCCAGGCCGGAGTGCCGGGTGATGTTTCAGGGCGGCACCGCTTGCAGGGACGGAAGCCGGCCTTTTCGGCTGCTGCTGCGCAAGGGTAGAAAGCCACGTTTTTGAGCAGTGGAGTCACCGCCGGGCACACAGGGCGGCCGTCGAAACGGTGATCGCGGCTCTTGACGGCGCGGTAGCAGATGTCGGTGTCGAGGTTCATGGCTACTAATCTACAGGAAGATTCGTGGGTGTCTTGCCATTTTCCTCCCGTTTGTGGACCGTGTCCGGGCCAGGAGAGGGAATCTGTCACCTAATTAATCTGGAAGAAGGGAGACATTAGTTTCTAGACGCTACAGTATTGGACGAGCAACATTTTATCGATGGAAACGCAGGTACGACGAAGAAGGCCTAGACGGTTTGGCGCGAAAAAACCCCCATTTGGGACCTCGATTTTTGCTATACTCGAAATATCAAAACCGCATTGGAGGTAATGCGGACGATGTGTTTTTGGGGACACGGGATGTGACGGGCGGGG
>JAUVII010000188.1 GCA_030592845.1 Candidatus Krumholzibacteriia bacterium | reverse complement strand
CCTGAAGAGGCCGAGCCCGAGACCGAAGAGGAAGACAAGGACAAGTAGGGAGCACCGGATCCGAATACCGGTTCTGATCCGCCCGTGAGAGGGGCGGGGGTAATACCTCCGTCCCTCTTTTTTTAAAATATTCCGCCCTGGAGCCGCCATGAAGGAACTGCAGGATCTTCAACCCCTGCCCGCCGTGAGCCCGGCTTCCCAACCCGCAGGCACACCTTTAAGGGTTGCCTTCTGGACCCTGGGATGCCGCCTTAACCAATATGACACCGAAGGCATCAAGACCTCCATGGCCGGAGTCTACGATATCGAGGTGGTGAAGTGGAACGATCCCGCCCACCTGTATGTCCTGAACAGCTGCACCGTAACCGCCAAGGCGGACCAGGAATGCCGCCGGTTGGCCCGCCAAGTCAAACGGCGCCATCCATCGTGCAAGGTTGTCGTGGCAGGCTGTTACGCCCAGACCCAGCCCGAAGCCCTGGCCGCGGTCCCTGAGATCGACGGGATTGTGGGCAACACGGGCAAGGATGACGTCGCCACCTGGCTGCCCGAGGTCATGGACGAGGAAGCCCTGACCATGAAGGTGGAGGAATTCCGGGAGAACCCGGAGTTCGATTCTCCGCTGATCGACAGTTTCTCCGGGCGCAGCCGGGCCTTCGTCAAGATCCAGGACGGCTGCAATCTGCGTTGCACCTATTGTCTCATCTGGAGGGCCCGCGGCCCCGGACGCAGCCGTACCGTGGAAGACGTTTTGGCCCAACTCAGGGTTTTAATCAACGGTGGTTACCCCGAAGCGATCCTCGCGGGAATCCACCTCGGAGGGTACGGTCACGATCTGCAGCCCGGACTCAAGCTGCCTGATCTTCTGGAGATTTGCCTCCGGGAAATCCCCGAATTGCGGATCCGCCTGAGCAGTATTCATCCCAACGAGGTGACACCGGGGCTGCTGGCGATGTTCGCCGACAATTCCCGTCTTCTGCCCCACCTGCATATTTCGCTGCAAAGCGGCAGTGATGGTGTTTTGAAACGCATGAAACGGCCCTATCGTGGTGAGCGGGCCTGGCAGGCCTTGCGGGATGTCGCCGCAACGCTTCCCCATTTCGGGATCGGGGCGGATATCATCGTTGGATTCCCGGGGGAAACCGACGCGGAGTTCGAGGAGACCCGTCGCATGGTGGAGGAACTTCCTTTCAGCTATCTCCTTGTTTTTCGTTTTTCCCGGCGGCCGGGCACCTCCGCCGCCGATATGGAGGATCAGGTCCATCCCGAAACAATTACCCGCCGGAGCCGGATTCTGCGCGACCTGGCGGAGGTCAAGAAAGCGGAATTCAGCCGGAATCTGGTGGGGACCGTTCGGAGTGCCGTGGTCGAAGCCGAGGGTGATATCCCCGGCTGGCGGAAGGCGACCACCGACAACTACGTCACGGTCCTGGTTCCCGAGTCAGTCACCGGACCTGACGCCGCGGGTTCTCTGGTGCACGTTCGCGTGGACGATTACAAAGACCAAAACCTGTTCACTTCGATACTCCAAACCGATCCCGTTCATTTGATCCCGGGAAAGGAGGCCTGACATGGATAACTTTCAAAACCATCTGCCCGATATGACCCAGGCTTCAGGGGTCACGGGGGACGGACCCGAAATTTTCATCGAAACCTATGGCTGCCAGATGAACGTCTACGACAGCCAGGCCATCACCGGCCTTTTGGAAGACAATGGTTTCCACATCTGCGATAACGAGATGGCGGCGGATGTTATTCTCCTGAATACCTGCAGCGTCCGTGACCTGGCCGAACACAAGATCATCAGCCGGGTGGGGGAACTGCGGCACCGCCGGCGGAAAGCCGAACTGCCCCAACCGTTGATCGGGATTTGCGGATGCATGGCCGAACGGCTGGGCAAGGACCTGCGCAAGGGGCCGCGCCGGGTGGACCTGGTGGTGGGGGTGGACAGTTACGACACCCTGCCCGATGTCCTTCGCGGCTTGACCGCCGACCTGGACCATCCCCTGAAGGAATCCGACAGGACCCGGGTCGGGCATCGCCGGGATGCCCATTACGTTGCGCCGCCGGCCCTGTACCCGACCAACAACAGCCACCTGGTCACCATCCACAAGGGCTGCGACTACAAATGCACCTATTGCATCGTTCCCTATACCCGGGGCCCCCAAAGTGAAAGGCTCCCGACACCATCATTCGGGAAATCCGGGACATTGTGGCCGCTGGAGGCGATGAGGTCACGCTCCTCGGACAGAATGTGACGGCCTACCGGTGGAACAGCGGCCTGGACTTCGCCGGTCTCCTGGAACTGGTGGCCCAGGTCGAGGGTTTGAATAGGATCCGTTTTCTGACCGGCCACCCCAAGGACATGCACCCCCACCTGATGGACGTCATCGCCCGGCTGGAAAAGGTCTGTCCCTGGCTCCATGTGCCGATCCAGACCGGGAGCGACCGGGTTCTTCGCCGTATGAAACGCCTGTATACCTGCGGGGAATACCTGGACATGGTGGATTATGCGCGCAAAACCATTCCGGACGTCACTTTTTCGGCGGATATCATCGTGGGTTTTCCCGGAGAAACCGAATCCGATTTCCAGGATACACTTGAGGTCATCCGCAGGGTGAAGTACGATCAGCTTTTCTCATTCAAATATTCCGAACGGCCCGGTGTCCCGGCGGCCCGTTTGGCTGACGATGTTCCGCTGGATGAGAAGAAAAGGCGGCTTGCCGATCTCATCCAGGTCCAGGATGATGTCTGGAAAGAAGTGGCTGCGGTGCAGGTCGGCAGTGAATGGACCGCCATTGCCGAGTCCGAGGCCCGCCGCCCGGCCGGCAGCTGGCGGTTGCGAACCGCCAACAACCGCAAGGTTGTTCTGCACGACGTCTCGCTCCGGGTCGGTGAACAGGTCCGTGTTCGGATTACGGACTGGGCCAACACGACCTTCGTGGGTGAAATCCTGACCTGAATTCCGCCTGACCGGCGGTGAAGAAAGAGGTATGACCGTGTGGATATTCAAGGGTGCGCTCTTTCTGCTTCTCCTGTTCGCTCTGGTCTATTTTTTCGTAACCAACAGCGGACAGAGCGTGGATATCAATTTCTTCGGCAAGGCCTACCTGGGCATTTCCATCTACTGGGTCGTGGTGATCAGCTTCCTGCTGGGATTCGCCACCAGTTTTGTGCTTGCCGCATTCCGTGAATTCAAGTTTCACCGGGTGATCGGGCGCCTCAAAAAAGATGCCCTGGCCAAGGATCGTGAAATTGGGGATCTGCGCACCTTGCCTCTCAAATCCATTAGCGTGGACGACCAAGGCAACTCTTCGGCGGGGGATGATTGAGGTGGCATCCTTTCTTCCCCTTGCTGTTGGAATTGTGGTGCTGGTCGCCGCCGGTTTTGCTGTGTATCTGACTTTCAAGACCAACAAACCGACACCCCCCGGCGGTGGCAATTATCTGCACGCCCTTGAACACTGGATCGAAGGGGAACTCCCGGAAGCGTGCACTCTGCTGCAACGGGTGGTTCATGACGATCCCGACGCCGTTGATCCCTTCCTTCAGTTGGGTAATCTCCTGCGCATCCAGGGAGACCCCGAGAGGGCTGCCGTACTCCATCGCGGTCTGACTGTCCGATCCAACCTCACCATGGCGCAGAAACTTTCCATCGGACTGGCCCTGGCCGAAGACCTCAATGCCCTTACCCAGTGGGAAGGAGCCCGGGATGTCCTGGACTCGTTGCCGCGCACGGCCATGGCAAGGTCCCGCTACTGGAAGGCTCGCTTCCATCAATGGCACGGTATCGGGGATTTTCCGGAAGCGGCCCGCACCCTCAGGAATGCCGCACGCCAGGGCCAGGAAAAGGACCGGTCCTGGTTTAATGCAGCCTACGCCAGCTATCAGTTGGACCGCGCCCTCGATTACGCCCTGGCCAATAATGGGGGCGAAGCCAAATCCCTCCTCAAGGATGTCAGGAATCTTCCCGGCACCCAATCCCGCAGCGCCCTGGTTCGGGCCATCATGGCAGCGGTTGCCAACGATGCCGGCGCCGCGGTTTCCATCGCCAGCGACAGTCTTCTGGACAGTCCCGAAGAGTTGGACGTCTTTCTTCCTTTGCTGCAGGAAGTCCTGCTGCAGTCGGGGCAGTTCGCGCGCTCCCTGCCCATTCTGGAAAGGGCCTGCCAGACGGAGAACGCACCTCCTTCGCTGTGGATCGATCTGGCCATGCTCTACGAAAAGCTGGGGCACAGGGACAAAGCCCTGCGTCTGCTTGAGAACAAAGCGGGACGCAAACAGTTCACCCCCGATGCCGCCGCTCCCTATCTGAAAATGCTGGTGGACGATGTGCCTGACAGCGATTTCGCGAAAGTCTGGAAAATGTTGAGCATGCCTTCGGGGCCCTCTGGGTGGGGTTGCCGAAAATGCGGCCGGCGTGATGAACGGATCCGCTGGTTTTGTCCTTCCTGCCTTGGCTTTCACACCTACGGTGCGGGATGCGCCATCGGAGAGGTGACCTGATATGATCGGGCGTGATCTGTCGATTCCCTACCCGGGCCGGGTCATTCGCCTGGTTCTGCTGAGTGTGTTGGTCTGCCTGCCCGCTCTCGGAGCGCTTGACTCCGTAACCGAACTTTTCCAGGCCGCCAAATATGATGACGCCCGGAATTTCCTGGAGCAGGGAACCGAGGGCCTGCGGGCCGGGGAAACATCACTCTGGGAAGCCCGGCTGACAAATGATCCCGCGGAAGCCCTTTTGATTCTGCGGGAGGGGCTTTCCGACCAGCGGCTTCCGGACAGCGTCAAAACCCGCATGGTGCTGGAGTCTGCCGGCATCGAATTCGGCCTGGGTCACTACCAGTCCAGTTTGAAGGTGCTCACTCCGTTGTTGAACAGTGATCAGGCCAAAGTGCCTGGAGAGGCATTCCTGAGGGCGGGCCTTTCACTGCGCGCCCTGGGACGTCTGCAAAAAGCCCGCGAGATGCTCGCCTCGGTCAAACCACAGGACCCCGCTTTTTTGTTGGCCCGCTATTATCTGGGGGATATCGCCCTGGAACAGAACGATTCAGGCCTGGCTCTCAGATATTTCGATTCGGCCGCTGACGGAGGTGATTCCGGTTCCCTGCATCGGGTCGCCGGGGGCCGATGGCGCGCATTGGTGAACGAGGGTCGCGAAGGCGAGGCGGCTGATCTGGAAAATGATCTTTCCAGGAATGCTTCCGGATGTCTGGCCCTGATGGAAATCCAAAGAATCCAACGGTCCCGGCAGGAAGAACTGGAGGCCATGGCCCCCGTGGATCCCTCCGAACAGGGCACCTCCGATGCAACGGCTTCCCGTGGCCGTTACGCCCTGCAGTTGGGAGCCTTCAGCGACCGCGGCCTGGCATTGGAGTTCATGCGTCGTTATCGGGATCAGCTCCCCGACCTGCGGATCGACGAAGTCCGTGATGAACGTGGGCAATTCCTGTACAAAGTGCGCACGGGATCATTCGTGAATCCCGCCCTGGCGAGGACCGAGGCCCGGAATCTTGCCGGACAGCTGGATATCGACATTATGGTCGCCGACCTGTCCGGGACCGACAGCCGGATGGATTGAGCCGGTACCATGACCAAACCTCCCGGCAAAACCACGCCCATGCTCACCCAGTATCTGGACATCAAGGCTCAGCATCCGGGTTCCCTGTTGTTGTTCCGCATGGGGGACTTCTATGAAACTTTTTTCGAGGACGCCCAGACCCTTGCCTCGGTAGCCGGTGTCACCCTGACCAGCCGCGACGCCAAGAGTGATCATCCGGTACCCCTGGCGGGGGTTCCCTATCACGCGCTGGATACTTATCTGAATCGTCTTCTCAACCACGGTATCACCGTCGCCATCTGTGAGCAGGTCGAGGATCCCGCCCAGGCCAAAGGGCTGGTCAAAAGAGCGGTGGTCGAAGTCATCAGCCCCGGTACGGCCACCAGCCCTGAACTGGTTGATACGGCCTCGGGCAGGTACTGCCTGGCTTGGCTTCCCCGGCCGGATACTTACGACGGATGGGCCCTTCTGGACGCTTCCACCGGAGATTTTCGCTGCGGGCAGGAAATGACCAGCCTTGAAAGTCTTTGCCAGCGTCATCCGGTAAAGGAAGTCATCGTCGCAGAAGACACGGACCCCGGTCAGATTTCCAAGTGGCGGACCTCACTCGGGGGAATAGTGGTCAATCCGGTCAACACCGCCTGGTTCCATCACTCTTTTGCCCGGCAGACCCTGCTGGATCATTTCCAGGTAGCCAATTTGACCGTATTCGGTCTGGAGGATGAGAACCGGGAACCGGCCTGCACCGCCGCTGGTGCCATGTTGCGCTACCTGGGGGCTTTGGGTCTGCGCCGGCCGGAGCAGGTTACCGGACTGCGCTTCAGCGCCCGCACCGATCGCTTGGTCCTGGATGAAGAAACCCTGCGCAATCTTGAAATCTTTCGCACTTTCAGGGGAGACCGCGGCGAGGGGACCCTGGTCCACCACATCGACTCCACCCTGACACCCATGGGCCGCCGGCTGCTGGAAATGCGCCT
>JAUVII010000204.1 GCA_030592845.1 Candidatus Krumholzibacteriia bacterium | reverse complement strand
GGATGTTCCACAAAGGTCAGATTCTCGCCACCCTTCTTAGAGGAAGCGTCCTTATTGCGGCCATCTTCATGACAGCCGACAAGAAAAATCATTTGATTGTCGGGTTGGTCCTTGGCATTCCAGCCCTTTTCCTTGTTTCCACCTTCCATTCCTTCGATAACGAAATGCGGGATTGGATCACCTACGGCATTTTGCTCTGTCTCTACCTTTTCATCATCTATCTGATGCTGACCCAAATCTTCAACGCGAAGATCATCACCCTGAACACCATCGGCCTGGCCCTGTGCACCTACATCCTTCTCGGAACGGTCTGGGTCCTGTTCTACACTCCTGTCCTCGCCTTGAATCCGGAGGCCTTCACCCACCCCATTCTCGACGATCCCGACCCCTTGCACACCCTCACCTATTTCAGCTACGTCACCCTGGCAACCCTTGGGTACGGGGACATATCCCCCGTCTCCGACCTCGCGCGCAACTTGGCGATCCTGGAAGCCGTGACGGGCACACTGTTCCTGGCCGTGCTGATTTCACGTCTGGTGGGGGGCTATTCCAGGAGTGGTAAAAAAAGATAAGGCGATATCCGCCGGGACCGTCAGTAGCTGAGATCCAGGGGCTTTTCGAATTCGATCTCGTCACGGATGGGAATCCCGTAGTCACCGATTTTCGGCACGTTGGGCTTGAGCAGGCGGATCTTGGTCATGCCGCCAAGGCGGACACGGCAAATGGTGAAGCCGCGTTTCTGGAAAAAGCGATGGGCATCCAGGTTGTCGTTGGTGGTGATGGCCCAGATTTTCGTGCAGCCTGCCTTCAGGGCGACTTCCTCGACCTTTTCCAACAGCAGGGTTCCAATACCCATGAACTGGCACAGCGAGTCGATGGTCACCAGCTCGCAGTTCTCGTCCTTGAGGTGGTAGGTCACCAGGCCAACGCGCTCATTACCTTCGGTGGCGATAAATCCAGCCAGCTTGTGGGGATCATGAACCTCGTCGCCGGAAACGACGAAGTCGCCCCCGAACAGCAGTTCGGTTCTTTCCTTCACCCACACGCGGTCATCATCGGATAGCTCGGAGATCCTCATGGATATTTCCCTGAAGAATCGGTCAATGCCCGTGGGCATGGCCGGAAAAATTGGTTTGGCGCCAGGATTCATGGGCCAAAAATGTGCCGCGGCCATGGGAGGCGCAAGGCAAGGGGAAAAAAACTTTTATTTGTCGCCCGGGGCGGCGCAATCGGTCATGTCCCCCTGCAACTTGGCCACGGTGTGGGGAACCGCTCCCCAGACCGCCTCCAGGTTCTCCAGGGCCGCCCGCGGGCTTCCGGGCAGATTGATGATCAAACATCCCTTGCGCAGACCCGCAATCGCCCGACTGACAATGGCATGAGGGGATTTTTCCAGACTGGCCGCGCGCATTCTTTCGCCGAACCCGGGCAGTTCCAGGTTGATCACGTCCCGGGTGGCTTCGGGAGTTACGTCCCGGGGCGAAACGCCCGTTCCCCCGCAGGTTACAATCAGGTCGCACCGACCACTGTCCGCCTGGGCGGAGATCCATTCGGCTATCAGATTCCTGGTGTCGGGCAGCAATTCCAGGCAAACCACCTCCACCCCGCGTTCGGTCAAAAAGTCGCGCAGGGCCGGACCGCTGGTATCGGCCCGTTCGCCCCGGCTGCCCTTGTCGCTGAGGACCAGGATGCAGGCCCGGAGGGTCCGGGATTCGCCGTGGGAATGACCGCTCATGAATCCGGCCCCTCTTCCGCCCGGTAGGTCCCGCTCTTACCGCCGCTCTTGAACAAAAGGCGAACCTGGCCGATGGAGATGGACTTGTCCCTTCCCTTGCACATGTCGTACACAGCCAGGGCCGCCACTGAAGCTCCGGTCATGGCCTCCATCTCAACACCTGTTTTTTCCAGGGCCCGAACCGTGCAGACCAGCCTGACCGTGCCGGCCGCAGGGTCGGGGAAAAACTCCACGGCTGCGTGGTGGATGGCCAGAGGGTGGGCCAAAGGAATGAGGTCGGAAGTCTTTTTCACGGCCGCGATGCCCGCCAGACGGGCGACGCCGAAGACATCGCCCTTGGCAATTTCCCGGTCCTGGACGGCGGCCAGCAGTCCGGGGCCCAAATGGATGACCGCTTCGGCCCGGGCCTCGCGGTCGGTGATGTCCTTGGCACGGACATCGACCATGTGGGCCCGGCCCTCGTCGTCAAAATGATTGAATGTCACCTTGTGGTCTCCTTGGCTCCGCACTTATCTGACAAGGGTCATGCGTTTGACTTCTTGCACCGATCCACTGGTCAACCGGTACAAATAAACACCCGCGGCGGCCGGACGACCACCCTGATCGGCCCCATTCCAGGTAAACTGATGATCCCCCGCCTCCAGATCCTGATCAACCAGGGTCCTGATCCGATTTCCCGCCACATCGTAGATCGACAGGGTCGTCTTTCCCGCGGCCTGCAGATTGAAGGAGATGGTGGTCTTCGGGTTGAAGGGATTCGGCACATTCTGGCTCAGGCGGGCCGGCTGGGGAATATCGCGGTCTTCCACCGCGGTCCCCACCGGAATGTTGATGCTGTAGACACCCTTGCCATGAGTCGCGGCCACCACCACGCCATCGCCGTAGCGGGTCGCCAACTCGTCCACCACCACGTTGCCCATCAGGTTCGGAGCTTCAAGGCTCCAGATGGTGGTTGCCCCCGTAAGATAAAAGGTGGAATACAATCCGGTGCTGGTGGCGGCGAAGTAGATGTCAATGCCGCCAAACGGCACGATGGCGACATCCCTGACCGAAGGCCCGTCGGCCCCCGCGAGGTTACCTTCGTGCTGGGTCCAGGAGAAGCCCCCGTCCTCGGAGTAGAACAGGCTGACCGCATTGTAACTGGACACGCCCACCAGAAGCTTGTTGTCGTCGAAGGGATGAATCGAAATGTTGGACACATAACTCCCGGGGGTGAATTCCGGGCCCATGTTCAACAGGGTCGGAGGGATTCCCGCCGGAACCGAAGTGGCGTTTATCAGCTTGTAGACTTTCCCGCCCGCGGTCCCGTAGTACAGAACCTTGTCCGGGGTTCTGGACACGGCCATGGCCGTCACCGATTCATTGGCCGGCACGGTGGTCAGGTGAGCCCAGTTGGTCGAAGTGGTCACGTTGCTCCACAGCGGGATGGCATAGTAGTTACTGTTGCGCCAAACCCCGTTGCTGGTGGCCAAAAAGAGAATCCTGACGTCCTGCGGGTTCAGGGTGATGGGATTGATGAACATGTAGCTGCCGCCACCGGTGGGATCGATACGGGTCCAGGTGGTCCAGTTGCCGGTAGTGTTGTTCACGGTGTACCGGTACACGACCCCGTTCTGGACTGAAAACAGGTAAGTCCCTTCCACTCCCGAAGCATCGGCCACCGCGCAATAGCTGCCGTCTCCACCCAAGGTCTCCACCCAGGGATTGGTGGCCACGGTACTGCTCGTAAACCAGGAGCCGTTGTCCTGCATCCCACCCACGATCACGTTGCTGCCGATCTTGTTTTCGTCAATGGCCGTGGTGTAGAACTGGCTGGTATTGTATCCCTGGTTCAGGGATGTCCAAAACACCCCGCCCATGGTGGCGTCATTGGTCTTGTGTACTCCGCCATCGCTGCCGGTGTAGGCCACCACCAGGGAACCGGGCCGAAAAACCATGTAATGCTGGTCGGCGTGGTGGTTGGTGTACTGCCAGCCCCCGACCCAGGTGTCGTTCGCGTTGGTGGCGAACCCATCGGTGCTGCGCACGAGGTGGATTCCGCCCACGTATACGATTTCCGGGTTGCTCGGATGCACGGTAACGACCATGCAATAGCTACCGTAGGTCTGCATGGGTTCGTTGCCGCCGGGACCGGGCACGGCAGCCATCTGGGCCGACCTGTCCTGCCAGAATCCACCTGCGCCCCCGCCGTTACCCGACAGATAAAGGTATTTGTAGAATCCCTCAGCGGAAGTGCCGTTCAGGTCGGCGACTTCGCAGTACATGATCCCCTCGTTGGACGGGGCCAAAGCCATGACGATGCGACCGTGGGCCGTCAGGCCGGCCGGCGTGATATCGGTCCAGGTAATGCCGTCGGGGCTGCGGAAAATTCCCTGGGTGGCACCGTCGCTGCTGAGGGAAGCGTACACCACGCCGGTGCTGGAAACGATGACTTCGGTATAACGGGATAGGTTATTGGGATCGCCCAAAACGCGGGTGAAAGTGGTTCCACCATCGACGGACCGCATGATCAGCCCATAAATGGCCGCGTATACTTCATCCTGGGCCAGGTTGGAGGGATCTACCGCCACCCGCGACACATACTGCCATAGGTTGGTAAAACTGGATGCGGGGGTTCCTGAAGTCGCCGGCAAAAGGGCCCATGTCTGGCCCCCGTCGGTGGACTTGAAGATCCCGTCGCCCCGGAACGGAGCCCCACCACCCGCGGCGGAATTGCCCCGCAGTTCACCGGTCCCGTAATACCAGACGTCTTGATGGCCCGCGCGCGTATCCTGCGCGATAGTGGTCACGCTGTGCAGTTGACTGCTGCCGGTGGCCAGGGTCCAGGCGCCACCCTCGTTGGTGGTCCGCCACATGCCGCCGCTGACTCCACCGGCCAGCAGGGTCCGGTAGGTGAGATCACTGACATCGATGGCCAGCGCCCGGGTACGCCCCCCGATATTCCAGGGCCCCCGGTATCCCCAACCAATGATCTTGTCGCTCCCGGCGGCCTGATCCGGGTTCGCCGCTTCCATAAGGGCGCTCCGGTTTCGGCTGGGAAGATTGCGGGCGAATTCCCTTTCCCTGCGGTGAATGTCGGCGGGGATCAGGCCGGTGGCCGGGTCCGCCAAACGCATTTCATTCCAGGCCCGCCGCTGATCCGGGCCACCCTCCTGAACCCGGCTCGGGTCGAAATCCTCCGGCGCGGGCGCCGAAATATTCGGTTTCATTGGCTGGTTGGCCGATCCTTGCTGCTCACCGGAGCCCGGAATCAGGGAAAAGGCCAGCAGGCCGACAGCGACAACAAGGCCGGGCAGAATGAGGAAATCTCGCGTTTTCATGGTGGGGTCCCCCGGAAATAAAAGTCACCAACCAGATCAATGGTGACAAGTCCTGATCATTGGTCAATTTCTCCACAGATTCAGTATAGAACATCCCGGAGGCATTAAACAGGGCCACCTTTGTGGGGGTTTAAAAAATGGCCCCCGAATCCGGACGGTCTGAATGCACTTTTCCTCCCAGTTCATGCCACAACCGGTGGCAGGATCCGCAGAGGGTCATCAGGTTTTCCGGATCATTGATTCCTCCTTGCCGTCTCGCCACAATGTGGTGCACTTCAAGGAACCGTGTCCGCCCGCAACCCGGGGCCTGGCAGCGGTGCTGGTCCCTTGCCAGGACTTCTCGACGTACGCGTGGCGGAATTGTCATTGTATTTCGACCGCCGTGTTTGCATACCGCCGCATCACAGCGCATTCGTTCGGCTTCGGCCCGGCTCAGCTCGCGTTCACCGGCATCTGTTTGGACAGTCATGAGCCCAGTTTCCGAATTTTCGTGGACGTGGATCTGCACCGGCGGCCGGCTGGGGAAGTGCCCCCGGGGGAACTTTTGGCTCTGTAACTCTTTTGTTTCCAACAGTG
>JAUVII010000243.1 GCA_030592845.1 Candidatus Krumholzibacteriia bacterium | reverse complement strand
GTCCACCGATTGCCTTCGAAGCCAAAATCCTGGCCATCGAAGCTGTCAACTCGGGAGCTGATCAACAGGACATATCCGAGATCCTCGGTATCAAACCCACCACCATCACCAAGTGGATGAAGATCCACCGTGACGAGGGCATTTCCGGCTTGTGTCGCAAACCTTCGAGCATTGCCGTTCGCAAACAATGCACGGAGTTGGAGAAGCGGATCATCGCTCACCGCAGCGAGCATCCTGACCACGGGGTGCGCCGCATCCGCGACGATTATCGGGGACCACATCATGTGCAGGCCCATGCCCGAACGGGCGACGATCACACCCAATTGGTATCTGGAATATTCGTAGTTTTCAATGCCCAGGGCATAGGCCGTCTGGTCCGGAAAACCTGGAACCATGGGATCCAGGGCATCAAGGTCATAACCGATGGCCTCGGCGTAGGGCTCACCGCTTTCATTGATTTCATTGGCCAGCAGCATCTGGCTGGCGGTGTCGTAATGGGAGGTGTCGGTGATTTTTATCTGGGCGTGAGCGGGGGGCGTGAAAGAGGTCATCAGGATTATTGCCAACAGCAGGGACAAGCGCTTCATCGGGTCTCATTTTGGTCTACAGGGCAAGCCTGTCAGGGGAAAATTTCAATGGGGAAACCTTTGTGTGTGGCGGGAACCGGGGATTTATTACAAATAAATTATGCGGGAGCCCCTGCAGGCTGTTGACCGTTCGTAGGATTCTGCGTCTCCTGACGAAGTCTTCTCGCAGGTTTCTGCGATTGTCCCCTGGGGTCCATCCCTGAACTTAACCCACAAAACGCATACCATGTTTGTTTTCAGTTGATTACAGATATCGCCATTATACCGGTAGGCACTGGAACGCTATATGCGAATAGGGGAGTGTTCGGGGAGAGCCATTTCAAGATGCCAGGTTTGGCATCCAAGGAGGACGCAGTGATGATGAAGTATATTACGCTTGCAGTCATGTTGATCAGCTTGGTGGCTGTAGGCGCACTCGCCCAATCTGAAGATGATCCGGTGAAGGAACAGACTCAGACACAGACCAAGGAACAGCTCAAGGTGCAGACCAAGGAGCAGCTCAAAGAGCAGACTCAACTGCAGACCAAAGAGCAGACCCAGCTGCAGCTCAAAGAGCAGACGCAGTTACAAACCAAAGAGCAGGCCCAGTTGCAGACCCGGGAAAACGGCCAGGTCCTGGACGGCGACAAGAGTGGCGGCCAGAACCAGCAAATGAATTATGGCGGCGGCGAAGGCGAGACCAACCAGCTCGGTGAAAACAGCCGTCGCGGTGATGAATTCGTGGGCCAGGGTGGTCCCCAGGGTCCCATGGGCTCCGGCCCCCTCGATGATTTCATCAAGATGGCCAGCGATGACATAGACGGCGCCTTTGCCGGCGAAATGCACCAGTACGGCTGGGGCCCCGGCGACAGCACCCTCGATGGTCCTTTCGGCCCCAATGACGGAACGGGCTTTGGACCAGGCGGCAGGAATGCGGCTGAAGGCGGAAACTCGGACAACGGCGCCAGAAGTCAGGCACGGTCCGGCCGCCGCTAGACAGACTTGGTCGACCGTAATTCGCGCCGACAGAAACAAACGGAGCAGGACTGAAAACCAGTCCTGCTCCCTTGTTTTGTCCAAAACTTCACCCTGTGCCCGTCATAAATGTCATCCTTTTCCTGAAACCCGAACCTAATCGTGTTCCACCAACCCCATCTCCAGAATGCTGGTCATATCGTCATACGTGGCGTCCAGGCGGTCCCGGTACGGCTCCAGCGAGTCGCGGGTCTGGGCGGGCAGGCCCTCTTCCCATAACAGGCGCAGCGATTCCCGATCCATGGCCGCGGCCTCGGCCGCCACCGCGGCGCGCCAGGTATCGAAATCCAGACCGGCCAGTTCCCCCATGTGCGCGTCCAAAGCATCCAACTGGTTGGCCAAGACCCGGCTCTGCACCCGGTTCACGAATCGGCGGACTTCGCGTTCACGTTTTTCGCGGATTTCCGCTTCTTCGTCCTTGCTCCCCGCGGTCACTTCCCAGCGCCAGCTATCCTCCCCGTGGTCCTCATCGTCTGATGCGACGGTGAATCCCGGACCGTCCGAGGGGTCCTTCTCCAGCAACCCGTAATAGGCCAGGGCATAAATGTACTGGTATTCCCCCACGCCCATGCCGTGGTCCAGCATGACCTGGTTGCGCTCCTCGACAAAAACCAACAACGATGGAATGAACTTCATGCCTGCCTTGGCTTTGTCCACCCACCCCGCTTCGTTGGTGCCGTCCAGGGTCGCGAATAAACCCGATACTTCCTGCTGCACCGGTTGAATATCCTCGCGCACTGTGAGGAAGACCTCCATTCGGCCGGCAGGAATGCGCCCGTCGATTTCGGGGATGAACTCGGAAGGGTGGCCGTATTCGGCGTCCATCCTGTTGAAGGTGGCTTCGATCCTGTCGGTGCGGTCTTTAAAACCCTTTATACCGAAATATCCGAAGGTGCCGATACCGGCCGTCAAAAGTATAAAAAACCCGCAACCGATGCCGCAACCGATGAACCACTTCTTCCCCGTGCCGGCCATATCAATCTCCCCTGCATGAATTCGGGTTGCCGTTCCGCCCTCTTGGCATGACTATATCTCGGAACCATACCCAGGCAAACCAACGATATTCACATTGAATTGTTTCTGAAGGACGGTATTTCGCGATGGCTCAGCAGTACATCTTCACCATGCAGGGACTGAAAAAGATCGCTCCCGGCGGCAAGGAAATCCTCAAGGGCATCTGGCTTTCCTTTTATCCCGGGGCCAAAATCGGCGTCATCGGCCTGAACGGCTCGGGAAAAACCACCCTGCTGAAAATCATGGCCGGACTCGACGACGACTTCATCGGCGAAGCCCAACCCGATCCTTCAATCAAGGTGGGGTACCTGGCCCAGGAGCCGCAGCTGGATACGACTAAGGACGTCAGGGGCAACGTCGAAGAGGGCGTGACCGAAATGAAGGCCAAGCTCGATCGCTTCAACGAGATCAGCATGAAGATGTGCGAGGAAATCAGCGACGACGAAATGAACAAGTTGATGGAGGAGATGGGCAAGCTGCAGGGCGAGATCGACGCGTCCGAAGGCTGGGACCTGGACCGTCACCTGGAAATCGCCATGGACGCGCTGCGCTGCCCCCCGGGCGACGCCGACATCTCCACCTTGTCCGGCGGCGAGATCCGCCGCGTGGCCCTGTGCCAGCTGCTGCTCAAAAAACCCGACCTGCTGCTGCTCGACGAGCCCACCAACCATCTGGACGCCGAGTCGGTGGCCTGGCTGGAGCGCCATCTGCGTGAATACGAGGGCACCGTGGTGATCGTAACCCATGATCGTTACTTCCTGGACAACGTCACCGGCTGGATCCTGGAGTTGGACATGGGCAAGGGCATTCCCTGGGAAGGCAACTACTCTTCCTGGCTGGAGCAGAAGCAGGACAAACTGATCGAACAGGACAAGAAGGACAGCAAGCGCCTGAAAACCCTGCAAAGGGAGCTGGAATGGGTCAACGCCTCCCAAAAGGCCCGGCAGAAAAAGAGCAAGGCGCGCGTCAGCAAGTATGAAGATCTGGTCAGCCAGGATCGCGACATGCAGCAGGGCACCGCTCAAATCCGCATCCCCGCGGGCGAACGGCTGGGCAACGTGGTCGTGAAGGCTGAAAAGGTAAGCAAGGCCTACGGCGAGAAGCTGCTGTTCGACGATTTGAATTTTGACCTGCCGCGCGGCGGCATCGTGGGCGTGGTCGGACCCAACGGCGCGGGCAAAACCACGTTGATGCGCATGATAACCGGTGAAGAAACCGCCGACAGTGGCTCGCTAACGGTGGGCGAAACCGTGCAACTGGCCTATGTGGACCAGTCGCGCGACGACCTGGACGGCGAAAAGACGGTTTGGGAAAACATCTCCGGTGGCGCCGACGAACTGGACCTGGGCGGCGTGATGGTCAACAGCCGCGCCTACTGCTCCGGGTTCAACTTCAGGGGACACGACCAGCAGCGCAAGGTCGGCACGTTGTCCGGCGGCGAGCGGAACCGGGTGCATCTGGCGCGCCTTTTAAAGAGCGGCGCGAACCTGATCCTGCTGGATGAGCCCACCAACGACCTGGACGTCGACACCCTGCGCGCCCTGGAAGACGCCCTGATCCAGTTCGGCGGCTGCCTGGTCGTGGTCAGCCATGATCGCTGGTTCCTGGACCGGATCTGCACCCACACGCTGGCCTTTGAAGGGGACAGTAACGTGGCCTGGTATGAGGGTTCGTACTCCGAGTACGAGGCTGACCGGAAGCGGCGGCTGGGTGAGGATGCGGATCAGCCGCATCGGATCAAGTATCGCAAGCTGACGCATGGGTAGTGGGTATTCCGGATCCCTTTGAACTGTGTCCGGAAACCCTACTAAAAAACTCCGAAATGG
>JAUVII010000209.1 GCA_030592845.1 Candidatus Krumholzibacteriia bacterium | reverse complement strand
TACATGGATGTTTCGCCCAAACAGATCGTTTCGGCGGCAGCCTCGTTGATTCCCTTCCTGGAACACGATGATGCCAACCGGGCGCTCATGGGCTGCAACATGCAGCGTCAGGCGGTGCCCCTGCTCCAGTCCGATTCGCCCATCGTGGGCACGGGGATGGAGAAGAAGGTGGCCATCGATTCCGGAGCCGTCGTGGTGGCCGAGGCCAGCGGCGTGATCGAATCGGCGACAGCCGATTCCGTCGTGATCCGGTACGACAATCCCGACAAGGTTTCCAGTGGGAGCTTCTTCGACCAGGGCGGCCTGGTGGAGTATCCCCTGCGCAAGTTCAAGCGCTCCAACCAGGATACCTGCTACAACCAGAAGCCGCTGGTGGTGCCCGGCCAGAAGGTGACCGAGGGACAGCCCATCGCCGACGGCCCCTGCACCCAGAACGGTGAACTGGCCCTGGGCAAGAACCTCCTGGTGGCCTTCATGCCCTGGGGCGGCTACAACTTCGAGGATGCCATCCTGGTTTCCGAGAAACTGGTCAAGCATGACACCTTCACCTCCCTGCATATCGAGGAATTCGATCTGCAGGTCCGCGATACCAAACGGGGGATCGAGGAAGTGACGCGCGAGATTCCCAACGTCGGTGAAGAGGCGTTGAAAAACCTCGACGAGGACGGCGTCATCTACCCCGGTGCCAAGGTCCGGGCCGGCGACATCATGGTCGGAAAGGTCACGCCCAAGGGCGAAACCGAGCTGAGCCCCGAAGAGAAGCTCCTGCGGGCCATCTTCGGTGAAAAGGCCGGCGACGTGAAGGATGCTTCTCTCAAGGCTCCTCCGGGCATGGACGGCATCGTGGTCAACGTGAGCGTATTCAGCCGCCAGGACCGCACCTCCCGCTCGAAGAAGGAGGAGAGGAGGCAGCTTGACGCCCTGCGCCGCAGGCGCGACCGCGCCCGCGACAAGATCAGTGGAATCGCCGCCGAACGGTTGAGCGAAATGTTCGCCGGCGAAACCGCGCATCACATCATCGACGCCAACACCGGCGAGGTGCTGCTCAAGTCGGGCCGCAAGTTCACCAAAAACGTGCTCGAGGAGTTGGACTTCAACGCCGTTCACTGGGGTCTGCCCCTGGTGAAGGACGCGAAAAAGGACTCATCGATCAGGTCCGTCTTCGAAGCCGCCGCCCGCGAACGGGAGCGGATCGACGTCGAATACGAAAAGAACTGCGAACGGGCCCTGCGCGGTGACGAACTGCCCCCCGGTGTGGTCAAGCTGGTCAAGGTCTATGTGGCCCGCCGGCGCAAGCTGAGCGTGGGCGACAAGATGGCCGGGCGCCACGGAAACAAGGGCGTCGTGTCCAAGATCATGGCTGAAGAGGACATGCCCTACCTGGCCGACGGTACGCCGGTGGACATCGTCCTGAACCCCCTGGGTGTTCCCAGCCGTATGAATCTGGGCCAGATCCTCGAGACTCATCTCGGGTACGCCGCCCTGGCAAACAACGTGAAGATCATGACACCCGTATTCGACGGAGCCAAGATCTCGGAAATCAAGGAAGGGCTCGCCGAACAGGGTCTGGACCCCAGCGGCAAGAGCGTTCTTTACGATGGCCGGACCGGTGAACGCTTCGACAAGGAAGTGACCGTCGGGGTCATCTATGTGCTTAAACTTCATCACCTGGTAGAGGAGAAGATCCACGCCAGGTCCATTGGCCCATACAGCCTCGTGACCCAGCAGCCGCTGGGTGGCAAGGCCCAGTTCGGTGGCCAGCGATTCGGTGAAATGGAAGTCTGGGCATTGGAGGCCTATGGCGCGGCGAACTGTCTCCAGGAGATGCTGACGGTCAAGTCGGATGACGTGACGGGCCGTTCGCGGATTTACGAAGCCATCGTCAAGGGCGAGAATCCGCCCGAGCCGGGAATACCGGAATCTTTCAACGTTCTGATGAGGGAGCTCCAGAGCCTTTGCCTGGATGTGAACCTGGAAGAATCCGTCTAGACACTCTGATCCGGTGGACCCGCCCCGGGCGGTGCCCCCAGGAGGATAATAAATGCTCGGCCAGACTTTTCGCGAAGAAGCAAAGAAGCCTTCGGAACACACAGCCATCATGATCCAGCTCGCCTCCCCGAATATCATTCGGGAGTGGAGCTACGGCGAGGTCACCAAGCCCGAGACCATCAACTACCGGACGTTCAAGCCGGAAAAGGACGGTCTCTTCTGTGAGCGCATTTTCGGTCCGGTGAAGGACTGGGAATGCAATTGCGGCAAGTACAAGCGCATCCGCTTCCGTGGGATGGTTTGTGACAAATGCGGCGTGGAAGTGACCCAGAGCAAGGTGAGGCGCGAGCGTCTCGGCCATATCGAACTGGCCGTGCCCATCGCTCACATCTGGTTCTTCAAGGGACTGCCCAGCCGGATCGGCCAGCTGCTGGCCATGAAGGTCAAGGATCTCGAAAGAATCCTTTACTACGAGTCCAGCGTGATCACCGATCCGGGTAACACCGAACTGACGGTCGGCGACGTCATCAGTGACGAGGAATGGTGGGACCTGAAGGAAGAGCACCCCGAGTGGGATTGCCAGATGGAGATGGGCGCCGAAGCGGTGCGCAAACTCCTGGCCGGTCTGCAGCTCGAGGAGCTGAACCAGGAACTGCGCGCTCAGGTCAAGGTCGAAACTTCCGTGCAGCGGAAGAAGTCGGTGCTGAAGCGGCTCAAGATTATCGACTCCTTCCTGCATAGCAACAACAAGCCCGAATGGATGATCCTGGATGTCGTGCCGGTGCTGCCGCCGGATTTGCGTCCGCTGGTCCCTTTGGACGGCGGCCGTTTTGCCACCAGTGACCTGAACGATCTTTACCGTCGGGTGATCAACCGTAACAACCGGTTGAAGAAATTGATCGAGATCAAGGCTCCCGGGGTGATCCTGCGCAACGAAAAACGGATGCTGCAGGAAGCCGTGGACGCCCTGTTCGACAACGGCCGTCGTTCGCGCGCGGTCAAGGGCCAGGGCAACCGACCCCTCAAGTCGCTCAGCGACATGATCAAGGGCAAGAAGGGTCGTTTCCGGCAGAACCTGCTCGGCAAGCGCGTCGATTATTCCGGCCGTTCGGTGATCGTCGTCGGTCCCGAACTGAAACTCTACCAGTGCGGCCTGCCCAAAAGCATGGCCCTGGAGCTGTTCAAGCCCTTCATCATCCGGAAGCTGGAGGAGAAGGGTTACGTCCAGACCGTCAAGAGCGCCAAGAAGCTCGTCGAGCAGGAGCGCCCCGAAGTCTGGGATATTCTTGAGGAGATCATCAAGGACCACCCGGTCCTGCTGAACCGTGCCCCGACCCTTCACCGTCTGGGTATCCAGGCCTTCGAGCCGGTATTGATCGAGGGCAAGGCGATTCGCATCCATCCTCTGGTCTGTACCGCCTTCAACGCCGACTTCGACGGCGATCAGATGGCCGTGCACGTGCCCCTGGGGTACGAGGCCCAGCTGGAAGCGCGGCTGTTGATGCTGTCGCCGCTGAACATCCTGTCCCCGGCCAGCGGCGAGCCCGTGGCGTCGCCCAGCCAGGACATGGTGCTCGGTTGCCATTACCTGACGCTGCACCGTGTCGGCGCCAAGGGCGAAGGCAAGTCCTTCGCCGACGTGGATGACGCCTACAGCGCCTACGAGGCAGGCATCATCGAGAAGCACGCCATGGTCAAGATTCGCATGGGCGAAGAGGTGGGCACGCTCGAGACCACCATCGGCCGGGTCATGTTCAACGAGATCCTCCATGGGGTGGAGTTCGTCAACAAGCCCCTGAACAAAAAGGACCTGTCCCGGATCGTCGGCGAGGTGCATGCCAAAAAAGGCATGACCGCCTGCATGGAATTCCTGGACCGATTGAAGGAACTTGGCTTCCATCACGCCACCGAAGGCGGGATTTCCATCGGGATCGACGACATCATCATTCCGCCGGAAAAGGGTGAAATCGTCGCCGCGGCGCAGAAGATTGTCGATGGTTACGTGCGCGACCACCGCGATGGCGTGATCACCAACCGGGAACGCTACAACAAGGTGATCGACAAGTGGACCCAGGTGACCAACGAGGTCAGGGATCGCATGTTCGACCATCTGAGGGCCGACGACCAGGGTTTCAACGCCGTTTACATGATGAACGCGTCCGGCGCCCGTGGTTCCGCCGACCAGATCAAGCAGCTGGCCGGTATGCGTGGCCTGATGGCCAAGCCCCAGAAGAAGATCACCGGTGGGTTCGGTGAAATCATCGAGCAGCCCATCCTGGCGAACTTCCGCGAGGGTCTGACCATGCTCGAGTACTTCATCTCCACTCACGGCGCCCGCAAGGGTCTGGCCGATACGGCCCTGAAGACCGCCGACGCCGGTTATCTGACGCGCCGCCTGGTCGACGTGGCCCAGGACATCGTGGTCAACGAACCCGATTGCGGCACCCTTCGCGGAGTCGAGATCTCTTCCCTCAAGGAGGGCGAGAAAACGATCGAGTCGCTGTCCGAGCGAATCATCGGACGTTCCAGCGCCGAGGACATCATCGACGGTACCGGCAAGGTTATTGCCGAGGCCGGCGCGTTGATCGACAAGGACCTGGCCACCCTGATTGAGGACTCGGGCATCCAGACCGTGCTCATGCGTTCGGTGCTCACCTGCGAGACCCGCCACGGTATCTGTGCGCTGTGTTACGGATACAACCTGTCCGAGCACAAGCTGGTGGACATCGGCGAACCCGTCGGGGTCATGGCCGCCCAGTCCATTGGTGAACCGGGCACGCAGTTGACCCTGCGGACCTTCCATATCGGTGGTACGGCCAGCCGCATCGTCGAGCAGACGACCAAGCAGGCGGCCGCCGCCGGTAAGATCGTCTTCAACGACGAGGTCAAGCTGGTCAAGAACGCCGACAAGCAGATGGTCTCCATCGGCCGTAAGGGCGAGATGGAACTGGTTCTTGATTCCGGGATCACCCGCAGCCAGATGACGGTGCCCTACGGCGCCATCGTGATGGTCAAGAACAACCAGAAGGTGGCCCTGAACGATCCCATCTTCGAGTGGGATCCGTTCGCCGACTTCATCCTGAGTGAGGGCGCGGGAAT
Organism: Candidatus Krumholzibacteriia bacterium; assembly: GCA_030592845.1. Taxonomy (GTDB): domain Bacteria; phylum Krumholzibacteriota; class Krumholzibacteriia; order LZORAL124-64-63; family LZORAL124-64-63; genus JAGLCY01. Next base: position 434 of record JAUVII010000209.1, on the reverse strand, counting down.
CGTGTCCTTCACCGGTATCGTCGAAGGCCTGACTTTGAGTGTGGACCTGGACGAGAAGACGCGGATGAAGCAGCCGGTGATCGTCGAGAGCGCCGACAAGAGCGTGCATCCGGCCATCCAGATCGTCAACGCCAAGACCGGCCGCAAGATGGCCGAGTACATCCTGCCCACGGGTGCCTTCCTGCTGGTCGAGGACGGCCAGAAGGTGCCTGCCGGTACGCAGTTGGCCAAGATTCCCCGTGAAGTTGCCCAGTCCGGCGATATCACCGGTGGTCTGCCCCGTGTGGCCGAGCTTTTCGAAGCCCGCAAGCCGCGCGAATCGGCGACCGTCACCGAGATCGACGGCGTGGTCGAGTTCCGCGGCACCACCCGTGGCCAGCGCAAGGTGGCCGTGGTTGGCGAGCATGACGTGGAGAAGGAGTACACCATTCCCC
>JAUVII010000158.1 GCA_030592845.1 Candidatus Krumholzibacteriia bacterium | reverse complement strand
TTCGCGACACCTTCGCCGGCCCCTCCGGCCAATCCGTTGCGACCTGGGACGGCACATCACCCTACGCCGATATTTACAGTGCTCCTTACCCCACGGTATTACTGGAAAATTTGACTGCCAGGCTGGCAGGGTTCGGCATCCGGGTATCCGATCCCGTATGTAGCGAGGACGGTAAGGCACCGGGGTTGCTGGGGATTCAACGGACCTTGCTGGCTCCTCTTCAGGAGAGCCTGATCAGCGGCCGGGTGGTCGTCGCAAAGGACGGGTTGAGAAGTGTGGATTCCGATCTCTTTGCCGCCGAACATCCTGCGGAACATTTCGTGGGGCTGCTGGCCCGGGGTGGCAATGCCGCGGTGCAGGCGATTGCGTTGGCCGGACCGATTTCAGTCCTGGATCGATTCGCCCCCTTTGAAACGGTCGGTTTTGTGGGCGGGATGGATATCCAGAGGGCCAAGGTGGAAATCCGGGGCGGAACATTGGTGATATACGCGGCCAGGGACGGACACGGCGTTGTCCGCATGGGCCTGTACACCAAGGGGCGGGAAATCACACGAGCACGATGTGTCAAGGGCGCCAGGTGGCAATATGATACCGAAGCCGACGGCCGGCTCTGGTCCCTGTTGTTGGGTGCCAACTACGTGGGCGGCGTTCCGGATCCGGTCCGGGAGAACACGGTGGAAACCCTGGAAGAATTGCGACATCTGGCCTTGCAACAGGCGCCTGCCGCCAGCCTGGCCCCGCGGGATGAACGCCGACTCCTGCGGGGATTGTCCGCATCCCCCGGAAGGGCCATGGGCCGGGCTGTCTTCGAGACGGCCGGGCGCGATCCGGAACATCTGGACGGCGGCATCCTGGTGGCGCGCGAGATCAGGCCGGCGGATGCCAGCCACCTGCTGCATGCCATCGGTATCGTTTCGGCGGGTGGGGCTGTCCTGAGTCATGCCGCGCTCCTGGCCCTGCAGTTCGGCAAGCCGGCCCTGGTTACCGATGCCGATTTCCACAGGACGAAGGGAAAGGGGCGGTCCCTCAGGTTTGTCACTCCGATTTACGAAGTCGAGGTCCGACGGCGCCAGGGTTTCGATGTGGGTTTGAGGCGGGTTGCAGAGCACCGTTCGGATGTGATTCACGAAGGAGATCTTCTGGTTCTGGATGCGGATGCCGGGGTCGTGCAGGTCTTCGGCCAGGGACGGGACGCCCTCGCATTGTACGAAGGTTTCAGGATGCTCGATGATGCCAGCCAAAAAGACCAGGCTGTTCGTGAAGCCGAAGATGTCATGGTGGCGCGAGGGTTGAAATTGCGGGCCAGGCATGTCCTGGAGAAAGCCCTGGACAGGTTGCACGACCCGGTGCTGGGGACTTTCGCGGTCGAGGAGATTTCCCTGGGCCGGTCGTTCACTCATGTGGCGAATACCGACCGGGTCCACTTGATGTCCCGGCTTTTCGAAAACAAATCCGTTGGGGGCGTGGCCCGCGAACGATTGATAGGGATCACCCGCATTCTGGCCGAAAGGTTCGAAGCGGCGGTCAGTGGGGCTCGGAATGCCACGGCCACTTCCTTCGGGTGCAGTGAGATCCTCGGGTTGAGGCTGAAGGTCATTCATGCCAACGAAGCGCTGGTGGTCGCCAACGATGTGCTGGCCGGATGCGGCATCGATCCACGAAATGTTCCCGATCCCCGGCAAGTCGAAAAAGTCGGGGCGGTCGCCCGTAAACGGCTCATTGCATTGCGAGAGCGGACAATAGACGAACTTCTGGCTACCAAAGGGGGGCAGGGGACATCGATCGAGCGGCGTCATCTCCTGCGCAGAATCGATAGATTCGATCTGGTTCTTGGAGGATCATCTTCCAGACGTAGGCGTATTCTGGCCCGTAAGAAGACCCTGAAAAACGGAGATGAAAAAGCGCTGGCCCAGGCCTCGGTAAACCATGTGCTTGCCGGTGATTCCTGCGGATATGAATTGCATGGCCTCATCGGTTGGAAAGCGGCCAACCTTGCCGAATTGGCGCGCCTGGTGGGAGAAGGGGTAGTGCCGCCGTGGTTCGTGGTGAACAACAAGGCCTTGTCGCGGATGTTGCGGCAGAAGATCGATACGCAGGGTTCCTCAACGACTCTCGGCAACGGAATCAGGGAGATCCTGGGCCGGGAAGGATTGGATCCGGCCCGGAAGTCGGCCCTCATCAGAGATCTCTGGTCAGCGGTCGCGATTCCGGATGCCGTTGTCGATGAGATAAATGCGGCCTATGGCCATCTGGATGACGGCGGTCAGGGCGCTGATGTGGCCCTCAGGTCATCCTCCTGCGATGAAGACACCGAGACCGCCACCCGTGCGGGGGAATACGACACTTTCCTCCATGTTCGCGGAAGGGAATCCGTTTGCCGGCATCTGAAACTTACCTGGGCGGGACTTTGGACGGCGCGTGCCCTCAGTTCGCGGGATGCCGCGGGGGACATTATGCGGCGGCCGGCCGGCGGCGTGATCGTACAGGTCATGGTCCCGGCGAGGGCCTCCGGGGTGATGCAGACAGTCAACGTTCCGGCGGACGATCATCGGGAAGTCGTGATCAACGCCGGGCTCGGCCTGGGTGAGGGCGTGGTTTCCGGCCTGGTGGCCACCGACATGATCACAGTGGTAAAAAATGATAATCCCGACGACAGGTCCCTGCGGATCAACTACATCACCAACGACAAGACCACCCAGGTCGTGCTGGACAAACGGCGGGGTGGAGGAACGCGCCTGGGGGCCACGCTTTACCACCAAAGGCTGCGCCCGGCCCTCGAATATCTGGAACTGGTCGACCTGGTGTCCAAGGCGCTGCGGCTGGAGAGAGTATACGGATATCCCCTGGATCTGGAGTTCGCCGTCGAGGGTTTGAATGTCTGGTTGCTCCAGGCCAGGCCCATCGGTGTCCATGCCGGTGATCTGAGGGAAACGCTGGATCATTATCCCCTGTCGGGATGAGGCTGGAAATCTGTTCGGTTCCATCAATGTGGAGGATGCGAAGTGATAAGGAAACAGGACTCACTCGATTATCACGCCAAAGATCGTCCCGGCAAGATCATGGTCAACGCGACCAAGTCATGCCTCACTCCTCGCGAACTGCGATTGGCGTATCTACCGGGGGCGACGTTCCCTTCGCAGGAGATCGCCAGGGATCCTTCGGCGGTCTTCAAGTATACGGCCCGGGGTAATCTCGTTGCGGCCGTCACCGACGGGTCGGCCATACCCGGCCTGGGTGATCTCGGTCCCCTGGCGGCCAAACCCATGCAGGAGGGCATCGCGATCCTCTTCAAACGCTTGGCGGATATCGATGTCTACGATCTGGAACTGAGCTGTGAAGACATTGATGGTTTTGTCGAGACGGTCCGCATGCTGGAACCGACTTTCGGGGGCATAAATCTAAAGGACATCAAGGCGCCGCGGGGCCTGGAGATCTATGACCGGCTCAGGGAAGCCATGGAGATTCCCATCTTCCACGAAAATCTCTACAGCACGGCGGTTGTCGCGGTGGCTGCGCTGATCAATGCCCTGGAACTTGTCGAAAAGGATGTCGGTGAGGCCAGGGTCGTGTTGTGCGGGGCGGGCACCGTGGGTATCGGTTGCGCCAGATTGCTGCGCCGGTTGGGGGTTGCCGGGGAGAATCTGCTGATGTACGACGTCGACGGCCTGGTTCATCCCGACCGGGAAGGTCTGGACGATTACCAACGGAAGTTTGCGGTGTCATCTCCGTTGACTGATCTCGCCATGGGACTTGAAGGGGCCGACGTGTTTGTCGGGGCTTCGGCCGGGGACGTTCTGGACATGGAGATGATCCGGTCGATGAATCGATACCCAATTGTTTTCGCCCTGGCGACGCCCCAACCGGAGATCGGTTACAACGAGGCCAGGTCCGCGCGCCGGGATGTCATCGTGGCTTCGGGTCTGGGGCAATTCCCCAACGCGGTGATGGATGTCCTGAGTTTTCCCTACATTTTCCGTGGAGCCCTGGATGTGCAATCCACGAGCATTACCGAGGATATGTTGCTGGCCGCTGCCCGCGCCCTGGCCGAATTGGCCAGGGAAGATGTCCCCGAGGAAGTGGAGCGTGCCTACGGAGGGCAGCGATTCACCTTTGGACCGGAATACCTCCTGCCCAAACCCATCGATCCCCGGATTTTCGTCCGGGAATCCGCGGCGGTCGCGGAGCAGGCCATTCGCGAAGGTGTGGCCCGCAAGCCCGCGGATAAGTCCGCCTACCAGGAAAGCCTGTCGGTCCGGATCGGCACAGGGCGGGAGAAGATGCGCGAGCTGACCATGTCCGCCCGCCACAAAGGTGTGCGGGTGGTGTTTCCGGAGGGTTGCAATGATACCCTGATCCGCGCCTGCAGTATCCTGATGGACGAGGGAATCGTAGAACCGATCCTGCTGGGGCCCGAGGACGGAGTCAGGGAGAGGATCGAACGTCTGGGCCTGGATATGGGTGGCGCGAAGATCATCGACACGGAACGATCACCAGATCTGGAGGGGTACGCCGACGAATACTTCGCCATGCGGCAGAGGCGTGGCGTCATCCGGGACTCGGCCATGGAGCGTTTGCGCCAGCGTGACTACTTTGCCGCCATGATGGTCCACAGCGGCCATGCGGATATGATGATCGCGGGCCTGTCGACCCATTTTACCCAGACCCTGCAAACCATCCTCGAGGTGATAGGACCGGCGCCGGGTATCAGCCGTATTTCCAGTCATTATCTGCTGCTGTTGCCGAAGGAAGTGGTGGTCATGGCCGATTGCGCCGTGAATATCAATCCCGACGCCGAACAACTGGCGGAGATCGCGCTTCTGGCAGCAACAATGAGCCGGTCACTGGGTGTCGAACCGCGGGTGGCCATGCTCTCCTTTTCGAATTTTGGCAGTTCAGAACATGAATTTGCCACCAAGGTTCAGCACGCCACGGAGATCGTAAAGGAACGGGCTCCCGGATTGGTGGTCGATGGGGAGATGCAACTGGCGATAGCCCGTGACCATGATCTGCGCAGTGGATATTTCCCCTTCACTGACCTGAAGGAAGACGCAAACGTGCTGATCTTCCCGGATCTTCAGTCCGGAAATCTGGCCATGCAATCCCTTAACTACATGGCCGAGGCCCTGCCCATCGGTCCGATGTTCATGGGGACGCGCCTGCCGGTGCATCTGGTGCAATATGGGGCAACGGTTGAGGAAGTCGTCAACCTCACGACGGTGGGCATTGTCGAATTGGGAGCCGTTCATCGGTTGGAAGGGCTCTAAAGTACAAAAAAAAAGACCAACAGTTAATTAATTGTAATTATTACAGTTCCAAAATCCTTCCCGGGGCACAACCCCCTAAAGCCGCCCTCCAATTATCCCGAAAACCAGAGAGCTACAAATAGGTTACGCGCCGAAGGACCGGCGCGCTATTCAAGGAAGGATCCCATTTCGTGAGATTGGTATCTCGCCTGTTTCTGGTGGCGGCGTTCAGCCTGCTTGCCGTGACGTGCGCTTTTGCGGGCGGTACGCCGGCCGGCACCGACATCACCAGCCAGGCGACCATCAACTACACCATCACCGGCACCGGCCACACCGGGCTGAGCAACGTCGTGACCACTTCGGTGGCCGAGGTGCTGGATCTCAGCCTCGTGTGGCAGGACGCCGCGGCGGTCGCGGTCCAGCCCGGCGCCGTTGGCCAGGCGTTGTCCTTCCGGTTGACCAACACCGGCAACGGCAGCGACGCCTTCAATCTCGCGGGGCAGAGCACGCTTGCCGGTGACGATTTCGATCCGATCCTGAGGAACATTCACCTCGATACCAACGGCAACGGCCGGTTCGATCCGGGTATCGACGAGCTCTACATCCCCGGCGGCAATGATCCTGTTCTGGCCGCCGACGCGTTCACCCTGCTTTTCCTGCTGAACGATATCCCACCAAGCACCACCGTAAACCAGTTGGGCGCCAGCACGCTGAGCGCGGCCTCGAATACGGGAGTGGGCGTGCCCGGCACGGTCATTTCCGGCGCGGGCGAAAACGGGCTGGACGCGGTGGTGGGAGCTAACGGGGGCCGTCTCGACAGTCAGGGCTCCTATCGCATCATGGCCCTGTCAGCACAGGTGGCCATTCTCAAATCCGCCGTGGTGGCCGATCCCTTCGGGGGATCGCAGCCGGTGGCCGGCGCGACCATTACCTACCAACTGTCCGTGATCGCCACAGGCACGGGCACAACGAACGACGTCGTGGTCAGCGACGCCATTCCCCTTAATACAACCTACAACCCGGGCACCCTGATGCTCAACGGAACTCCCTTCACCGACGCTCTCGATGGCGACAGCGGTGATGTGGGAGGCACGACAACCGGCGCGATCACCGTGGATATCGGTGACGTGGCCGTCGGCGGTCCCGGACAAACGATCACTTTCACTGTCACGATTGATTGAACGTTCACTCAAACACGGAGGAAAGAGTCATGAAAAGAGCGATCACCATCACCGTTTGTGCCCTGTTGTTGGCCGGCGCCGCTTACGCGGACGTCGAGCTGAACACGGTGGCCCTGACGGAAATCACCACGACCAACGAAGCGGGGCAGGAGGTGACCAATCGCGTGGAGGCCGGCAAGGTCGTTCCGGGCGACGAGGTCATCTACACGATCACTTTCGCCAACCACGGGACGGAACCCGCGGCTGACGTCGTGATCACCAATCCCATTCCCGAACACATGGTCTTCACCAAGGTGGAGGAGAGTCCGCGCGGGGCCAAGGTCAGCATTTCGGCTGACGGCGGTTCACGCTACGACGCGCCTCGGAACCTGACCGTTACGGACGCCAAGGGCCAGACCCGCCCTGCCAAGGCATCCGATTTCACCCACGTGCGCTGGACGTTCCAGAATCCCCTGGAGCCGGGCGCCGAAGGAAGCGTGTCCTTCCGGGCACAGTTGCAGTAAACCAAAGCCATTTTGGCAAGGAGGCTTAAAATGTCTATCCGTAGCAAAAAGAACCTGTTCATGATCATGCTGACCGGCGCCCTGGTGCTTGGTCTGTCCACGGTCGCCCTGGCACAGAACACACCCGCGAACACCCCGATCAACAACACGGCGACCCTCGACTACTTCGTCGGCGGAACCCAGCAGGCGCAGGTCACCAGTAACACCGCCACCTTCCTGGTGGATAACAAGATCGACCTGATGGTGACCACCGTTGACGGTGCCATCGTATCGGTTGTCCCGGGCACTTTCGCCCAGGTGTTGACCTACTCGGTGACCAACAACGGTAACTCGGCCCAGGATTACGTCCTGTCCGCCCTGAATTCGGCCACCGGCGCGTTCGGTGAGACCGAGACCTTCGACGCCACCGGTCCGGCCGTTTTCGTCGATACCAACGGCGACAACGTTTACACCGCCGCCGACACCGATCTGTACATCGACGAGCTGGGTATCGGCGCCACGATCAACGTGTTCGTGGTGGCGGATATCCCGTTGGCCCAGGTCAACGACGATGTCGCTTCCTACGACCTGTTGGCCCAGACCGCCATGGGTAGCTCCCCCGGAGCCCAGGGCGCGCCCTTCCTGACCGACGATGCCGCTGTCGCCGACGATCCCACTGTTGTTCAGCTGGTGTTCGCCGACGGTGCCGGTACGGCTGACGCCGCGCGCGACGGTCAGTTCTCCAGCAAGGACGGGTACAAGATCGTGACCGCCAACCTGACCGCCGTGAAAACCACGAACGTCATCAGCGATCCTTTCAACCTGGCTTTGAATCCGAAGGCCATCCCCGGCGCCACCGTCGGCTATCAGGTTCTGGTGACCAATACCGGTACCGTGACCGCCGACAACGTCGAGGTCATCGATTCGGTTCCGACCAACAGCTCGTTCCTGGTGGGTTCGATTTCCACGGTCCCGGCCGCGGGCGCCGTGGTTTCCTACTCGAATGACGGCGGCACAACGTGGACCTATGGTCCGGTTGCCGGCGCCAACGGCACCGACCCCGCGGTTACGGGTGTCCGTGTGGTCTTCGCGAGCGTGGCCGGTGCCGCGACCGCGCAGGAAAACTTCTCGGTCCTGATCGACTAAGAAGAGCTCCTGGTGGCAGTTTGGTTTTGCAACATGAACGGGT
>JAUVII010000060.1 GCA_030592845.1 Candidatus Krumholzibacteriia bacterium | reverse complement strand
CTGTTGAAGGAAGTCACGGGAATCGATATGTGTGTCATCGGGCACACGTCCCGCAACATCAATGCCGAACGTGTCATCCACGATACGGCAGTATTTGCCTCCGCCTTCGAGGGCCGGTACATCGGCCGGGCGAATCTCTTCATCGACGATGCCGACGGCCGGGTCATGGCCATCGATGTGGGAATCACCACCCTCAACGATAAAGTCGATAATGATGAGGAAATGCTCGCCCGGGTGGAGCAGTACAAGAACGATCTGCTGGAATTCAAGACCGCCAAGCGGGCCGAGTATCCCCGGACCATGGGTTCGGACAAGGAGTCCTACCTCGGTGACCGTGCCTGTATGGCCTGCCACGAGGACGCCTGGAAGGTGTACCTGGATTCTCCCCACCGGTCGGCATTCGCGTCCATCCGCAACAAGGGGCAGAGCTTCGAACCGGAGTGCCTGTCGTGCCATACGACCGGTTACCGGTTCAAGAACGGCTACGCGGATGAATCCCCGTTCAACAAACTGGCCAATGTCCAGTGCGAAGCCTGTCACGGATACGGCAGTGAACATGCCCGGGACAACAAATGGGTTGCCCAGGCCAAGGATTCCTGCACCTTGTGCCACGATGAAAAGAACAGTCCGGAATTCGACTATGCGATCTACTGGAACAAGATCAAACATTAGAAACATTCTGGGGTTGACCCTGCTCTGGGTTGCCTGCGGCATGATTTCGTCGGGGGTGCGGCCGGCCCGCGCCCTTGACGTTTTCACCCTGTGGAGGCAGCGGGAGCTTCCCCTGCGCATGACCGAGGGCGCCTGGGCCGATTATCGGAGCCAGGTCATGGTCGGTGGGCGAAGGGACGAGGGGCTGACCCGGGTCATCTGCCTGGACCGTGAAGATGGTTCAGACGACGAGACCTGGCTGCTGGAGCTGATACCCCTGGACGAACTGCCCGATGGAAGCTTCGTGCCGGTGCCGGGTGAGGGCGCGCGGTTGCGTTTGTCCCGGACCCTGCTGAACAGGGAGGGGCATCTGCTGGATGCCGTCGTCGAAGTGGAAAAGTGGCGGAACGGGATTCCTGAAAAAATATCCGAGGAACAGTTGCGCAACGACCCCCTGGTGTCCGCCTCCCTGGACACGGAGTTCACCCCGGACCGCACCGAAAGGAAGGACCCGACCACTCGGGTGGTTTCGGGGACCCAGTATCTCTGTGGCCAGTTCGTCATGAGCGCGGCCGACACCCAGAGCGCCGATCTGCCTGCGGGCCGAATGATCCAGATCACCACCCGGGAAATTACCGCGGCGGTCCACGAGGAGATTCCATTCCTGGGCCTGGTTTTCGCGGCGGAAAGGGTTCGCTCGGAGTCCAAACTGGACCCGCCGAGTCGAAAATTTACACCGCCGGCTCCCCAGGTAAGGGTGGAGGTGATGGAATTGCTTGGCTTTGGCTATAAGGCCAAGTCTGTTCTGAGTCCCGGCAATTGACCCCCGCCAGTAGCTTATGGTATAGTTATGTCACGATTCCAAACGACCTGAACGAATTCCGGGTGGAGGCCCACGAATTTCTGCTGGGCCAGCAGAAGCCTTTACCAACACCGGCCATAGCCAGGCGCCTCTTCGGCGCCCGCCGTCATGAGATGCCCGAGACCCAGGTCGTGGTCCGGGCCCTGCTGGGGGATGATCCCCGCTTCGTCGAAACCCATGATCATTGCTGGACCGTGCTGGGCTCGCCTCTTTTGAGCAAGTCCCTCAAGGAAGCCACCTTTTCGGTGGTCGATCTGGAAACGACGGGCAGCGTCATCGGAGTCGATGAAATCATCGAGATCGGCCTGATTCAGGTCCGGGGCGGCAAGGTGGTCAAACGATTCGAATCCCTGGTCTGGACCGATCGCGCCATTCCGCCCTGGGTGGCCCGGTTGACCGGCATCAGCAATGAAAACCTGGAAGGGGCGCCCACCTTTTCCGATCTGGCCGAAAACCTGGTGGGACTGCTGGACGGGAATGTCTTTGTGGCCCACGACATCCGCTTCGACCTTCCTTTTTTAAGGTGGGAGTTTGCCCGGCGGGGTATCGGCCGCCCGGCGGTGACCGGTTTATGCACCCTGCAGCTCAGCCGCCAGTTCTGGCCCGACCTGGTAAGCCGGAGCCTTCCGGACCTGGCGGCACATTTTGGAATCGACCACGGCAATCCCCACAGGGCCGGCGCCGATGCCGCCGCCACGGCCGGTGTTCTCCTTGAAGTGCTCAAGGAATCCCACCAACTCGGTCTGGTGGATCTCGGCGATCTCTACCGCGTCGAAGAGATCACGGCCGCCCGCGCGGCCGAAGCCGACTCCCTCGCCGCCCGCGCGGCCGAATCCTGATCACACCTGTTTCAGGACATTCCCCAAAAAGTTGAAAAATTTCCGTTCACATTATTGACTCGCAATTAACATTGTAATAGTATGCCAAACAATATACACGTCCCGCCAGGCAGGAGCCTTTACATCAAGACATCCGGGACGGACGCGTAACCAGAGCCAAGGAGGAGCCAATGGCCAGCGTCAAGGAAGTTGATATTCTTGTCCGTGATGAAAGCTTCGTAAAATATGAAAGGCTTTTGACCAAGGCCGAAACCGAGGGGCGCATCGACGGTCCCAAAAAGTGCCTGGTGTGCGGGATGCGCTATATGGGCAAGGATGAAGCTGACAACTGCTGCAAGATCAATCCCTGACCACACCTGGTGAACCTGATGAAGTCCCGACAGTTTTGTTCAGTCTGCAAGGACTGGCTTGAAATGGAAGTCGTCCCTACCAGTGATGGTGAGGAGGATGATGGTGTCATCTGGTTCCGGTGCCCCCAGTGCCAGGGCTTTTTGCCCAAACTGAGCGGGGCCGATCTAAAGACCGACGCCGGTTCCGGGGCCGAAACCGGTAAAAAACCCGCTTCTTCCGTTTCCGCTGAAACCGACGAAAGCCTTCCGTGGGACAGCCCCGCCGACATGATGGAAGCCAGGAGCGTTGCCGGTGATCCCCCGAGCCTGCCGGAACTGGATGACCTTTCCAGGGATAAAACCAGTGCGCCGGCCGCCGAAAAGGAAAAATCCACGAAACCTGATGAACCCGCGGCGCCCGCTGAACCTCTTCATGAATACGCGGCCATGCTTGAGGCCAAGGTCCAGAGCGAACCTTCCCCCTATCGACCCTGGGAGACCTACGAGGTCGGGCAGTGCATTCATCACCAGGCGTGGGAGGACTGCGGGGTAGTGGTCGCCAAAGAGACACTGCCGGGGGGACGTCAGGTCATCAAGTGCTACTTCGAAGAGGCCGGAGTCGTGCGGTTGATCGAAAAGGCGCCCCGGTAGCCATGTTTTCCATCTCCCATGGATGGCCGTCCTTTTCGCGGGGGCTTTTCATGCGGTCACGGTGGGCCGGCCTGTTCCTGTTGTATTTTCTTTTCCTTCCCGCTGGGGCCAGGGCCCAGATCCCGCATCTGGACGCCATCCCCTGGTTCACACGGGCTGATTCCACCTCACGTCTGGCCCTGGTGGTGGAAATCAACCGTTTCCATGACCCCAAGTTCGATTGGAACCTGAGCCGGGTTCTTTTGACGGTCGTATTGCCCGCCGGCGACGACGCCACCTTCTTCCTGCGCCTGCCTCACCTGACCTTCGACACCGGCGACGTAACGGTGGCCCAGCGGTGGCCCTGGGTCATCGGAGAAGATGGACAAGACGGTTGGCCCCACGAGAAAAGAATTGCCAGTTTTGGACAGATCGAAGTGGGGGTCACCGGACCGGTGGAATTGCCCCTGACCGGTGGTGTCGATTACGCTCTGGCCCTTGGCTTACCTACGGGCAGCGACCGTGTGTACCCGTTTTCCTCCACGAGTCTGCCCCTGCGTCTGGAATTGAAGAAAATCGTTCCCCTGGGCGGGAGAACCCACTTGGGCCTGGTGGCCGGATATCTGTCCAACATGGATTCCGGCAGGGACAACCTGAACTCGTCCGCGTTCCCGAGCGGATATCACCTGGGGGCTTCGGTGGATTTCTACCGGGGACGTGGAAGCCGGCTCGGTGTGACCTATGATTACCAGGACCGGAAATCGCGCCTGTCCCAGATGGTGCAGGTCCAGTGGTGGCTGCCCTGGGGAGACAACGGTTCGCTGGGGCTCAAGGTTGGCAGGGAACTTCAGGGAACCCTGGACCGGCCCGCCGCCTGGTATTTCACCGTGGGCTGGCGCTTTGACAGTGCCGGCTATCGCTTCAGCGCGCCTGCGGCCACACCCTGATTTGGGGTCCCGCGGGGGCCTGCTTGCTTTTTGCCCTGCTGATTTTCTCTTCCATCCGGAAACGCACGATGAAGCCCTCTACCTCCCTTTTATACCCTGAGGGTGACCCCTGTTTCCCATGGTTCCCCGGGATTCCCCGGAGTGGTGAGAAGGTCCTGTCGTTTCCTTGTCGGTACCCCCTAATTTGCTGATTGGCAAGGGATTGAGCCATGGCATACCCCTTGCGTTTTGGGCCTCATCGCAGTTTTGGCCGGCCAGATTACCGGCCATCGCCGTTCGGGAGTATTTCAGGGAGTCCGATTTTGGCCCACGTCCTGTTCATCGGTGAAATTCAGCAGTATCCCGCCTTACGGTCCTTGTTGTGGCAGTGGGGGGTGACGGTGGGCCGCTTGCCCGCGGACGGTCGTTCCGGTGTCCGGGCCACCGTCGAAGACTGTGACGCCGTGCTGCAAATGAACCAGGGGCCCGGCCCGTCGGAAATTGATTTCAGCGCCATGCCCGATGGTGCGGAAGCGGAAGGGGCGGCCGCCGCGGCGGCCCCCCTTCTCGCAATAGGGTGCGAATCCGAAAAATCCTGGCTGATTATTCCCGACGTCGGCCCGGGAGGCTCCCGCCTGAAGGTTGCGCTTCAATCCTGCCTGGAGAGGGCACGCGAGCTGCGCGGGGATTCCGGGTCCCGGCACGACGCGAATCAATTCAGGGATTTCGTGGGGCACGAATTGCGAACTCCCCTGACAGCGGTAAAGACCGCCTTGACCGCCCTGGGAGACGAACAAATACCGGGTCCAGGTTCGGTCAGAATGCTGCAGCTGGCCATGCGCAATCTGAAGAGGCTGGCCGATACCGTGGAGTGGAGCCAGGAGTTGGTTTCCCTTGCCGAAACGGCTCCGTCCGCCGACCTGGTTCCCGTTCCGGCGGCCGCCGTTGCCGGGGTCGTTCCGGATCACCTGGAGGTCCGTCTGGATAAAGACCGTGAATCCGGCGAGATACTCACGGACCTGGCGCTCCTGGCAATCCTGATCCGGCAAATGGAACGTGTTTTTTCCTACGCCTGTCCGGGAAACCGCCCCGTCTTCAGCCTTGAGATGGATCCGGACAGCGGGGAATACCGGCTTTCGGCCCTGGTTTCTGAAAATGAGAAGGAAATGACTGCCAGCCGCGTGTCCCGTTCAGGGGGAAAGGCATCCGGCCGGGACAAGGCAATATGGAACCGGGGGGAGTTCGAAAATATGGTCCGGATGTTGATCTCGCCTCATCTGCTCCATGTCCTTGGGGTAAAGTCCCGCATCCCATCGGGCCCCAGGGGCGTGGTGGAATTATCGATCGGCCTGCCCCTCTGGTCGGCCGCGCGCGCTCCAGCCCCGGAAATCCCCTGCACCGTCTGAACTGTTGCGTGACCCGCCCTTAGGTGTATGATCCCCGATCAGACGGTGAAACAGGACTCCAGCGGGGGAAATCATGCCCGACCAACGCGGCGGCAAAGGACAAAGTCCGGCCCCGAAAACTCCTTCTGAAACAGCTGTCGCCTCTACGCTGAGACAAGCCGGGGCGGTGCATGACATCAACCAGATGCTGGCGGTGATCATGGGTCGCGCCGAGTTGCTGCTCATGCGTGAAGGGGCGGGTTCCAGCCGGGAGGATCTGGAGGCCATTGTCCTGGCCGCGGGTGATGCCGCTTCCATGATCAAGAGATTGCAGGTGGGGCTTCCCCCTGGCCAGCGTGACGGAAGTGCGGCCACGGTCAATCTGCGGGATGCGGTGCACGCGGTTTCGCTGATGATCAGGCCGGGTGGTACGGGCCGTTGGACCGGGCCTGAAAATGACGATACACCAGGGTCATGGGTATTCGATCCGGATGTCCCGGCCGATCTGTTCACCTCGGTGCCGGGGCAGGTGGTCAGGGAAGTGCTGAGTAACCTGCTTGTCAATGCCCTGGAGGTTCTGCCCGCTGGAGGGCGCATCCGCATAGCGGCTGCCGCGGATGGGGGACGTGTCTGTCTGAGCGTCACGGACAACGGGCCGGGGCTGGACAAAAAGGTCGCCGAGCGTATTTTCGAACCGGGTTTTTCCTCCAGCGGCGAGGAATTCCGGGGGGTCGGCCTGGCGGGCAGCCGGCAGTTGTTGAAGTGTTTCGACGGCCGGCTGAACCTCGATTCGCAACAGGAGATCGGGGCCCGGTTTGTGGTGGATCTGCCCCTGGTTGAGGGGGTTCCCCCAGACGAGGTGAAAAAATCCTCCCGGGATCCGGAACACGAATCCCGACCCGCGGGTTTTCCGGTTCTGGTGGTTGATGACGAATTGGTGGTGCGGGAAATGCTCACCGATGTCCTGACCGAACTGGATTGCCGAGTGACCTCCCACCGTGACGCCGGCAGCGCCCTGGAGAAGTTCACGCCCGGGGAATATGGTTTGGCCCTGGTGGATCAGTCCCTTCCCGGTCGCACGGGTTTGGAGCTGGCGGCTCTTTTAAGGGAGCAGGACCGGTCTCTGGTGATTGTCCTGATCACCGGTTGGGGCCATGAGGAATTGTTGGCCCGCGTCGATCCGGCCATTGTGGACCAATCCGCCACCAAGCCACTGGAATGGTCGCGGCTCAACGAAATTCTGGATGAAGGCGCCGGCCTGTACCACCGTCGGCGGATGGCCGAAGACGAATAATTGCCGAAGGGATGGATTCGATGAAGTTGATGAGGTATCGAGGTCTCCGGTTTTACGGCGGCTGGCGGGCTGGGGTCCTTTGGGTGCTGGCGGTGGGACTTTGCGGGGCTTTGGCGGTGGACCGGACGGCGGCCGTCGCGGCCGTCGATGATAATGCACCGGAACTGACGCTGTCTTTCACTACTCTGGACACCATGTCCCTGGGCGATATCGGCTTTATTGCCGGAATCACCTGGATGGGCCCCGATACGTTGGTCGTGCTGGAAGATATCCCGGATTCGGTGAGCCTGTCGGGAGACCGTGAAGTCAGTCTCGTCTTCAAGGACCGGAGCGGGGACATTTTACTTAAAGAGGATTTTACCGGTGTCCTGGACCGGGCCTTGGCCTGGGACGGGGAATTTCTCTACAGCTGCGGCGATGCCGACGACGGCAGCTCAATCCTGTACCAGATCCAGGTGGACACTCTTCAGGTCGAGGAAGCTTTCGACGCTCCCGGGCATCGACCCACCGCCATGTGTTTCGATGGCCGTTATGTTTGGCTTACCGACCGGGACACGGGCCGGGTCGATCGTTTCGATCCAGAGGCGGGAGCCATCACCCGTTCGGCCGTGACACCGGGGTTTTCGCCCTTCGGTGTGGCCTGGGACGGCCGGAACATGTGGGTGACCGACAGCGGAACCGGGCGGCTGTACCGGCTGTCCGGATCCCGGCGTTCCTGGAGCGCCACGGTGGATACCGAATCATATTTGTTTCGCGGTCAGGATATCCTCCTGCTTCACGATGGGAGGACATTTTGGTATGTCCTTCCCCAGGAGAGGGTTGCGGTCGAGCTGTTATTCAATTGAGCGGGTTTCTTGACACCGGATTGAAGTGGGCTTATTCTGAATTACGAAAACAGAAATCAATTTCGTAGTTCAGCCAGAACTTCAGGAATCCATTCCATAGTGAGAGGCCCACAATGATGTCCGTAAACCAAGCCAAGGAAGTCGACGAGAATCTCGTCAAGGAAAAGGAAGCCGCCTTTGCGGAGTACATCCAGCGCAAGGGCCTGAAAACCACTCGCCAGCGCAATACCATCATCTCCGTTTTCTTCCGGCTGCGGGGACACATCTCGGTGGAAGAACTGCTGAACGAGGTCAAGAAGGTCAATCCCAGAATCGGTTACGCGACGGTCTACCGCACCCTGCACCTGTTGGTCGAAAGCAATCTGGTGGAGGAGCGCCGATTTGGTGACGGGCTGGCCCGTTACGAGGGTCATTCCGACGTGGAGCATCACGACCACATGATCTGCCTCGAGTGCGGAATGATTTCCGAATTCTTCAATCCCCGGCTGGAAGCTCTTCAGGAAAAGCTGGCCGAGGAAAACAACTTCCAGATCTACCGACATCGCCTGGAGCTTTACGGTGCGTGCAAGGACAAGGATGCCTGCAACAAACGCAAGAACAGCAAAGCCGCAGAAGCCCGGGGTGCCTGACAACAACGGGGGCTGGTTGACCATCGAGGTCGATCGGGCCGCCCTTTCGCGGAACATCGCGGTTTTCCGCCGCCTGGCGGGACCTGATACGCGACTGATGGCCGTGGTCAAGGCAGATGCCTATGGTCACGGCCTTCTCATTGCCTCACGGGCCTTTCTGGCCGGCGGCGCCGATATTCTTGGCGTCCACACCCTTGCCGAAGCAGCCGATTTGCGGGGCGTGGGAATCACCGCGCCCATTTTGGTTCTGGGACCGGTCAACGGGGCGGAGGCCGGTACCGCGGCCGACCTGGAGGTGGAAATCACCGTGGCCTCGCTGCCCGCCTGCCGGGCGGCGGCGGAAAGCCGGGTTCCGGTGAAGGTGCATCTCAAGGTGGAAACCGGGGTCAATCGCCAGGGACTGGTCGAGTCGGAAATCGACGAGGCGGTTGCCGTTCTGCGGTCCTCGGCCGAACTGGAACTGGTGGGGATTTCCAGTCATTTCGCCGATGTTGAAGACACCACCGACCACGGTTTCGCCAAGGTACAGATGAAGCGGTTCGACGGCTTTGTCGATTTGTTGTCCGCCGCGGGGGTCAACGACCTGGTCCAGCACATGAGCTGCAGCGCGGCCGCCCTGCTGTGGGATCGCAGCCACCGGTCCATTGTCCGGGTGGGAATCAGCGCCTACGGGGTGTGGCCATCCGGGGAAACCCTGGTTTCGGTTCGGCAGGGTGGCCGGGAAGAAGTCACTCTGGAGGCGGCCGTGACCTGGAAGGTGACCGTGTCACAGGTGCGGCAGGTTCCCGCCGGGGAAACCGTCGGCTACGGCCGGTCCTGGAAGGCCATGACCGACAGCCGCATCGCTGTGCTGCCGGTGGGGTATTCCGATGGCTGGCCCCGGGCCCTTTCGGGCCGGGGATACGTCCTGATCCATGGCCGCCGGGCACCCATTGTCGGCCGCATCTGCATGAATCTGTGCATGGTCGACGTCACCCACATTCCCGCTGCCACCGCCGGAGATTCCGCGGTATTGCTGGGTTGTCAGGACGGAGAAACCATCACCCCCGAATTGTTGGCCGATCATCTTGGGACCATTCCCTACGAAGTGCTCACCCTGCCGGGTTCCACCTGGACCCGCATACCCCTTTGAACCGGCCCGACCGGTCTGGAGAATAAATGTTCGAATCCCTCAGTGGTTTCTTCAAAGATAAAATGGCTCCGGCGGAGAGCAGGACCGATGATTTGAACCATCTTCAGGTGGCCACCTGCGCCCTGTTGCTTGAAGCCGCCCACGCGGACGATGATTTTACCGGGGAAGAGGAAGAGACCATCGCCCGGATGGTGGGGTCCCGCTTCGGGCTGGATGCCGAACAGACATCGGAACTTCTTCATGTGGCCGACGAGGAACGGCAGAAGAGCGGGGACCTCTACCAGTTCGCCCGCCTGATCAATGACAGCTTCACCCACCCCCGCAAACTGGCCGTTCTGGAACTGCTCTGGCAGGTGGTCTACAACGATGGCGTTTTGGAAGCCCACGAAGACGCCCTCATGCACAAGATGGGTACCCTGCTCGGTGTCCGGCATGAGGAATTGATGGCCCTGAAGCTGAAGGTCAAGCGTTCGGGATCGTGAGGCGGGTTGATTCGCGTGCGTCCTTGTGTGTACGGAATCACGACTGAACTGTCCCCCGGAGTACACATTTTTGGTCCCCATGATTGGTCGGGGCCCATTTTAATTTCTCAAGATGTTACATGACAGTGGGTTGTGACGGTGTCGTCAAATTGGCATCCCCTCTGCATATCTCGCCCGTTGGCAAACGCATCAGGGGCAAAGATGACCATTCCTCAGGAGGGGACGACCATGAATAGAAACCATTTTTTACTGATCGCCGGAGTTGTGTTGGCCCTGGGCCTTCTGGCCGGTTGCGGCAACGAGGACTCCAACCTGACCGCCGCGTCCCAAACGGGCGGAGACGACTATGAACAACTGGACCTCGGTGACACCTACGGCGGCCTGACGGCGACCGATGAAGAGGTGGCCTTCGGAGATGAAGGTTTGAAAGCCATGCTTCTGGCCGAGGATCAGGAATTGGTGGACGACCCGATGTCCGCCGACCCCATGGTCCGTGAGATGGAGGAACGCAGCCGCCACATGGAGCGCTACGAGGAGGGTGAGCGTCCCCGTTTCACCTACCTGCGCCTGCGCTGGGGAATGCTGCGTGGTCCCGAGGATTCCACGACCATCGAGCCTCCCTGCGATGTTACGGATTGGACCGGCACCCTGCGCACCGACCGCGGCGTCGTGGTGGTCAAACGCATGATCAAGTTCGAATTTCCCGCCGACCATGTGATCTTCCCGCGCCTGGACCGCCAGACCGTGGCATTTGTATCGCACACCTGGTGTCATTTCGACGGCCTTTTGATCCAGATCATCGAGCCGCCCGTTGAAGATTCCCTGGCAGCTGAGACCCCCAACAAGCTTTACATCGACATGCCGCTGTACAAGGGCGAATTCCTGGTGAGCGACCTCGTTGACATGGACGAGGTCTTAGATGTGGATGACAAGGGCAACAGGATCCAGCTGAACGGGTTCGGACTGGATGACATCGAGATCTGTCCCAAGGGTTTCCTGTCCGGTCGTTTCCGCCATATGCGGCAGGACCGTCCCGACACCGTGGACACCGGGGACCGTGGCGAGCGCCTCGGTTCGTTCGCCGGCGCCTGGATCACACTGAACGGCCGCATCCACGGTTTCATGCGCGGCGGTTACGGAGTGACGGCGGACGGCCAACGTGTATTCGTGGGTAAGTTCATTGATCGCCGGGGCCGTTTCATGGGGCTGATCCGCGGCGGATGGGATCCGGCTGGTGAAGAAGGCGACCTGGGTGAATTCCGGGGTGCCTGGGTGACCCGCAACGGCAACATCGAGGGTTTGCTGGGTGGACGCGCCCATCCGGTGGAGGGTTATCCCGGTGGATTCTACGAAGGACGATGGACAACGCTGTGCGACGATGAGGCGGAAGACCTCGTTCAATAGTTCACCCGTTTCAGTCTCGTCCAGTGGCAGGGCGGTCCTTCGGGGCCGCCCTGTTTTTTTGCGGCCGGGCCGCCAAGCTGGTATGATGTGAATTGATGTTCGCAAACAATTTTGTGAATTGAAAAGGGGGAATGATATGGCTCGATGGTTATTGACGGTTTTCATCCTTCTCTTGTTCTCGCAGGCGGCCGTCGCCGTGGTGGACCCGCGACCCGATGTAATGGGTGTCTATTTTGATGAGTACGGAGACCAGAACTGCAAAGACGATCTGTTCGTGGCGACGCCTTTTTCGGTCTGGTTCGTCTACACCAATCCCTCGGTGGATTCCATCCTGGGCTTCGAGGCCGGGTACCACACCACGGCCGGTTTTACGCAGGTGGGACTTTATCCTCCCTGTGGACTGATCACCCCCGTAATGCCGGAATTGGACAACCTGATCGTCGTCTGTCCGGTTCCCATTGCCACAACACAAGCCACACCGTTGTACCGCATCGAATACCTTTATCTGGGTGTCGGGTCGGTGGAAACAACCTTCTATCTGGAAAAGGCCAGGGAATCGACCCAACCGGGCAACAATCCCCATGTCATTTTGGCCGACGAGAGCATCATGGAAGTTCAGGCGGGCCAGCCTGCCTACACTACCCTGGTTTGCGTCCTATCCACGGAAAAACTGGTCTGGGGCTCAATAAAAAGTTTATACCGTTAGAAAAGCGGTGTCGAAGCCAAGTTCCGTTGACCTGAATTTTTTGTCATTTCATCATAGAATCCGAGGTCAACCTCGGATTTCCTGACTAATACACAAATGGATCCTGAGGTCCTTTCGACCCAATTTGGGTCTCCAAAATGACTGAGTACCATGTGTGAAGCCAGACCGGAATGGACCTTAAAGACCCGGCCCTTAAGCCAACTTCAGAACGATATCCTCAGATTGGATTAAAGGGAAATCAGCGAACTTTTTCTTGAGTTCCACCAGCAGATCAATGGACCCCACCACGGTAGCCTCGCCGCAGGCCTCATAGTGGTGGGCCACTGAGTAGGCCTCGATTCCCTTGGCTTTGGGGTCGAGTTTTACATTGTGTTTGAAGCCTTCCATCCGCAGGCCCGCCGGCAGGTTTTTCACCAGAGCCACGATTTCCTGGTTGTAACGGGGAGCAAAGGCCTGGAACTTGAAGTCCAGGCTCGCCGAACGGATGTGCCGGTGTGAGGTGATCTCCAGACCGGTTTCCCTGGTGATCCGCTTGGACCGCTTCTTCAGCAGGGCGCTGGTTTTACTGTCCACGACGATATGGCAGTCGGTGCCCCGGATTCCCACCATCTCGGCCATCTTTTCAGCCTTCCCCTCGTGATGGATGCCCGAGCTGAAACTGTAGATGACCGTGGCGTCATCGAGGGTGCCCATGACAAAACCCTTCATGAACGCCCGCACGACCTTGGGTTTACCCAGGAAAACGACTTCGTAGAATGACTGCTTGGCCATTTCTCAATCTCCTCTACCAAAAGAACACAAAGGTCACGATGACGAAGATCGGCATCAGGATGGGAATCGACCACTTGATCATGTATCCGAAGAAGCTGGGCATGGGGATGCCGGCCTCCTCGGCGATGGCTTTCACCATGAAGTTCGGGGCGTTGCCGATGTAGGTCATCGCGCCCATGAATACCGCGCCAGCCGAAATTGCGGTCAGGTCGTTGATGAAAACCTCGTTGCGCAGGGACTGGTCGAGGTAGCCGAGCATGCCGGGAATATCGGCTTCGACCTTGCCCAGGTCGCCGAGGGCGGCATTGAAGAAGGTCAGATAGGTGGGCGCGTTGTCCAGGAAACTGGACAGGATGCCCGTGGCCCAGAAGTACCGCACCGGTCCGAGCACCTGTTCGGTCACGTCGGCCAGGGCGCCGGCCGAGCCTGCCTTGAGTATGGCCAGGGCGGGAATGATCGTCATGAAGATGCCCGCGAACAAGTAGGCCACCTCCTGGATGGGAAACCAGGAAAAACCGTTCTTCTCGCGCAGGGTCTTGGCGGTGGTCTTGAGCGAGAGGATACCCATCGCGATAATGATGATGTCCTTCAGCCAGTTCTGGAACGGCACGATGACCGCGTGGCTGCCGCCGCTGTAGATGGGTACTTCAAACATGTTCACCGAGCCGGACATGATCACCGCGCCCATCACCCCGAGCAGGAAAAAGAAATTGTGCCAGCCCTCGATGTGGATGGGTACGGCATTGGGGTCGGCTTCGGGTTTGTTCTCTTCCTTGCGGTAGAAATGGGTGTCGACGAAGAAGAAGACGATCAGCAGGAGACCCGAGGTCAGCAGCATCTCCTTGATGAGGCTGGTGGTGACCCAGAAGAAGGGCACGTTGTGCAGGAAACCCAGGAACAGGGGTGGGTCACCCAACGGCGTCAGCGAACCGCCGACGTTGGCCACCAGGAAAATGAAGAAGACCATCAGGTGAACCTTGTTGCGCCGCCATTCATTGGCCCGCAGCAGGGGCCGGATCAGGACCATGGCCGCGCCGGTTGTCCCGATCAGCGAAGCCAGGAAGGTACCGATCAGCAACAGGGTCAGGTTGACCTTGGGTGAACCGCGCAGGGAACCCCCCAGGTAGATGCCGCCCGAGATGGTAAAAAGTCCCCACAGCAGGATGATGAAGGGAATGTAGTCCATCAGGTAGATATGCAGTATTTCCTGGATGGCTTCGCTGGGGTTCCAGAAAAGGAAGGGCACGGCGAAAAGGAGGGCCCAGAAGGCGGAAACCTTGGGAAAGTGCTCGTGCCAGAAATGGGGGGCTACCAAAGGGCCCAGTGCAATGGACAGCAGGATGCCTACAAAGGGGATGATCGTCCACAAGGGGAGCAGTCCGACGGGACTGGTGTGCCCGGCCCCGTGACCATCGCCGTGAACGGCCCCGTGCTCAGCGGCATTTTCAGCAGTGGCCGGGCCTGCGGTCGCCTGGTCATGGCCGTCCCCATGGTCCTGGCCCGCCGCCGGCATTGAAAAAAGTAAAACGAGACACGCAGCCACCAAAAGCATGAACAAATGGCGGGGGGTGAAACACAGGTGACGCACCATTGGGAAAAGCCTCCTGGCAACAGTCGGTATTACTGGTTGGTGTGGCTGGGAGCGTAGGGTACCATCTTGCCGAAGTCAAGATTGGCCGCACGCGCGCGCCTGTCAAATTGTCGATAAACCAAGGGTACCACCGGCCGATGCGCATTGCCCATCTCAGCTCGATGACGGGGTTTTACGGGGGCGAGGTCTGCCTGCTGAATCTCGCGTCGGGTATGCAGCGGCGAGGGCACACGGTCGCCTGCGTGGTCAGGCCTGGCAGCCGCCTCAGGTGGGAACTGGAGGCCGCGGGGATCGAGGTCTTTTCCATGCCCTTGGTGGACTGGTACGAGCCCCTGAGCGTGGCCCGCCTCAGACGGTGGTTGATCCGCAAAGACATCCAGATTCTCCACACGCACCTTCCGCGCGATTATTTCATTGCCGCGGCCGCCACCCTGGGCACCGGCGTTTTGAACGTCGGGTCACGTCACCAGCTGCACCGGATTTCCCTGCCGGTCTTCAAACGGCCCTTCATGAGCCGGTTCAGTTCCATGATTGCCGTCAGCAAGGCCGTACGCAGGGGGCTGGTGGCCTCGGAGGTCATGGACGCCGACCGGGTGGTCACCATTCCCAATGGAATTGAAAGGGTCGTGGGCGACCGTTCCTTCCTGGACCTGCGCCAGGCGGCGGATGTGGGCCCGGAGACGCCGGTGGTTGGATTCGTGGGCCGGCTGTGCCCCGGAAAAGGTGTGGAGATGCTGATGGAGGCCGCAGCCCTTCTGCGGCCGCGCTGGCCCGATTTCCGACTGTTCATTCTGGGGGATGGTCCTGGAGTCAATGGTTACGTCAGGGGCCTGAGACAAATGTCCACGCGGCTGGGGTTGGACGGGAACGTCCATTTTTTTGGTTACGTGGACAACGCGGCGGCCGCCTGCTCCGCTTTTGACGTGCAGGTGGTCTGCTCGCGGGCGGAGCCCTTCGGTCTGGTGACGGTGGAGGCCATGGCCCAGGGGCTTCCCGTGGCGGTGACCAACAGCGGGGGCAGCCCGGAAATCGTGCGCGACGGCGTGGAGGGATTCCTGGTGGAGCCCGACGATGCCAGGACCCTGGCCCTGAGGCTCGATTGCCTGCTGGATTCGCCGGGTCTGCGAAGGGAGATGGGAGCCCGGGGCCGCGAACGGGTCAGCCGTCGCTTCACTCTCGACCACATGCTCGACGCCACGGAGGCCCTGTACATGAAAGTACTGGGCCTGTCCGTGGTGAAAGAACGCAGGGCTACCGCCTGATCAGGAGATCATTTGCGTGATGACGGGCGAAATGCCGTCGATCATCAATTGAACCGCGATCACCGTCACCAGCAATCCCATCAGTTTTTCGATGACCTTCATGCCGGTCCGCCCGAGCTTGGCCAGCACTGCGTCCGCGCCCATCAGGATAGCGCCGGTCAGCAGCAGGATGCCCAGGACCGCGCCCATGACCAGGGGTATGCCCAGGTGCGAGGGCGCCTGGGGAGTGAGGACCATCACGGCGGTGATCGAGCCGGGGCCGGCGATCATGGGGATGGCCAGGGGGGTGATCGAAGGATCGTCGTCATCCTCTTCGTCATCGCTCAGTTCAACGTCCTTGGCGTATGCCCTGCCGATACCCGTGCGCCAGCGCCGGGGTTTGGACTGAAGCATGTCCAGGCCGATGCCGAAAAAGATGACTCCGCCGGCGATGCGGAAGGCATTGAGGGTGATACCGAACAGCTCGAGAATCTGGTGTCCCACCACAGTGAACATCAAGAGTACGAAAAAGGCGGTGATCAGGGATTTGACCAGGACCTTGCGTTTCTGACGCTGGTCCATGCCGGATGTCAGGCCGCTGAAAAACGGGATGACACCCAACGGATCGATGACCGCGAAAAGGGACGAGAAGGACAGAATGAGGAAGGCTGTAGTGCTCATGATTCACCTCCGGGGTGGTTGATGTCAGGGTCGTTGGCGGGCAATATGGTTGTTAAAATCCGGAAGTCCAGTGTAGTGTTTCGGCATTGACAGCCTTCAGGCAGGGCGGGCCGCAAGTGCATGGTCCGCCTCAGGATTCTTTTGCTCAGGGGTTATCCCGTTCATG
>JAUVII010000072.1 GCA_030592845.1 Candidatus Krumholzibacteriia bacterium | reverse complement strand
TGGTGCGTATTCACGTGGAACGATCCAACCCGGCACGCAGACTCTACGACCGGCTCGGTTTCATGGTCGTAGAGGAGGGCGAAATCCACGATCTGCTGTCCTGGCCAAAAGCCCTTTAAACAAGACGATTTTTGTGGTATTATCTTGAATTGTTGGTCGGGGGACCGCCAAAACCCATTGTTTCACGCCATCATTATCGAAGGGATCCGCCATGTCGGAACCATTCCTCGGAGAAATCAGGATCATCGGCTTCTGGTTCGCGCCCCGTAACTGGGCGGATTGCGACGGTCAACTTTTGCCCATCGCCCAGCACAACGCCTTGTTCTCCCTTCTGGGAACAACCTACGGCGGCGACGGACGCACAACCTTCGGCCTGCCCGACTTGCGGGGTCGTCTCCCCATGCACCTGGGCTCCGGACCGGGTCTTACTTCGCGTTCCCTTGGCGCTTCGTCCGGTTCGGAAACCAATACCCTGAGTGTCAACCAGGCGCCAAGCCACAGCCACACCGGCACCGTGGTATCGTCCAACTCCGAGGGTGACCGAACCGATCCCGCGGGCGCCTATCCGGCGCGCCCCGAGGACCCGGTTCAGCCCTATGCGGGAACCACCGGCGGCACCATGGCTGCGGGCGGCGTGCAGATCGGTAACACCGGCGGAGGACAGGCGGTCAACAACATGCCGCCCTTTCTCGTGTTGCGGTTCGTCATCGCGCTGGCGGGTTTATATCCGTCGCAGAATTGACCGGAGGGAACCGATTATGATGACCCGACGCAATTTCCTGGGCGCGCTGTCACTGGCGACCGCGGCAGGCAATCTTGGCCTTGGTGGCCTCTTTGCCTACCGGCAACGTCTGGCCATGGCCGAAATCAGGCCCGCAACCCTTCAACCGTTGCAGAACAGCACGATGATCCTGCGCACGGCGGAAGGCCGAACCATGCGTGCCGTTGTCAAAGACGTCAGCAGTATCCGGCGCCCGGCTCGTTTTGGCGCCCCGGGCACGGAGCAAATCTCTCTCTTGCTGGCAGCCGACGATCCCAACCCCACAGCGGGAATCTACAGGGTTGAAAATGATCAGGTGAGCCTTGGCGACCTGTACCTGTCTCCCGTGGGCCAAACCGGACGCGACCGGCGGCTGGAGGCCATCATCACCCGCATCGTTTGATGCGTAAACGAACCGGGAGCCAGCCATGCGTGCCCTGAAATCGCCACGACTCGTGATCACCGCGCTCCTGGCCGGTATTACCTGCGCGGCCTTTGCGGCCAACATCGGACCGGATGATCGGCAGATCAGTTTTACCGGCGCGGCGGGAACCGACAATTCCGATGCGGTCACTCCCGCGGTGGCTTTTGATTCCCTGAATCAGCGATACCTGCTGGTCTGGTCCGCCGATGAGACCGATGGCGACTTCCATATTTACGGCCAACTGCTGACCGGAGCGGCCGGCGCCTCCATAGGACCGTCTTTCCTTATCAGTTCCTCCGGCCCCGCGGACACGGACCACCGACAACCCGCCGTGGCTTTCTCACCCGCCCACAGCCAATACCTCGTGATCTGGTCCAGTGATGCAGCCAATCCCGGCGCTTACGAAATCGTGGGCCAGGTCATCAACCCGGACGGCCAGCTCGTGGGCCCCACTAACCGTTACAGCGACATGGGCAGCATTGATACCGACCCGGCTTTCGATGCCGTGACGCCGGATCTCGCCTTCCATCCATTCCTGAATGAATTTGTGGTTGTCTGGGCTGCCGATGACGATCCGGGGGCCTTGAGCGACGGGCGTTTCGAAGTCTACGGTCAGCTTGTCGATGGCTCCACGGGCGCCGAACTGGGCGCCAACGATTTCCGCATCACCTATTCCCTGGCCGATGACAAGGGTAATGATGTGCTCGAACCTTCGGTGGCCGTACACCCGAGCAGTGACCGCTGGTTCGTCGCCTTCGAGGGGGATCTCGGTGACGACGGCGTCCACGATCCGGAAATCTGGATGTATGGCTGCAGTGCCGATACCCCTGATGCCAGCGCCGCCAACTTGAGCAATATGGGCGGCAGCCTCTTCGACGGGATCTCGGCCCGCAACCCGGATCTGGCCTGGGTTCCCAGCAGCGGTGAATTGATCTGCGTGTGGGACGCGGACGCCTCGGGTTTGAGTTTCCAGGGGATCTATGGCCAAAGGCTGCTTCCCGACGGTACGCTGGTGGGGGGAATGATCTCTTTCCAGGCCGCCGGCGCAACTCCCTCGAATGTCCTGCGTGAGGCAATCGAACCCACCATAGTCATCGACCCGGTCACCGACGAGTGGTTCGTGGCCTGGCGGGGCGATCTGAACGACGGGCTTCCGCACTTCGATCACGAAATCTGGGCGCGGCGGTTCAATGATGTGGGTGTGGCCATCGGCGCCGCCGCCCTCGCCCTGAGCAACATGGATCCCTCGCTTGGCCCCGTGGCCGGAGCGGGAGCCCCCGCGGTGGCCGTCAACAGTATCCACGGTTACAAGATGATCGCCTGGTCCGGCGACACGGACATCACTCCGGATGATGAACATGAAATCTTTGTCCAGGGTTGGGCTGACAATGGAGTTACCCCGGTGGGCGAAACACCTGCGGCCATCGGCTTCGAATTGCACGGGGCGGCGCCCAACCCATTCAATCCCTCGACGACCATTGCCTTCAATCTGCCGCTTGCCGAACCGGTGACCCTGAAAATCTACGACCCTTCCGGCCGCTTGGTGCGTACGTTGCTGAACAATGACCCCGGCCTGGCCGGACGCAATGAGGTGACCTGGAACGGGCGTGACCGGGGCGGGCGAAATGCCGCTTCGGGAGTTTACCTGTACCGACTGGAAACACCTTCCAACCGCGCCACCGGACGCATGACCCTGATGAAATAAAAAGCGGGACCCCGACTGGGTCCCGCTTTTTGTAATATTGAAGGGCGCACCGCCGAAATATTGGCTGCCTACTGAAGCGGGGTCACAATTCGCTCCGATAGGTTTGTAACGACGGCACGCCCAACATCCATCCGGATCTATCCGACCATCCGTGCCTTTTTCATCTCGAAATTCTGCAGCATGTCTCCCGCCGGACCCCGGTCTCCAACCAGGGCCAGAACCAGTTCATGGGGTCCGATGCGGCCACCGGTGTGGTGGATGCTCGTGCTTGGGGCCAGATCCGCTGCCCGCAGAATCAGTTCCTGAAAAGCGGTATTGGGACTGGCCACCACTGTTTTTACGGCCCGAGGCAGCTCCGCCAGCTTCTGTTCCGTCCTCATTATGGCAGGGCCGGGTTGTCCGGGGGACCTCATGGTCCTGTTTCCTGGCCGAATCGCTTCCTGGAGAAAAATCCACAACAGGTGAAGGGGGTCCAGCTCCGCATGGCCCATGGCCGAAGCCTTTTCCCGGGCCCCGTTCATGATTTCCATCGCCTGGGGTGTCCAAATGCGCATATCCAACCCTCCTTTTCGATCGTTTTATCTTAGAATCAGCGTTTGAATCAGGCCGGGGCCCCGGATGCCTGGGCGAGAAGCCCGTCACAGGGGGATGAGGAGTAACGGGCTGCCTCCGCAAGCCCCGACCCGAGATGTCTGCCTTAGGTTGCCGTCTCTGGTCGGCAGGAATGCACGTCCAGGGCCACAGCCCCAAATAAAATCCAGCATCAAGATATGTTTATTATTGTGTTTATTAACAACCAGTTATCAGCATTGACAATAAGGCAGCCTGCAATCGAATACTGTATACAGAGAGTATCACAACCCAAAGACTGCCATTTGTCATGTCATTTTGGCTGTTTATCACATGGCTGGGAGGAATTTCGCCCTTCCCATATTGACTCGGCTTCCTCCATATTGGATTCTACCTGGGTCCAGGGCTGTTCAGCCCCCACACCTGAAAGGGAATTCAATGAAGTCCAACCTGTTCAATCTCGCCTGTTTTCTCCTTATCCTGGCCCTTGGCGGGTGTGGGGAGGAAATCCGGGAATCCCGAACTCTCGGCAAATCCCAGGTCAAGGCCTCCGAAATGGTTTTGGGTCTGGAAATGACCCCCGCTGAGCGGGAAATGATGATGGAAGATCTTGCTGACCAAAGGGATGCCTATGTTTCCATGCGCCAGGAGATTCCCGGCAACAGCATCAGACCCGCGTTGCGATTCGATCCCCGACTGGCCTGGGCCACCAGAGGCGTATCCACGCGGTACAAAAGGTCGCCCGCGGTGGAACTGGCCGATTGGGGGGATCCCGGCCCGGTAAGCAGGCCCTCATCCCTGGAAAGCCTGGCTTTTGCCAATATCGGGGAACTGGGCAAACTGATCCGGCAACGGCAGGTCACCTGCCTGGAACTGACCGACCTGGCCCTGGCCCGGTTGGAGGAATTCGGCCCCGAACTGGAATGTGTGGTCACCCTGCTGCCCGAAAGAGCCCGTCAAAGGGCGCGCGAACTGGACCGTATGCTTGATCGCGGTGAATATCTGGGGCCCCTGCACGGAATACCCTACGGAGCCAAGGACCTGCTCGCGGTCAAGGGAGCGCCCACCACCTGGGGCGCCGCCCCGTACAGGGACCAGGTCCTGGATGAAACCGCCACGGTCGTCCGCAAGCTGGACCAGGCCGGCGCCGTGCTGGTGGCCAAACTCACCCTGGGCGCCCTGGCCTGGGGCGACGTGTGGTTCGGCGGCAAGACCCGCAATCCCTGGAACCTGGACGAGGGATCGAGCGGCTCATCGGCGGGATCGGCAAGCTCCGTGGCCGCGGGGCTGGTGCCGTTCGCCATCGGGACCGAGACCCTGGGTTCCATCGTTTCGCCCTGCACCCGCTGCGGCGTGACCGGACTGCGGCCCACCTTCGGCCGGGTCAGCCGCGCCGGCGCCATGGCCCTGAGCTGGACCATGGACAAGATCGGCCCCATCGCCCGTTCGGCCGCCGACTGCGCCATGGTTTTCGACACCATCCGGGGAGTCGACCCCCGCGATCCCACCACTATCGAGGCGCCCTTTTCCTACCGGCACGACCAGGACCTTACCTGGGTGCGGATCGGTTACCTGAAAAGCGCCTTCGACAAGGACTACCCGGGACAGGAACTGGATCATGAGGCCATGAGGGAACTGCGCTTCCAGGGCGTGGACCTGGTGCCCATCGAGTTTCCCCTCGAGGCGATGGGAATCAACCCCTCGGACCTGTCCATCATCCTGACCGCCGAAGCGGGGGCGGCCTTTCAGGACCTGACCCTATCGGGGCGCGACGACGAAATGGTCAGGCAGATTCGTTTTGCCTGGCCCAATGTTTTCCGGACCGCGCAGTTCATTCCCGCGGTGGAGTACATCCAGGCCAACCGGCACCGCACCCGTTTGATGGAAATGATGAACCGGATATTTCGTGAAGTCGATGTCTACATCACGCCCTCCTTTGCCGGGGAAAGCCTGATGATCACCAATCTGACGGGCCATCCCCAGGTGGTCGTTCCCGACGGGTTCACCGATGGGGACTCGCCGCATTCCATCAGTTTCGTCGGCCGCCTGTATGATGAAGCGACGCTGTTGACCGTCGCCCGCGCCTTCCAGGAAATTACCGGGTGGCATAAAAAAACCCCGCCGGGCTATTGAGCCGGCGGGGTGGTCGGTCTGGTCGGTTGGTCAGGCCTTCTGTTTGACCTGCTCCAGGGAATGATCCATTTCCTCGACGAAGGAAAGGGCGAAATCCTGCTGCCTTTCTTCGGCCGCCTGCACCAGGTCCCGGGTCAGGATCACGATATTTTCCGCAAAGACATTCTGGGCGCCGCACTCGATGGCCCCCGACTCCTGCACCACGAACTCGAAATCGTAATTGTGAAGGGCGCCGGTAATGGTCTTCAGGCGCGACCGTGTGTCCGATACGAAAACGTCCAGGATTTCACCGGCCATTTCGATGTCTCCATCCAGACTTAGGACCAGCTTTTCCATGCTGAAAGGTTCGCCGACTTCAACCGGCCTCTCCAATAGGGCCGGCGACAGGGTCCGGTTCATGGCTTCCTGAATGAGCTTGCTGCTGATGGGTTTGGGGATGTAATCATTCATTCCCGCATCCAGGCAGGCCTGGCGGTCCTTCTTGGTCGCGTGAGCCGTCATGGCAATGATGGGCACGTGTTTGTTGCGCCCGCGGGCCCGGCCATCACGAATCTGCCCGGTGGCCTCGAGACCCCCCAGGACCGGCATCTGGACATCCATGAAGACCAGGTCGAAATCCGTTTGCGACAACAGCCGCAGGGCATCCTTGCCGTCGGTTACTCCCTGGGCCGCGTACCCCAGCTTGTTCAGCATGCCCATGGCCACCGCCTGGTTAACCATGTTGTCCTCGACCAGCAGGATGCGCAGATCCTTCTGCCGCTTTCTCATGGACGGACTCTGGCAGGATTCCGCACTGCCCCTGGCTTCGGCCACCTGCCCCTCGTCCGCCTTGCCGAATATGACCGTGAACCAGAAGTTTGAACCTTCGGCCTCCACGCTTTCCACACCCATGTTGCCGCCCATTTTTTCCACGAGCTGGCGGGAAATATTCAGACCGAGGCCCGTGCCGCCGTACTTGCGGGTCGTCGAGGTGTCCGCCTGGGTGAAAGCCTGAAACAGGCTTTCCTGGATGTGCGCCGGAATGCCGATGCCGGTGTCGATGACCTCGAAACGCACGCGCTCGGGTTCGAAGGGACTTTTGCCGTCGGTATCGCAGGACACCTTCAGGCTCACTTCACCCTTGTCCGTGAATTTCAGGGCGTTGCCAACCAGGTTGACCAGGACCTGATGCAGGCGGGCCTGGTCTCCCACCACGTACTCGGGCAGCTTGTCTTCCACCTCGAGCGTGAATTCCAGGCCCTTTTGACGAACCTGAAAGACGAACGTGTCGGCAACACCCTGCACCGTATCGGCCAGATGGAAGGCCTCGTGTTCAAGGTCCAGCTTACCGGCTTCGATTTTCGAAAAATCCAGGATATCGTTGATGACCCCGAGCAGGCTGCGGGCGCTGGTGGCCACGATTTCGGCCGTCTCCCGCTGTTCGTCGCCCAGCTCCATATCCAACAGCAGATCCGACATGCCGATGACCGCGTTCAACGGCGTACGCAGTTCGTGGGTCAGGTTGGCGATGAATGAGGATTTAGCGGCGTTGGCTTCGCCCGCCTCCAGGGCATGGCGACGTGCCTTGATGGTGGCTTTTTCCAACTCGTCGTTGGATCGTTCGAATTCCTCGGTTCGTTCGGCGACCCTCTTTTCCAGGGTCTTGTTCATTTCGAGCAACTCATTTTGGTCGGCCAGGCGCTTGCTCACATCACGCACAAAAGCAACCATGAGCGGACGGTCACCCGTGGTCAGGGCATGGGCTGTGATGCTGGTCGGGACCAGTTTGCCGTCCTTGCGCTGCATCTCGGCCTGAAGTCCGTTGACGCCGCCGGCCTCGATAACCTCGCCGAACTTCTGTTTCATTATATCCCGGGCATTCTCGGGAAATAAATCAGGCTGGTGCAGGGCTGTCAGTTCCTCTTTGGAATATCCCAGCATCTCGCAGGCCCGGGGATTGGCCCCGGCGATGGCACCGGTTTCCCGGTTGACCATGAAGATCGCTTCCCGGGACCCCCAATAGATCTCTTCGTAGAGGGCCTTATCCTTCTGCATATCATCATGTGCCTGGACCATTTCCTCGTACCCCGAGGCCAGGTCGGCCTGGGCGCCGCGCAAAGCGTCGATCAACCCCTGGGGAGACTGGTCCTGATTACTGCCCTTGTCCGCCATTATTCCGCCGTTCCCTGGTTTTTTGGAGTCCGGTTCCGGAAACCCGTTTTCGCTTGGGTCCAGCCACCGGAAACCACCGGATAACACACCTGTGGAGTTCAGAATATCATCGGCAGAAAAAGGCATGAGCTGTAGGGACAATATGGGTTTGCCGCAGTTACCGGTCCTCGTCATCCAACTCCTTCATGCGCCTCAGAATTCCCCGCGGGCTTTCTTCCTGGGAAAGCCTCAGCAATTCCTCGGTGCGGGCCGTGTTGGCTGCGAATTTTTTCATCAACCGCTCGGCGTAGGCGTCTTTAAGGACCATAAGCAATTCATCGAGTTGGTAGGGTTTGGGCAGATAGCTGAAAGCCCCGAGTTTGGCACATTCGACCGCGCTTCCCAGGGATCCGTGACCGGTCAGGATGATGACTTCCAGGAAACGGTGCGCGGCCTTGATCCGGGCCAACAGCTCCTGGCCGTCCATCCCGGGCATTTTAAGATCGATGAGCGCCAAATCGAATTTTTCCGTGCCGCAAAGGTCCAGGGCGTCAGCACCGGTGGTAACCGTGCGTACCAGGAAGTCCCTCATTTCCAGACGTTCGCCCAGTGCTTCGAGGAAATCGACTTCATCATCGACGATGAGCAGCTTGATTTTTCTTTCCTGCGCGTCGGCCATCTTTCCATCCTCCCGAAAGGCCCACGGGGGCACTTACAAGTTAACAATTCAAAGTCCCAGCCACCGCCAGTAACCCAGGAACGCCCAGCCCCACAACACCACGAAGCTCAGAATGAAAACCGCAAAACCGTGCTTCAGAAAATCCTTCTGGGTCACCAGCTGGCGGCCGGTTTTCGGATCCTTGCACATGATGTAGACCAGCGCGTTGGCCGGAGTGCCGATGATCAGCATGTGCGGGAACGACGACGCGAACGCGGTGGCGAATCCCAACGACCAGGGGTGCAATCCCGCAGTCTGGGCCATGGGCACGGCGATGGGACCGATCGCGGCAACCGTCGCTCCATCGCTCATGATGTTGGTGACCAGCCCCGTCAGGAAACTCACCGCGATGGGCAGGCCGGCGTTGCCGAGCAGGCCGCCGAATATGGTTCCGTCGATCAACCCCGCCGGCAGTCCCCCGACGAATCCACGCGCCAAAAACAACGCGCCGCCCGTCACGGCCAGACCCTTGCCCAGGGCGCTGGCCCCCGCGTACAGAAATACCACGTCCCAGTGGATTTTCGTGACCTCACTCCATTTCATCACTCCGAAAACATTAAGGAGGATGAGGCCAAGCAGTACCGGCCCGCCCATGCCGAGGCGTTCGCCACCGAACATCCACAACAGAACCACCAGCAGCGAGACTCCCGCCGTAACGTATTCATCGCGGTTCATGGGACCCAGACGTTCGCTCGAGTCCCTGGCGATGCGCGCGATATCCAGATTGCGAACCTTGATCCTGCCACGGAACACCACGAAGAAATACATCCCGACCGCCAGACCAGCCACCGGCACGAAGGGCATTCCGTATTTCATCCAATCCAGGAAAGTCGGGGCCATGTCGTAATCCGCGAGGATCCCGACCATTACCGCGTTGCGGCCGCCGGCGGCCGGCGAACCCGGGCCGCCCACGTTGGAGGCGTAACAGAGCATCAGCGCGAACATCACCAGCAGGGGACGGTGGTCGGCATCGGGATTCTCTTCCCGCAGTTTCCGGAAAACCACCAGGAACAGCGGCATCATCAGGGCGATCAGGATCGTTTCGCTGATGAACGAACAGGTCATCGCGAACACCGGCAGAAACAGGAACAGGAGAAGACCCAGGTTTTTTACGGGCATCAGCAGCAGCATGGCGACGCGCCGGTCCAGGCCCGTGTTCATGATGACACGCGAAAGCGCCAGCACTCCGAAAATGAAAACCACCGAATCCTTCGCGAAGGCCTGCGCTATGTAGTCCGGTCGCATCACTCCGGCGGCATACATCACCACCGCCACCACCAATGCGGTGATACCGATGGGAACGGTGCCGGTGGCCCAGAACAGGGCGGCGGTCAGGATCAATCCGATCATCACCAGGGCCCGGCGGGCCGATCCGAAGGCAAAGCCCTCCGGATCCTCCACTCCCGGCGGATGGTAGCGGTGGACATAGTGTTCGGCGATGGTCTCCCCCTCGGCCAGCTCCCGATAGGCGGGATAACCGGCCGTGGCATCGGTGCGGATGTCTCCGGTCTTGGGTTCGTTGAGAAGCCGGGCGAGGTTTTCCGGTGGCGGCATCAGCGCGGCGGTCGCCATGACCAGGATGCCGATAATGATCATCAGCGGGCGCAGATTCCGGGTTCCCTTCAACCTGTTCTTCCAGCCCCGTTGTTTGACCGCGGGCATGTCCTGCCGGGCCAGGGCGTGGAATTTTTCTCTTCCCGCTTCCCTGATGATCCTCACCAGTTCATCCAGCGGTACGGGCTTGGCCAGGTAGCGAAACACTCCCAACTTGCCCGCTTTCCGCGCCGAACCCACCGACCCGTGCCCCGTCAGCATTATGACCTGGACCTCGGGACGGAACATCTTCATCTCTCGCAGCGCCTGTTTGCCTTCCATGCCCGGCATCCTGCGGTCGAGAATGACCACGTCGATTTCCCGGTCGGCGCGCACGATGCGCACGGCATCCTCGCCATCGGCGGCCTGCAGAACCAGAAAGCCCCGCATCGTCAACCGTTCGGCCAGCGATTCGCGAAACTGGTCCTCGTCATCGGCCAGCAGGACCTTCAACGGATGGCGGTAGGCACTCATTTCACCTTCTCTCCTAACGTTTCAGCGGCAGCTCAACCGTGAACTTGCTGCCTTCGTTCGGGGCGCTGTGTGCGTCTATGTGCCCACCCAGCCCCTCGATGATTCCGTAACTGACGCTCAATCCCAGACCGGTGCCCTTGCCCGGCGGCTTGGTCGTGAAAAACGGCATGAACACCAGCTCCAGCGCCTCGGGAGTCATGCCGTGGCCGGTGTCCCTGACCGTCAGGGTGAACCGGTCTTCGAGTTTTTTCGTGGTGATGGTAATCATGCCCCGGCCCGTGATCGAATCGGCCGCGTTTTTCAGCAGGTTCAGCATGACCTGCCGCAACTGTCCATGATCGGTGATGATGGCCGGCAACCCGGGATCGTAATCCTTCACCACCATGATATCGCCCGCCTCCAGCTCCGAACTCAACAGGCCGTGGACCAGATCATCGATCTCGGCGTGTACGTCCTTTTCCTTCAGCTCCACGTCACGCTGGCGAACGAATCCCAACAGCTGGCGAGTGATGTCGGTGCAGCGGAAGACCGCTTCTTCGATAGTGCCCAGGTGAGCCCGCAGTTGTCCGGGGGTCGGATTTTTCCCGAAGCGGGGATTGAGCAGGTCCTTCACCAGCCCTGCCTTTTCCGACACGACCGCCAACGGGTTATTGATTTCGTGGGCGATGCCCGCCGCCAGTTCCCCCACCAGGGCCAGCTTGGCCGCCTGCCCGAGCTGGCGGTTCAGCTGCCGCTCCTTGAGCTGGGCTTCGTACTGCTGCTGCGCCACCCAGCGGGCCTGCAGCCAGATAACCAGGCCGCCGATCAGACAGAACAGGGCCGAGAACAGCCAGATATTGGTGGCGATGTTCGCCAGCAGGCCGCCGCCGGGTTCTTCGGTCTCACCGACCTGCCCTTCCAGTTGTATCCGGGCAGTTTCCGGTGACAATACCGCCCGCAGGATGCGCGTTTCCCCCCGCGGTTCGAGTTTGAGGGCCATGGTGAAATGGGGTTCCTCACGGAAACCCAGATAGACATCGGTGATGACATGGGAAGATGCTCCGGCCAACAGCCGCGTGAACCAGGCCTCGCCGCTGTAATTCCTTTCTTCCAGGGAAGGCAAGGGGCCGGCGTAACCCAGCACCCGGCCCGATCCGTCCAGCACCGACAGATCGATGAAGGCTTCGCTGACCTCGCGCAGGTCCGCCAGATGGGATTCAAGATCGTCGCGCCGGGGTTCCAGCAACGAGCGGGGGTCGTCCGTCAGATCCGTGAGGTTCAACAGCCGGTCACCCAGATACATCTCCAGCATGGCCGCCTGGTGGTAGGCCAGCAACTCCCGGTGACGCTGATCAGCGTCCCTGACGACCAGACGGTATTGAAGATGGAAAAACAGCGTCAACAGGAGCAGGGGAATGAAGTAGAGAAACGTCAAGCGCACCAAGGCGTGGCGAAGCAGGCCCCGATAGATGTCGTCGCGGCGTTTGGCGTCGGAACGGAAACCATCGGGTGCGGCCACAAAGAATCCTCCCGGTCGATTAACTGCTATAAATTAACAGAAAAGCGGGAAGGCCGTGGAGAATAATCTAAGGAGTTTCGGGGGAGGATTCCTTCTCGAGCTGATCGGCCGGCTCATGGCAGGAAAGCGTGCCCGGTTGGCAGCTGTCCAGGTGTGGCAACTGGCCCTGCTGGATCAATTCGGTCAGGGCATCGGGGTTCCCCGCAAGGGGGCACTCACCCGATGAGGCACAGGACGAACAGACACCTTGTTTTTTTACCGAGCGCCAGATGGCGCGGCCCGCCCAGATCGCCGCGACAGCCACGACCACACCGACGACAATCATTTCGACGGTGGAACCCATCACATAACCCCGAGCCCCAGCAACAGGCCGCCCTGATACACCGCAAAGGTCACGACCCAGGCCAGGCCCGTAAGACCGAACGTCTGAGCGAGGGCCCACTTGATCGAACCCGACTCCTGCCTGGTGATGGCGAAAGTGGCGATACAGGGCGTGGAAATGAGCGCGAAGAGCATGATGCAGAAACCGATCAACGGCGAATAACGGCTGCGCAACTGGGCCCGCAACTGGTCACTCGTTTCATCGGCCTCTCCGACGGCGAAGACAATGCCCATCTGGGCCACGAACACTTCCTTGGCGGCAATGGCTCCGACCAGGGCGGTGCCTATGCGCCAGTCAAAACCAAGGGGCGCGATGGCGGGCTCCAGAATGCGCCCCACCCTGCCGGCGATGGAATAGGAAAGCTCGGCGGCCTGGGCCAGGTTCGGATCGTCGATTTCGCCAAACGTAGTGGCGGCTTCGATGGTCGTATTGTCGAACCCCGCGGGCAGCACGTAGTCGGCCGGCGGTTTGGGATAGAAGGTCAAAAACCACAGAATGATGGCCGCGCCCAGAATCACCGTGCCGGCCTTTTTCACATAGAGCCAGGCGCGGGTCCACATCTGCACCAGCAGGCTGGTCGCCGTCGGCAGGCGGTAAGGCGGCAACTCCATCAAAAAGGGCGTGTTTTCACCGCGGAACAGTGTTGTCCGTAAAAAGTGGGCTCCACCCAGGGCCAGCAGAATGCCGATCACGTAAATGGCCCACAGGGCCGGACCCTGGAATTTGGCCGGGAAAAAGGCCGGAATCATCAGGGCGTAGATGGGCAGGCGTGCGCCGCAACTCATCAGGGGCAAGACCATCATCGTGATCAGGCGATCACGCCGCGACTCCAGGGTGCGCGTGGCCATGATCGCCGGCACGGTGCATCCGAAACCGATCAACAGCGGGATAAAGCTCTTGCCGTGCAGACCGACCTTGCTCATGAAACGGTCCATGACAAACGCCGCGCGCGCCATATAGCCGGTGCCCTCGAGAATGGCGATGGCCATGAACAGCAGCACGATGTTGGGCAAAAATACGACCACACCGCCCACGCCGCCGATGATACCGTCGACGATGAGGGACTTGAGGGGGCTGGTGCTGTCGGCGGCCCACAGACCTGACATGAGGCCGGACAGTTGGTTGAAACCGGCGTCGAGCAGGTTCATCAGGGGGTTGCCCAGGGAAAACGTCAGGGTAAAAACCAGGTACATGAAGGACAGAAAAATTGGAACGCCCCATACCGGATGCATGACCACGCGGTCGATCCGGTCGCTGACGGTGGCCTTGGATTCGGCCGGGACCCGAACAACTCCTTCACAGATATCGGCAATGAACTGATAGCGCAACCGGGCCAGCAGGATGTCGGGATCATCGATGGAATCGGCCGCGAACGAAGCCGCCAGACCGTCCACCGCCTGGCGGGTGCCGGGAACGGCCAGGCCCTCGATGACCTTTTCGTCTCCGGCGACCAGCTTGATCGCCTGCCAACGGCGGTGTTCGTCCTCGGGCAGCAGGTCCTCGATTTCACTGATGACCTTTTCCACCTGCCGACCGTAGTTCACCCGGGACGGTCCGCCCCGGCTTTCCACCGCCGCCAGGGTGGATGGCCCCGGCCCCGATTCGCCGCACACGCGCGCCGGACCGGGCAGCGAGGCCTGGCTGATGGCCACCTGCATGACGGCCTCGACGATGTCGTCCATGCCCACGCCCCTGTTGCCGATGGCCGGCACCACGGGCACCCCGAGTTTCTCGGCCAGGCGCGCGGCGTCGATCTTCATGCCGCGATCACGCGCCACGTCCGTCATGTTCAGGACAATCACCAGCGGCCGCCCGATTTCCAACAGCTCGGTGGTCAAAAAGAGATTGCGCTCGAGATTGGATGCGTCCACCACGTCCACCACCACATCTGGCGCGGAGTTCAGCAGGTAGTCGCGGGC
This sequence comes from Candidatus Krumholzibacteriia bacterium, assembly GCA_030592845.1. GTDB lineage: Bacteria > Krumholzibacteriota > Krumholzibacteriia > LZORAL124-64-63 > LZORAL124-64-63 > JAGLCY01. The sequence continues at coordinate 192 of JAUVII010000072.1, read as the reverse complement.
CACGAGTTCTTCTTCGGAAAAGGCGGTCAGGCTGTAGGTTCCGGGCAGATCGACCAGATCGAGTCTCACGTCGCCGCGCTTGCAGGTGCCCTTTTTCCACTCGACGGTCACACCGGGGTAGTTCCCCACGTGTTGCCGTGCTCCGGTCAGGCTGTTGAAGATGGTGGTCTTGCCGGAGTTGGGATTACCGGC
>JAUVII010000050.1 GCA_030592845.1 Candidatus Krumholzibacteriia bacterium | reverse complement strand
GCCCAAGCGGTCCGCATTAGTGCGGCTTTCCACCTTCAAAGCCGAAACCGGACGGAAGCGCCAACCAAAAAAATATCTAACCCGTTTCTTACCCTTATAACGTTATTTCTGCAGGTCCATGATATTCGGGCGGGATAATTATGGCCCTGTCAAAGCTAAATAATATGACACCTATCATTTACGAGCTCGGACAAAGCGTCAACCCGCGGATATCCACCTGTTTGTTATGATATCAGGTTATCAAACAATTCACAAGGATATGGGATATACGGCAGTTTAACGATTACCAATTTAATGTCCATGATATTGCTGGACAACATCTTAAGGTAAAGCCAAACGGTTAAATATGTCGCCTATTTGGCAAAGCCTGGACATCTCTCACAACTTATCCAACGGGCTCCTGACCCCCCGGCCCCCCTTGTTCAGTACATGGGTGTAGATCATCGTCGAGGCCAGATCGGAATGCCCGAGTAATTCCTGAATGGTGCGGATGTCGTACCCTCCCTCCAGCAAGTGCGTCGCGAACGAATGCCTCAAGGTGTGGCTTGTCACACGTTTGGTAATTCCAGCTTCCCGGGCGGCTGTTTTCACGTTTCGCTGTATGACCGTCTCGTGAAGATGGTGCCGCCGCAACTCGCCAGTCTTCTGGTCACGGTAGCGGCGCGTTGCCGGAAATACCCACTGCCAGGACCATTCGCGGTTGGCGTAGGGGTACTTTTGGGCCAGCGACCCCGGCATTTCCACAATGCCCGCCCCGACTTTCAGGTCCACCATGTGCTGGCGCCGAACGACTCTCAGATGGTTCTGCAAAGGACCCAGCAGGCGTTTGGGCAACATCGTCCGCCGGTCCTTCTGTCCCTTTCCCCGGCGCACGACGACTTCGCAGCGGCTGAAATCCAGATCGTGGACACGCAACCGCAGCCCTTCCATCAGGCGCAGCCCGGACCCGTAGAGAAGCGACGCCACCAGCCACGACGGCCCCTGCAGCTGGTTCATCACCATTTCGACCTCGCGTTCCGACAAAACCGTCGGCACCCGAACAGGTTGTTTGGCCCGAACGATGTCGTCCATCCAGGGCAGCTCGATATCCAGCACTTCCTTGTAGAGAAACAGGATCGCGCTCAATGCCTGGTTCTGCGTCGAGGCGGCCACCTGGCAATCGGTCGCCAGATACGAGAGGAATTTGCTGACCTCGCGACCGCCCAGGTCCTTCGGATGCCTTTTGCCGTGAAACAGAATGAAGCGGTGGATCCAGCGTGTGTAAGCCTGGCCGGTCTTGGGGCTGTAGTGCCGGGCCTCGATGGCGCGGCTGACTTCTTCCAGCAGTTGGGACATGGGCGGCGCCCGATCCGGGAGGCGGGTTCGGGGTGGACCTGGCACATTCCGTGCCGGGCGAGCACCAGCGATGCTCGCCCGGATTCCTCCCCCTCCAATCAATGCTAAAACTCCATCAGTTCCTCGGCGTCGAAACAACGCGTGAACATGCGGTACCGTTTGAGCCCGCCTTCACGGGTATACAGGTCATCAAACAGCTTCTGGGTTCCCTCCAACTCGCGGGTCAATCGCTGGATCCGCGAAGCGACGTAGGCGCCGCGTTCGTTGAGCGAGCCGCGCTGGCGGTCGCCCACTTCAGCGAAAAACGGCTCGCCGATGGGCTGGCCGGTCATGATGTCCACCGGGACGGCCTGGAGCGTTCCGTCGTAGCTGCTGCGGTAGCGGTAGTTGCCGTTTTCGTCCACATCCACCCAAACGTCGAACTGCACCGGACCGGTCACATACAGGTAGTCATAGGGCCCCGAGCTGCAGAACGGACGCGGCACATACTGGTCGTAACTGATGGTGATCGAGTTGGTGAATTCGCCACTGACCAGGGGCGCGACCTGTGCCAGGTTCAGGATCGTGGCCTCTCCATCGCTGGGGATCAGCACAGGTCCGTCCACCGGCGTCGGAGTACCGATCATCGCGGTCAACTCATCCGGGAGCAGGTTGTAGATCTCGGCGGGGATTTCCCCGAAGCCGCCCACCTGGTTGATCGGTCCGGTGGACAACATGGGCACATCGGCGTCAAGCAGGCCACTGCGGACCAGATCGGCGATGACGACCTGCTCCGCCAATTCCCAATGCAGGACCTGGTGGTCCGCCGTTCCCGGGATCATCACTTCGAACTCGACGTTTCCAAGGGTCCACCCGTCCTGTCCCGTCCGGTACAACCGCAGATGAAAACGGAGGGTTTCATAGTTGCCGATGGTCAGCTGAATCACCGAGCCGACCCAGCCTTCGCCATCGACCCAGGCCGCCTCGACGCTGCCGCCGAGAGCATCGGTCCAAACCTGGTCAAACGGATAGGCGGCCGGGAATCCAAAAGCCGTGCGGTCCCCATCCAGGGACAACAGTGCCGAACGGATCTGCACCGGATCGACTTCCCCCGCGAAAACCAGATTCACCGGAGCCACCGGTTTTTCATCCAGTTCGGTGGTGGTGTAGGGATAAAATGTCAACGATTTCCCGAGGCTCTCGACGGTCACCAGATCGCCGGGAATGATCGACCCGTCCTGACGGTGGATGGTGACGCTCTTGTCGGCAGCCTTGGCAAACGCATTGTCCAGATAGCCATTTTCCGCCGGGTTGGCGGTGACTGATACCGGTCCGTCCTCCGAACAGCCGGCCACCGCGAGCAGCCCCAGTCCAAGGACCAATGCGAGCAGGATTCCAGGTTTGAGGTTCCTGGTTGGAAATTGGTTATTCATGGCATGCGCCCCCTTCAACAGGTTCCTGATTCGGATCTCGCTGAAGGACAGACCAATTTTTGGACCAGACGTTAATATTTTCGTAACTGAATAATCATGAATAAGTTATGGGATTTGTCAAACCAGGTTAAATGGGTGGATTAGTTGGATCTATCATTCACCGGAGTACGGAAACGAGCACAGCCGTTCCCTGTCACTTGATCAGCGTCATTCTCCGTGTAGTGGCAAATCCCGCGGCTTCCAGACGGTACAGATAGACCCCGGCCGAAGCCATGCGACCCCGGGAATCCCGGCCGTTCCAGACCGCCTGGTGCGGGCCGGCGGACAGGTTCCTGTCCACCAGGGTCGCCACCAGCCGCCCGGCAGGATCATAGACACGCAGGCGAACGGGCCCCGCCTGGGGAATCTCGAAATCCAGCCTGGTGAGGGGATTAAATGGATTGGGCACCGCGGCGGCCAGATGGAATCCCACGGGCGGCCCGGGCACCGGAAGTCCCGAAACCCCGGACGGAACACCGGGCTGACTTTCATTCCCCATCATATCCACCGTGGTGATCTTGTAGTACAGATCCCAAGGTTTGCTGATGGTATCGGTCCAGGCCGAAACGGAAATTTCCTGCAGCAGATTATCGACCGAGGGCAGAAAATCCGGATCACTGGAGCGATAGACCCGGTGGGATTGGAAATCGGTTTCCGGAGCGTCGTCCCATTCCAGATCGACCCCTTCGGCCATGTAGGCGGCGATTACCGTTGTGGGTGCCGCGGGCGCATCGAGATCAAAAATTTCCACGATCTCGTCCACGTTGATATGTCCAAAGAGGCCGGCTTCGGCATCGACGATTTGTATGACACACTCCAGCCCCTGGTAGGGAACCAGGTCCCATTGGCGCAGGGACATCAGATCGTCATCCTGTCCTGTTTCCGAGTAGATGATGGTGGAATCAGCCACATTCACCATTGCGACGTAGCAGGTGGCCGGGAAGTTGCCCCCTCCCACCAGCAGGTTCATCCGCTGGCCCGTCACGATGAAGGGATGGCTTTCCAGGAATCCCGTCACTCCGTCGCCGAGCATGGTTCCGGGGCCACCGCGTCCGGACAGGGGCCCGTTGTAGTATTCCTTGCTGCCGTAGTAGCTGTTTCCCACCAGACCCACCGAGGGTTCGCCCCTCCAGAGCGGGTTGTCCTCGAAGACCGGGTTGCCGAGGTTGGCCGTGCCGGTATGGATGGCCCAGTCCCTGTCCAGGGGGTGGGGCTTGTGGACCACCAGTTTGGAACCGTCCAGTTCCGTCAACAACGTGTCCAGCCGGATCACATAGGAAAGGTTGGCCCCATCGGGTCGATTATAGGGCGCCAGCCGGGAAAAGATGCGGTTCCCCGGATCGAATTCGTCCACTTCGGGCGCGTAACCGTAATCCAGCAGGATCCGGTCGGCCATGGTCCAGTCGTCAGGGTTGTCGTTGGTAATCAACGTGATACCCGGCGTATCATATTCCCCGAACAACAGGTGATGATAGTCCCCGATGACATGGTATTGGGGGCTCTCGAGGACCCGCCACTTTTCGGCCCCGTCGTGGGCGAACAGATAGCCCACGTCCTGCCAGTTTTCCAGGTCCGTCGAGATTCCATGGTATAGAACCCCTGTATTTACCCCCAGCGTCTGCTTCGCCGTCACCAGCATGTGCCATTGGTTGTCCTGGCGATAGATGAACGGATCCCGAAAATCGCTCCAGTAGTTGTCCGGGTTCCAGACATAGATGTTGGTGTCCGGAACGATGACGGGATTGGCGGCGGACTTGGTCCAGGTGACAAGATCATCGGAAAAGGCCATGCAGATGCGCTGGTTCATCTTGCTGTCGACGCCGGTGTAGGCCATGGCCCAGCGGTTGTTGGCCTCGTCGCGGAAAACGTCCGGCGCCCAGAGAGCCGCGCTGTCCCACGGGCCCTGGCCCACCGCCAAAGCCGGCTCTTCAAGGGTCCAGTGCCTCAGGTCCTCGCTGGTGGCGTGACGCAATGAATCGGAATTACTGGGGTGGGGATTCGACTCGAAAACAGCCGTGTAGAAAATATGGTAGATCCCCTGGTCCCTGACCAGGCAGAAATCCCAGGTCTGGACACCCGGATGAACGAAGTAATTCTGCTCGAAATCCAAATGGACCAGGGCACCGGCTGGAACAGCGGACATGATGGCAACCAACAGACAGCCGACCAACAGGGTGGCCGACCATAATGGCCTGACAAAATGAATACAACGATACCCGGGCGAACGGAGCAAGTTGTCAACCTCTCGATGCCATCACACTTCAAAATGAAGGGTAATTCTACCACCTTCACACCCGTCCAGTCAAATCAGGCACAGTTATTGGCCGCTGGGGCACTGGGCCGCAACGTGTTATAATTATTGGATGAAAGAAATTCGCCCTCTGACATCGCTGCGCGCCATCGCCGCCTTTCTGGTATTCATGTTCCACTACGCCGATGTATTGAGCCCGGCCAGCCGGGGTATCGAGTTTGGCGGCGAGTGGATCCCCTTCATGTTCCTGTGGCGCCAGGGCGACGTGGGCGTATCGATATTTTTTGTCCTGTCCGGTTTTCTCATCACCCGCATCTACTACGACACCCTTATTACCGGCCGGGTTCCCATGCGACGATATTTCGTCAAGAGGGTGGCGCGCATCTGGCCCCTGTTCCTGGTTTTCGCGCTGATCCAGCACACCACCCTGCTTGCCGGCGGGGGCGCCTGGAGCCGCGACTTCCTGGTAACCATGACCATGACCCAGAGCTTTTTCTCCGGCCTGGTGTTCGAAGGGTTGCCGGTGGCCTGGTCGCTGACCGTGGAAGAATGTTTCTACCTGCTCGCCCCGCTGTCCTTTGCCGTGCTGGCCCGTTTCCTGGGTGATGCCGGGGCACAATCCCCGCGGCTGCGGATCTCATATTTTCTGAAGGTGGTGGCCGTGCTGATCACCTTGACGGCCGCGGTGCTGGCGACGGGTCTCCTGATCGTGAAAATCGTCCAGACCCAGGGCTGGGGCTGGCGGGGATTCATGGACTCGAACTTCCACATGTATCACAGCACCATCTTCGGACGCTTTCTGGAGTTCGCCATCGGCATGGCTGCCGCTTTTGTCCACCGGGGATTGGATCTCCAACAAATCCTCCGCAGTTGGCGGGGCACCGCGGCCACTCTGGGCGCGGGCGCGGGCATTATCCTGTGTATGCTGGGCAAGGATCTTCTCGACGGGGAAACCGGCGCGCTGGTCCAGGCGGGCACCTACGTTTGCAGTTACGGGCTGGCCTTTTTCTCGGGGCTTTTGATTCTGGCCCTCTCGGTCACCGGGGGCTGGTTGCACCGTCTGCTCAGTTACGGCCTGCCCGTTTTTCTGGGCAAAATTTCCTACGGCTTCTACCTGATTCAGCTCACGGTGATGATGGATCCCCTGATGGCCTTCACCGACCACCTGGGTTTTGTCCGCCTGCCGGTGCTCATCGTACTGACCACCTTGGTCTGCGCCTTCTTCTACCGGGTGGTGGAAGTGCCCGCCCGGCGGTTCATCGTCACGCGGTGGGCCGGTTGACTGTTCGGCGTTGTTGACATTCTGAGTTGAAGGAGGCAGGCTGACTACCTGTTATCATCCTGCCTGTTCCCTTGAAAGATGAACTGATGCGCTCCATCATTCCGGTCCTGCTGCTGACGGTCCTTTTTGTTCCTTTCACAATTGCCGGTGAAATTGCCCCTGAAGTCGCCGAAGAACCCACCTGGGCCGTGGGTGCGGCCATGAGGTCGGCCACCATCCCCTTTGCGTCGGATGAGCGCAAGGTCACGACCTTCATACCCTTCGTCTACTACGATCAGGGAACCATCTTCTATTTCCGGGGGCTCGAAGGTGGAGCCTACATCTGGAAGCCGGGCAACTGGAAGTTCAGCGCCATGGGACGGATGCGCTTCTTCGACATCCCGGAGGAGTTCCAGAACCAGCTCCAGGGTGACACCTTCATGTGGGGCGCCCAGGCCCGCTATTCCCCCTTCGGCCCCTGGCACCTCGACTTTGAAGTCCTGTCGGATTTCAAGGGGCACGAAATCGTCAATGCGCGCCTGGGCGGAGCATGGACCGATTCGCGCATGGTCCTTCGCGCCTATGCCCAGGCCCAGTACAAGACATCCAAATTCAACTCGTACTATTTCGGCCTGGACCAGGAAGGCGTGGGCGACGGTGTGAAACTCGGGGTGGGCGGCTCAATCCTCTACAGCATCGCCAGCAACTTCTTCGTCTTCGGACGGGCCGAGGCGTCACTTCTGGACAAGGCCGCGCGCAACGTCTCCTTCGTCAACCGCGACATGACGGCCCAGGTGTTCCTGGGCGCCGGATTCCAGAACGACCGCACGCGCACCACGCCATCGGTCCAGAAGAGCAAACGCTACCTTCGCCTGGCTCACGGTTGGGTCACCCCCTCGTCCCTCGCCGACATCATGAACTTCAATGCCGAGAGTGACCCCGACAATCACCAGATGACCAGTATTTTCTACGGCCACCCTCTGTCCGACACCCTGGTCGGACTGCCCATTCAGGTCTATTTCCACAGCGGCTTCGGTTGGCACTGGAAGAACAAGAAGGAAAGCATCCAGGAATTCATTTTCGCGGCGAAGTTCTACTACACCGTGCCCCTGCCCGTCCGCTTGAAGCTGGGTGTGGCCGAGGGCTGGTCCTGGGTCACCGACATCCCCTTTGTCGAGGACAGGGAAATTCGCGCCAAGGGCTATGAGCCCAGCCAGCTTCTGAACTACCTGGACTTTTCGGTGGATCTGAACCTGGGTGACATCTTCGGGGGCGAGACCCTGGACAAGACCTGGCTGGGATACGACATCCATCACCGCTCGGCCATCTTCGAGTCAGCCCAGCAGTTCGGGCGGATCAAGGGCGGCAGCAACGTGCAGATGGCGTACCTGCAGTACGACTTCTGATCAGGGGGGTCAATCTCCCTGATCTGCGTTTTCTTCTACCGGGTGGTTGAAGTGCCCGCGCGGCGGTTCATCGTCACACGTTGGGCGGGTAGACGGTTTTTCTCTCCGGTGCTAGATTACCGCTAAGAGTTATTCAGATTTCATACTGGGAATTTGCACAGGGGGGAAAAATGAATATCCCGTTGTCAGGCAAATCTTTTGGGGTCTTCCTGGCCATTTGCGTCCTGGTCGGTTTTTGCTCTGACGCACCTGCCCAGACTTGTACGGACTATTCCACTCTCATGCATTGGATCACCTCGAGCGATACCCCCGGGACCGCGCTGGCGGTGGCTGCCAAAGACGATCATCTGTTTGTCGCCGACGGGGCCGCTGGTCTCCAGGTCATCAATGTGGTCGATCCCGATTTTCCCGTGACGGTTCATACGGTCAGCGCCGCGGCCGACGCCAGGGATGTGGTCATCAGCGGAAACCTGGCCTTCGTGGCGGCGGGAGATTCGGGCCTGCAGATCGTTGACATTACCGATCCGGGGTCCGCCTTCATCCTGGGCTCCGCCGACGCTTCGGGTTTCGCTTCCGGTGTGTTTGTCCAGGACGGTCTTGCTTTTGTCGCGGTCCAGGACTTCGGCCTGCGGATTTTCGACGTCACCGACCCGGCGGCGCCTCTGCTTCTGGATTCCGTGGACACTTCGGGCAGCCCCTTCGGAGTCGGCCATGGAATTTGGGAATCCAGACCCTATGCCTTTGTAGCCGGCGGCAACCCCGGCATCCAGATCATTTTCACTGGAGTCCCCGCCGCCGCTGGGTTGGTAGACGTTGCAAACACCCCGGGATTCGCCAAGAACGTGGTCTTCAGGGATGATCTCCTGTATATCGCGGATGGCAGTCAGGGGGTGTCGGTCCTCTCCTTTACACCGCAGATGGTTACCGAAGCCTTTTGGCAGTTCTCCGGCAACGGCGACGAATTTACCGACAGGCGTCCGGCCACCCTGGTCGGCACCGCCCAATTCGTGGAAGAGGGTTTTGCGTTCAAGGCGCTGTTCACTAACGATAGCTCCGGCCACGCCGAATTTGCCCCGCCCATCTACGAAATCCTCATCGGCAGGATTTCGTTTCGATTCAAACTGGATGACACGTTTGGCCCCGACCCGAACAGCACCGGTTCCCTGGACATTCTCACCAGCGACCGTCCGGGGATCAACACCGGCGATTTCAGGGTGGGGCTCGACCCCGTTGACGGTACGATGGTGTTCTCTCAGGACGACCCGCTGACCGGCGCCACCTCGGATCTCCGAACCAACAAATCATCCTGGAAAACCGATGTCTGGCATACAGTGCGAATCACTTGGGATTACGAGGGACGGGATATCCGGATCGACTGGGCCGACGGATTGATCGGGTTGTCCGACTCCCGGGCGGACACCTTCGTCTCGACATGTTTTTCCGCTGACGCCGTGGACAATTTCATGGGGTCACGGACCGTCGAAGCCCCTGTCATGGGTCTGTTTCTCGACTGGCTGAAGATCGAAGACACCCATCCCAAAGGCACCGTGATCCGGAATATCCGCCTGGACGGCTACGCCCAGGATCTGGTTTTCCGGGATGACCACGCCTTTGTGGCTCTCGAATACGGCGACCTCCCAGTCATCGATTTCACTCTGCCATTGTCTCCCGTGGTGGTCGGATCGGTGGACACGCCCACCCATTCCCACGGTGTTGCGGTCACCCCGGACCATGTCTACCTGGCGGACCGGGACGCGGGCGTGCAGGTGATCGCCGCGGTTACACCCGTCTCCCCCGAACCTCTGGGAATCCTGGACACGCCGGGATCGGCCTACGGAGTGGCCGTCGCGGGCAATATGGCCTTCGTCGCCGATAGGGAATTCGGTCTCCAGGTGGTGGACATCACTTCACCCGCCGCTCCCGTTTTTGTTACCCGGGTGGAAACCGCGGGCAACACCATGGATGTCGCGTTAGCTGGAGCCCATGCCTATGTGGCCGAAGCGGTATTTTCCCAAAACGCCGAAAAGTCGTTCCTCGACGCGGTTTTCCCGAAAGCAACGGCCCCCCTCGGCAAGGCCGGCCGCTATTCCGGGCTGGAAATCGTCGATGTTTCGAATCCCTCGGCACCCACGGTTACAGGGTTGGTGGAGACACCCGGATTCGCCCTCGATGTTGAAGTGGTGGGCAACTACGCCTTCGTGGCGGATTTCGATGGACTTGTCGTGGTCGATATCACCGATCCGGCCGCCCCCTTCATCACGGCATCCCTGGCCACGCAGGGAAAGGCCAGGGACCTGGCCATCAGCGGCGGATACGCATTTGTTGCCGATCTTGTCGGCCTGCAGGTGATCGACATCTCGAACCCGGCGGCGCCCCAATTGACCAGCTCCTTCCCCACGCCCGGATCGGCCTATGGGGTGGCAGTTGCCGGCAACACCGCCTATGTGGCGGACATCGTTTCCGGGTTGATCATCTTCGATGTCACCGATCCATCCAATCCCCTTCAACTGGGAACCGTCGCCACCCAGGGCGGAGCCTACGATGTCGAGGTCCTCGGCAACTTCGCCTACGTGGCCGACGGCTATAATACGGATTTTTCCATCCTGCAGATCGTGGACGTTTCCGTTCCCGGCGCCCCCTTCCTGGTCGGCGGAGTGGACACCCCGGGATCGGTCTACAGCCTTGCACTTGAGGGTGGTCACGCGTTCGTGACCGACGGCGGCTTGGGATTGCAGATTTTCCAACTGCAGTGCGACCTCCCAGCCCTGGCCAATCCCCGCGACTTCACGCTGACCCATGAAAATGGGAAAGTGACATTCGCCTGGAACCCCGCGCCCGCCGGAGGATCGGAAACCTTCCGCCTGGTCGGAACCAAGGGCGGCGCCGAGTGGGAAATTCCCTTCGCACTGGACGAAACCGGTCACTTCTCCGCTTCCGATCCGGAGGTGAACGATCACACCGGTGAAACCGTGGTTTATTCGCTTTATTATCTCGAGGCCGGTGATACTTGGGCGATCATCGCGACCGAAGAGGTGCGTTTCGAGGCGCCCCGCATCATTACCCGCCTGTTGGGCGCCCATCCCAATCCCTTCAATCCCCATACAACCGTTTCCTTTTCCGTGGAAAGGTCCCAGCGTGTAAAGATCAGGGTGTTCGACCTTGCGGGACGCCTGGTTTCGGACCTTGTCGACCGGGTTTATGAACCCGGTTATCACAAGGCGACCTGGAACGGAAAAAACGGGTCAGGCGGGGATGTTTCCTCGGGAATCTATTTCCTGCGGATGGAGGCCGACGACCTGGCAGAGGTGAAAAAGATCACCTTGGTTCGTTAAACAAGCGAGTCCACCACCAGCACCACCGAAACCAGCAGGGCAAACGTGTTGATCTCCATGAAGCGGATGCGGCAGCTGCGCACGAACGGCGTCAGCGATTCGACGTCGACCCTCAAAAGACTGGCCGCCCGCAGCACCACCACCAAACCGGCCACGGCGATGACCCAGGCCGCCGGCGTGTGGTCGAAGAGTGCGGCCAAAGGCAGAATCAACGCCGCCACGCACACCGCGGCGATCCACAAAAAGGTTAACCTAACGATCTGCCTGCGGTCGAAGCGGTCGAACATCGAGGGCATCCCGCCGTCGGCGTAATCCTTTTCGTAGAACAAAAGAAGCAGCCAGAAATGGGGAATCTGCCAGAGGAAAAAGAAGAAGGCCACCTGATGAATGGTGGGATCGCTCAGGTATCCGCCGGCGGCCACCCAGCCCACCACCGGCGGCAGCGCGCCGATGAAGGATCCGGGAAGGGCGGCGAACGGGGTCACTCTTTTCAGGGGGGTGTAGATGCCGTTGTAGACCACCGCGGCGGCCACTCCCAGCAGGGCCGCGGTGCCGGACACCGTCCACAGAACCGCCGAACCGGCAGCCAGCAGAAACAGCGCGTAGAATAAGGCGGCGATCCGGTTCACCCGTCCCGAGGGAATGGGACGCCCGGCGGTGCGGGGCATGCGGGCGTCGACGACGGCGTCCTGCACCTGGTTCAGCGCGGCCGCGCCGCAGGCCTGCAGCATGATGCCGGCCATGACGGTCAACAGGGGAAGATCGACCTGCCCCCGCGCCATCACGTAGCCCACCGCCGTGGTCACGGTCGAGGCCACGGTGATGCGCAGTTTCAGAAGTTCCAGCCAGGGTTTCATGGCGTCAGCCTTGCCATCCGGATTACAGTTCCTTGAGAACCTCGATGATGGCGTCGATTTCCTCGTCCGTCAACAGATCACGCTGCGGCGGCATGAGCGCTTGATAGCCCTCGACCAGATCGGCGTTGGGGTCGAGGATCGATTTGCGAATGTACTCCTCGTCCACGGTGATCTGGCGGCTGACGCCGTCGGTCACCACGGTTTCGGTACTTCCGAACATGCCCTTGAAGGTGGGCGCGATCAACTTGGAACCATCGATGGTGTGACAGGCCACGCAGCCCTTGAGAGTCAACAGCCGGGTGCCCTCCGGCGGACCCGTGTCGACGCCCAGCCATTCATCGAATTCCCTGGCGGGGATGGATTTGACCAGCGACAGCATGGCGCTGTGCCGCTCGCCGCAGTATTCGGCGCAGAAAAGGTTGAACTCACCGTCGCGCGTGGCTTCGAACCAGGCGTGGTTGGTGCGCCCGGGGACGCAATCTTCCTTCAGCCGGAATGCCGGCACGAAAAAACTGTGGATCACGTCCGACGAGGTCAGGTTCAGCGACACCGGCCGGCCCGTGGGCACGATCAGTTCTGTGGACTGCTTGCCGTTTTCATACTCGAAGACCCAGGACCACATCTGCGCCTTCACCGTGACCTGCATGGCGTCTTCGGGGATGTCGCGCATGACCTTGAACCCGGCCCAGCCGTAGTAGAACATCACCAGCACCAGGATTGTCGGAAGCACCGTCCACAGGGTTTCCAGGGTGACGTTGTCGGCGATCTGCGCGGGATTCGGATTCTTCGACCGGCGATAGCGCACCAGAAAGTAGATCATCACCGCGGTCAGGCCGATCAGCAGCAGGACCGACGTGCCCAGGATGAAGATGAAGGCCTTGTCCACCAGGCCGGAATAACTAGAAGCACCGTTCATTTTCAGCCCTTATCGAAGAAGGTAATCGAATAAAGTCAATCCGATGAAGACACTCAGGATCCCCACCGCCACCAGGAACATGATCGTGAACGCCTTCTTCTCGTATTTCAGGTGCATGAAGTACATGAGAATCAGCGTGGCCTTGATCGGCGTGACGATCATGGCCACCAGGATCCCGACCTTGCCCGGGAAAAACACCGAACCGCCCACCGTGATGGCGGTCAAAACCAGCAGGGCGGCCCAGACCATGACAAACAGGCCGTCCGGCAGGACATGGGGCTTCTCGGCCACAGCAGTATGTGAGTTGCTCATCTTTAAAATCCCTTACGTGGTCAGGTAGAACAGCGGCAGCAAAAAGATCCAGACCAGATCCACCAGATGCCAGTAAAGCCCCGTGTATTCCAGCATGCCGTGGTTGTCCGCGGCCAGGGCGCCGGAGCGGATCTTGAACAGCACGACCGTCATCACGATCATGCCGATGACGACGTGGATGCCGTGCAGTCCGGTCATCATGAAATACAGATTGAAGAACAGGCCTTCCCCGTGGGGCAACTCATGCAGGTGATCCTTGCCCGGAAAAATGCCGTGGTGATATTTGGCGCTCCACTCGAAGAACTTGATCACCAGAAAGGTCGCCGAAAGCAGAAGCGTGCCGGTCAGGAAGCCGAGGCTGCGTTTCACCTGGTTCCGTTGCAGGGCGCTGACCGCCATGACCATCGTCAGGCTGCTGGTCAGCAGCACGATGGTATTGGTCACCCCCATGGCCACGTTCAGCTCGGCGGCCGCGTGGTGGAAGGCGCCTTCGTTCATCGACCGGTAGACCCCGTAGATCAGGAACAGCCCGCCGAACAGCAGCAGTTCCGTGAACAGGAACAGCCACATGCCCGTCTTGCCGGTTTCGGGATCCGTATGGACCACATGGCCCGGAGCCTGATCGATGGCGTGAGAGATATCAGAACTCATTACTTCCCCGCCTCCACGTTATTCTGCCTGAGAATTTCCGTGAAATCATAGGGACCGGTGGTCACCTCGGGCGGTGTCGCGAAGTTCAGCAGCGGCGGCGGCGAAGTGGTCTGCCACTCCAGCGTGGTCGAGCCCCAGGGATTGTCCGGCGCGGGGCTGCCGCTTCGGGCGCCCCGGATCAGGTTGATGATCATCGTCAGCAGCCCGGCCACCAGGATCCAGGAACCGATGGTCGACAGGAAGTTCAAGTCATGGAATTGGGGCAGGTAGTCCTGGTAGCGTCGGGGCATGCCTTTGATGCCCAGGATCAGCATGGGAAAATACGTCAGGTTGAAGCCGACCATGATCAGGACCCAGGCCGTGGTCGCGACCTTCTCGTTGTACATGCGGCCCCAGATCTTGGGCCACCAGTAGTGCAGCCCGGCAAACATGCCGATGGCCGCGCCGCCGAACATCGTGTAGTGGAAGTGACCCACGATGTAGGCCGTATCATGCAGATGGATGTCCGTCGACAGCGCCCCGTTAGCCAGCCCGGTCAACCCACCGATGGAAAACAGGAAGATCCAGCCCACCGCGTACAGCAGCGGCACCCGGATCTCGATCGAGCCCCGGTAAAGGGTGGCGATCCAGTTGAAGACCTTCACCCCGGTGGGGATGGCCACGAAAAAGGTCAGCAGGCTGAACACCCAGCGCGCGGTGTCGCTCATGCCGGCGGTGAACATGTGATGTCCCCACACCAGGTAACCGACCACCGCGATGGCCATGGACGAAATGGCGATGGCCTTGTAGCCGAAAATCGTACGCCGGGAAAAGGCCGGTAGAATTTCCGAAATGATGCCCATCGCCGGCAACACCATCACGTAGACCACGGGATGGGAGTAGATCCAGAACAGGTGCTGGTAAAGAATCGGATCGCCGCCGCGAGCCGGATCGAAAAATCCGATGCCCAGGGTGCGCTCCATGACCACCAGCAGCAGGGTGATGCCGATCACCGGAGTGGCGATGACCTGGATCCAGCTGGTCGCGTACAGCGCCCAGCAGAACAATGGCATCCGGAAAAAGCCCATGCCCGGGGCGCGCAGCCGGTGAATGGTGGTGATGAAATTCATGCCCGTCATGATGGAGCTGAAGCCCAGCACGAATGCCGCGAGCACCGCCAGCGAAACGTTGGTGTTGGTGTTCAGGGAATACGGCGCGTAGAAGGTCCAGCCCGTGTCCGCGAATCCACCGCCCGTCACCAGCGAGGCCAGGGCCATCACCGCCCCGGTCATGTACACGTACCAGCTCGCCAGGTTCAGCCGGGGCATGGCCACGTCGTCCGCGCCCAGTTGCAACGGCAGAATGAAGTTGCCGAGGATGGCCGGAATGCCGGGCACGATGAACAGGAAGATCATGATCACCCCGTGCAGGGTGAAGATCGAGTTGTAGGCCCGGGCGCTGACGAACTGCGTGCCCGGCTCGAGAAGTTCGAGACGGATCAGGAAACCCAGCGACATGCCCACCAGAAAGAAGGTGAACATCGCCGAGGCGTACATCAGTCCGATCTTCTTGTGGTCAACGGTGGTCAGCCAGCTCTTCAGACCGCCCCCCGCCGGTGTGTTCAGGTAGCTTCCGGTGGTGCCGTAAGCCCCCGTGGCGGCGGCATTGCTATGAGCCATCGGGCACAGCCTTCCTCCCGCGTTTGCCGCGGGTGGTGAAAACGAGGAATCCAATAAAGAAAACAATGGAGATGATCATCACGGTGCCGATCACCCGCGCGAGATTAAAAACGTAGGTCCGCCCCACCGGATCGTAGCTGAAGCAGAAGTTCAGCAGCCTCGCGGTAGTCGGCCGCACCGTGCCCGTGGACGCTTCGTAGACGCCCATCTGGAAATCGAAGGGCAGAAACTGCAGACCGTACAGATAGCGGACGATCTTCCGGTCCGGCGACAGGATCACCAGGCCGCCCGGATGCGTGTATTCCTTGCCCGCTCGCTTGTAGGCGAAACCCAGCGCGGCGGTCATCTTGTCGATGTTTTCCTGGTCGCCGGTAAAAAACCGCCAGGTATTCTCGGGCAGCTCACGCCCGACCAGCTTGAGATAGTTCTCCTGCTTTTGACGGGCCATCTTCGGCGTGTCTTTGGGTTCGAAACTGACACTCAGCAGCTGGAACGGCTGTTTGTCCGGATCGAGGTTGCTCTTGCCCAAAATGTCGGCCACTTCATTCAAAAGCGGCGTGCAAATGCCCGGGCACTCGAAATAGACCATCGAAACGATGGTGGGCCGGTCCACGAAGTCGGACAGCACGACAAGCTCGCCGTTTTCATCACGCAGGGTGATGTCACCGGGAACAAACTCGCCCAGGTGTTCCGTGAATTCGACGACGTCCTCGTTGAGCTGGGCAGCCACCGGGACGGCAAAAAAGATCGCCATCACCATGGCGACCGTTGTCTGTTTAATCATTTTCCACATCATCTTCTTCACCACTTCCCCACAGGTCATTTTCTCACTCGCCTAATTGTCGTCCGTCGGCAACACACGTTGGCGGAGGGCCCCCTGACGGGTTGCCGATAACTCCATTCCACCGGCTTCGGGTTGCAAAACCTTCGGAACGCACTCTTAACACTTGAATGAGAATGAAAATCAGTTAGCCGCAATCCATACTAACATTGTAGGATATTGATCCGCAATATTAAAAATGGTTTTCATTATTTTTTAGTTGTGCCTCCGAAATTGTGTCTGGCCAGACCAGCGCCTTTTCGACGGTTCCAGGCCCCCTGGGATATTGGATATAATTTCATTAAAACCCCCCGGGGGGGCCTCTAATGACAATATATATGTTGTCATAGTCCCTATGTTGACAATAAATATGTTGTCAAATAATACAGAAATGGCCAAATTGAAAATTTAATATATTGAAAACAAACAACATAGCTCAAGAAAGTGCCCCCGGGGGTACTTTAAAAAACACAAGCTGTTGATAACAAATGAGTTAAGCAACCGAGAGTCCTGCAATGGGAAAAAGCAGACCAAACACAATTTCAGAGGCACAACCATATTAATTACAATGATTGGTGGGATTCAGGATGACTTGTTGGCCTTTTTCAACGAAAAATGCCGTTTTAACCCCGTCCCCGATATCACCAGGCCGGTCAGGGTGGCCAAAAGGATAAAACCCGCCAGCACGATGAGGGCCACCTGCCCGCGGTCCGGCCCCCGCGGCTCCAGGGCGAAGATGAACATTGCCAGCACCATCCCGCCGAAAACACCGATTGCCACCCACAGCCCGATGTTCAGCACCATCAAGATCACATATTGAGGTGTCGAGGCATCCGGCCGCGGACCTGATCGCATGTATTTGCTCGTCAGATTCCCTAGTGGATTCATGGATCAGGTTCTGACCTTCGCAGCCCAGGACATGCAACTGGCCTTGGGATGAACCGGCCCCTTGACCAGCGTACAGGTCCCGCAAATGCTTTCCCTGGGGTCGGGAATCCAGAAATTGCAGGTGACACAGAGTTTGGTCGGATCCTTGGCCCGCAGTTCGTATTTGAAGGTGGTCCGGGTGGCCATATCACCCGGGCTCAATTGCGAGGTGTCGTTGCAGGGATCGGCGGCTTCCCTGGCCGCCTGGATAGCGCTGTGGGGTTTGGCGGCCAATTCCTCGGCCTGGTCGCCAACACATGCCGGCAGGACCACGGCCGCCACGCCCGCCAGACTGAAAAATCCGGCGCGCTGCACGAATTCGCGGCGATTCATCTTGCTGTCATCGGCCATGATGATTCCTTTCGGTGGTTAGGCTTCGACATCATCGAACAATTGCTCCTTCGGTTCCACAATATAATCGGCTCCCGCGCCTGAAAAAATCTCAGCCTCAATGGAAACGATTTGGGGACCGGATTCGTAGATTCCCTTTGGATACGTAAAAGGCTATGCTGTTGACTTCCTGGCCCGTTCCCGAACCGAGGAGATTCCCCGATGCGTCGAACCGTTTTCCTGATTCCCCTGCTGCTGCTCATGGCGGCGCCCGCCCTGGCCGAGGGTGACGCCCTCGCCTACCAGATGCCTCCCCAGGTTCTGGCCGACATCATCGACGCGCCGCCCACTCCCGGTGTCTATCTCAGTCCCGACAACGAGTGGCTGCTGTTTCTCGAACGCCCGGGATATCCTCCCATTTCCGAGGTGGCCCAGCCCGAATTGCGGCTGGCGGGATTGCGCATCAATCCCCGCAGCAACGGCCCCAGCCGCGCGCGCAGCCTGAACGGCCTGACCTTCCAGCGCCTGTCCGACGGCAAGGAAATCAAGGTCACCGGACTACCGGAAGAAGCCCGCCTCACCGGCGTCAGCTGGGCACCCAACGGCAAACGCATCGGCTTCGTGGTCAACTCCGAAGACCAGCTGAGCCTGTGGTACGCCGAACTGAAAAACGGCGAGGCCGTGCGTGTGACTCCCGAGGACATGGTTCTCAACGGAGTCTACGGCCGCCCCTACAACTGGCTGGCGAACAGCAAGAGTTTTGTGGCCCGGGCCGTGCCCGCAGAACGCGGCGAAGCTCCCGTCGAGCCGGCCACGCCCATCGGACCGGTCATTCAGGAAAACCTGGGCAAGAAGGCCCCCGCGCGCACGCT
>JAUVII010000210.1 GCA_030592845.1 Candidatus Krumholzibacteriia bacterium | reverse complement strand
GCCAAGGAAATGATCGGTATCCTGAAGGACGGCCTGCACCAGGCGATGGTCGATTCACCCGACATCCTGTTCGTGACCGCCGCGGGCAATGACGACAACGACGTCGAGTTCGACGTGGTGATTCCCTCCAGTTTCAACCTGCCGAACATCATGGTCGTGGGCGCCCTGGATCAGGCGGGCGACCCGACCAGTTTCACCAGCGGCGGCGAAAACGTAAGGGTCTACGCCATCGGTTTTCAGGTGGAAAGCTACGTCCCGGGCGGGGAAACCATGAAGATGTCGGGCACCTCGATGGCCTCGCCCAACGTCTGCAACCTGGCGGGCAAGCTTTTCGCGCGCAAACCCGCACTCAAGCCGTCCGAGGTCGTCTATATAATCGAGCAGGGGTCCGACACCCATCCCGATCATCCGGACATCCTGCGGATGAACGGCAAGCGGACAGGGCTGTTGCTGCTGCAGAACCAGGAATAAAAGATAGGCCCCTAAAGTTTTTGATTAATGGGTCCGCTCAGGGTGCAATTTGCACCCTGAGCGGCCTTAAAACTCAAAAACGCAATCCCCGGAAAGATACTCACGCACAATGTCCAACCCTGCTACCGGCTGGTGACCAGCCGGATCACCACCACCAGCATCAGGACCGCGAAAACCCTGCGGAACAACACCGAACCTGTACGTCTGTTGGTCCAGGCTCCCAACTGGGCGCCCGGAATGGCGGTGACAGCCAGCAACCCGGCCACCGGCAGACAGGTGAAACCGTGGAAACCGGCACCTAAAGCGATGGGTGGAGTCGAGGTCAGGTAGCCCAGCGCGGCGGCCAGGGCGCTGAACACGATCACGGCCGAGGATGTGCCGGCCAACCACCCGGTGGGTACCCCCAGGATCAGGGCCAGGGCCGGCACCAGGACCACGCCGCCGGCCAACCCGCTCATCCCGGCGACCAGCCCGACACCGCCTCCCACCAAAAGTCCCTGCCACCAGCTAAACCGATAATCATCCCGTTCGGCGATATCTTTTTCGGTGAGCATCCGCAGCGCGGCCAGGGTCATCAACCCGGCCAGAACCAATTGCAGGACCAGACCGGGGAGTATAACGGCGAGCCGCGCGGCCAACCATCCGCCGGCAATGCTACCGGGAGCCAGGTAGGGCACCAGGCGCCAGAGCACCCGCCTTTGACGCGAGTGCCTGACGATCGACGAACTGACACTGAACACGGCCACCGCCAGCGAAGTGGCCATCGCCGCCTGCACCACGCTTTCATCCGGCAGGCCCCAGCTGCGGAACAATTCGAGCAGGATGGGCACCATGATGATGCCGCCCCCGACACCCACGAACCCCGCAGTGAAACCCGCGACCAGTCCCAGGCCCAGGACAAGAAGAACGATGGCGATCGTGAATTCCATCAGACATCTCCCCGGGGGCGTGAAAGGGCAGGGGATCGGCGGCGTCCCAGCTGATGGGTGTAGACCGCGGCTCCGATAATGAGCAGTCCGCCGATGATGCTGGCCGCGTCCGGGCGTTCGTCCCAGATCACGAATCCCACCACCAGGGCGAACAGCACGTGCAGATAGGTGAACACCGAGATGCGGGACGCGCGCGCGTGATGGTAGGCGTAGGTCAGGCCGTACTGCCCCCCGGCGGCGAAAACACCCGTGCCAACCAGAGCCAGCCACTGGCCGGTGGTGGGCTGGGGCGGCGAGACTATCAAAAACGGAAGCGTGGCCAGGGTCGATACCAGGGAAAAGGTGAAGATGATCCGGTTGGGACTCTCGCGTCCCTTGAGGGAGCGAACCAGGATGTAGGCCAGGGCCGCGAACATACCCGAGAAAAATCCGCCGACCGCGGGCAGCAGTTCATAGTCGAAGCTGGGTTTGATCACCAGCAGGGCGCCGACAAAAGCGGCGATCAGCGCGGGGACGATAAGACGGTCAAAGGGTTCCTTCAACAGGACGACCGCGAATACCATCACGAAAAACGGTGAGGTCTTGTTCAGCAGTGAAGCATCGGCCAAGTTCAATCTGCTCAGGGCCAGGAAATACAGCAGCACCCCGGCAAGTCCGCACAATGATCTTCCGATCAGGAGCCGGGCGTGGGGGGTTCGTCCGAAGGGGTTTTCGCGGATATTCACCGCCACGATGCCGGTGATCCCCAGGGTCACCAGGTTGCGGAAGAAAACCTTCGTGGTCACCGGCACGTCACCCGCCATTTTCACTGCCGCTCCCATCAGGGCGAAGCACAGGCCGGACAGAACCATCCAGGCGATGGCGCGCGGCATGTTGTCCACAAAGGTCGGGCGGTCGGTGCCGGTCAAGACGGAGTTTCCTTTTTGGGTCCAGGGGGCTATGCTGACACTGCCAAATTGCGGCGCGCCCCTTCGGTTTGATACGGGACCGCGCCCCGTTGCAAGGTATGTCGGCGGTTGATCCGCGTAAAGAAAACCGGCAGAACTCATGTCCCACCGATTCGACGGCCAAAACCTCAACCTGGATCTGCTCGACGAGGAGCTCGTCGCGGTGCTGACCCGGGTCTGCCGGACGATCGCCGCGGCGGGAGGCCGGGCCTGGCTGGTCGGAGGGGTGGTGCGCGATCTCTCCCTGGGGCTGACACCGGGCGACCTGGATCTTGAAGTATTCGGACTGCCGGCGGCGGATCTGCACACGGTCCTGAACGCGGAATTCGAACTGAACCTGGTGGGGCAGTCGTTCGGCATCCTCAAACTGCGCGGATGGCCCATCGATGTGGGCCTGCCCCGGCGCGAAGCTAAGATCGGCCTGGGTCACAAAGGGTTCGAGGTCCATTCGGATCCCGGCATGCCACTGCCGGAAGCCGCAGCCAGGCGCGACTTCACCCTCAACGCTGTCTATTTCGATCCTTTGACCGGTGAGGTGGAAGATCCCTTCGAGGGACTGGAAGACCTGGCCGCCGGCAAGCTGCGCCACACTTCGCCCGCCTTTGGTGAGGATCCTCTGCGTGTTCTTCGCGGCATGCAGCTCGCCGCCCGCTTCGATCTTGAAGTCGTCCCTGAAACAGTGGCCCTCTGCCGGAAAATCGAACCCGAGGGGCTGACCAGTGAACGGATTTTCGGGGAGTGGTCCAAACTCATCACCCTCGGCAAGGTGCCCTCGCGGGGGCTGGCTTTTCTCAAAGACTGCGGATGGTTGCAATACTTCCCGGAGCTGGCGGCGCTGCCCGGTGTTCCCCAGGATCCAAAGTGGCATCCCGAAGGCGATGTCTGGATTCATACCCTGCACTGCCTGGACGTTTTCGCCGCCGAAAAAATCGGACATCCCTGGGAGGATCTGGTGGTCGGCCTGGCGGTGTTGTGCCACGACCTGGGCAAGCCCGCCACCACCACCGACAAGGACGGCGTGATCCGGTCGCTTGGGCATGAACAGCGGGGAGTGGACCTGACCGGGGAATTCCTGGGCCGGATGACCAATCATCGCAAACTTCTGGCCGAAGTGAAGCCCCTGGTGGGCGAACACATGCGACCTTCAACCCTTTTCAAGGCGAACGCGTCGGACGCGGCGATTCGGCGTCTGGCGGCGCGGGTCGGGCGTATCGACCGTTTGGTCCGCGTGGCCCGGGCCGATGTCCTGGGCCGGCCGCCGCTGAAGACCAACGATTATCCCGCGGGGGATTGGCTGCTGGAGGGCGCCCGACGCCTGGAAATCGAAAACCACCCACCGGAGCCGCTGGTGCAGGGCCGCCATCTGAAAGCCCTGGGTCAGCATCCGGGCCCGAACTTCGGCGCCATCCTGCAGAAATGCTACGAGGCTCAGTTGGAGGGGAAGTTCACGACGGTCGAGGCGGGGGTCGGGTACGCGGAAAAGATTCTCAAGACTCCTTGAGTTCCAGCAGAAAATCAGCGTTGACCTTGTCGGGATGCAGGATACTCGTCACCACGGTGGCGCCGTTGGCCCAGCGGGTCAACAAGCGGGAGTTTTCCACGGGATTTCCCAGAACCCCGCTGCAGGCCTCCACGAACCGGTCGAGAAAACTGGAGGCGGCATACTTGCCGTCGACCACCTGGAACTCCAGTTTCTGAACCTTGCCTTCATCCAGGTACAACGCGCCGCGGGTTTTCCACTGGCGGTCGCGGTTCAGGTATCCGTGGGTGCAGGGATAGATGCAGAATTCTTCATCGAAACATTCCAGCTTGCAGTTGTCGGCCCAGTAGAGTGTCTGGCCCAGGGGCTGGTTGTTGAAAAGTTTGCGCAGGGGGCCGGATTTCTGGAAATCCGCCTGGCCCAATGCGTCGATATCCGCGATTCCGCCCAGTTCGATGGGGACGGAATTGATCTTCAGTTCAAGACTCATCCCTCTTACCTCCCTTCCAATGATACCACAGGGAAGGGGGGCGTCATCCTGTTTTCTCTTGGCAAACTAGCCTTCCCAACCGGCGACCCGCGCCAGCAGCCACCAGAAGGCTTTTCCTTTCTGGTAACAGTTGAAACAGTGGGAGTGGGCGCAGCTAACGTCGGGCGGGCAATCATGCGTATCGCACCAATCGGAACACCAGCTGCAGACGTCGGATTCGTCCGGGTAGTAGTTGCCGTCCGGATCAAAACTTTCGATGTCCGCGAAATCGAAGAGGAACTTGTCGTTCTGATCGCAATAGGCGCGGATCCGGTTGTTGTTGGCGTAGAGGGTGCCGTCCGGGCCGCTGCCGTCCAGGTGGCCGGTCATGTAGATGAAGGTGATGCCGGGATAGTCCCTCTCAAGACCGCTCATGGCCTGCAGGTAAGTATCGACGCCCTCGGGCGTGTTGTCCGAACACCCTCCGCACCAGGACCAGATCACCACGTCGTAATCGTCGGCGTGGTTTTCCAGAAGGGCCCGGGTGGTCCCTTCCCAGGTCAAATCGCCGTTGTGACCCAGATCCCCGCTGACTTCGGTAACCGACGGAAGAGGGTACAGGGGTTCGCCCGTGGAAAGTAAATTCAGGCCGGTCATCAGCTGGCTGCCGTGGGACGTGTGGCCATAGTAGATGCGCAAAGCCTGCGCGGCGTCGATGGCCGTCCCGGGAATGGCATCGAAGGAGGTTGTGGCCTCAAATCCGGCGGTCAAAACCGCATCATCATTCCCGTTGGTGGGCTTGGCCGGATCGTCTGAATCGCCGCATCCATTGAATGCAATCAAGAGTAGGACCAGAAGGGCGGGAAATGCTCTGGAATGTCTCATGACATCTCCTTGGACAGTTGGATTAATCAAGGACAAGAGATCCACATTCCTCTGATGCAATTAATATTCCAACCGGAAACCCAGGGTCAAACTCAGCCATGAGGAATCGGACAATTTTTAACCACAATATGTGATATAATCACAGCAGTCTCATGAGAACTTAGCG